>JADGBO010000014.1:0-3351 GCA_015231465.1 Desulfamplus sp.
CCGGCGACTACACGGTCTCTTTCTTTGTAAATGATTATAAAAACAACGCCGCGGTCTCCAATGCGTTTATAATCAGAGCAGAGGGCGGGGATGCCTGCCCCAACTCAGGTCATAGCACGGATGGAGATGGCAGCGATGATAACGACGCCCCTGGCATTGATGGTGATGCCCCTGGTGTTGTGACCGACATCTACGCATCCCAGGATGTTTATCACTCAGGAGACACCATCACCATAGAGGTGACAAACCAGGGTACAGGCTCCTTTGATCAGTACAATGCCCTGGGGATTCCCGGAGGTACTCTGCTTTTCATCACCGGGGAGAACAGGTTCACACCGGATATTGTTCCATGGTCTTCCACCCCAAGGATGGATAACATACCTGTAAAACTAATGTACCTGCCCCTGTTTTTTGAAATTCCCAAAGGCACCTACTGGGCATACCAGCTTCTTGTCCCGGCCGGAGCCAATATCTTTGAGGTTATGGATCACTGGATATTTCACTCCACATCCTTCAAAGTGGAATAGTAAACAGTCATGGCTGCCATTCAGCAACCCCGAACGAGGTGAGTTATGAAAATTTCAATCCATATCAAAACTTGTTTTACCGCTTTTTTTGTGATCTTTTTCTCTTCTACCGCTGCCCAGGGCCATGAACCGCCCATTGTCGGAGACCCTGAAGATGCCACGTGGAAGATATACACAAATACAAGCCATGTTCAATGTATGACCCTTTCCCATGACGGAAATACTTTGTGGGTGGGTACAAATGGTGGATTGGAACAAAGGGATGCTGAAACAGGGCAGCTAATCAGGCTTTTTACAAAACTTGATGGTTTGCCTGACAACGATGTCCGATCTTTACTCTCGGACGGTAACGGCGGTATCTGGATTGGAACAGGCGGCGGCTTGGCTCATCTTTCCGATGACGAAAAATGGAGGGTTTATAATACAAAAAACTCCGGCCTCCCTTCCAACTATGTACAATCTTTACTCTCCGACGGGAACAACGGCATCTGGATTGGAGCTGCAACACAGTGGAGTCATGGCGTAGGTTTAGGTTTAGTCCGTTTCTGCAATGATGGAACATGGACGGCTTATGATACAAATAACTCCGGACTGCCTGACAACGATATCAACTCTTTGCTTTCCGACGATAACGGCGGTATCTGGGTTGGAACATTCTACGGCCTGGCACATATCTCCAATGACGGAACATGGACGGTTTATGATAAAGATAACTCCGGTCTGCCTTCCGACTATGTCCGATCTTTACTCTTGGACGGCAACGGAGGCATCTGGATTGGAACAACGGACGACGGTTTGGCTCATCTCTCCGATGATGGAAAATGGGAGGTTTATACTCAAAGTAACTCCAAAATGCCTGGTAACTCAATTTCAGCTTTACTCTCGGACGGCAACGGCGGTATCTGGATTGGTACGGAAGGTAGCGGTTTGGCCCATCTAACCTTTGGCAGAAAAACAGAAATAATCCAAAACATTGAAGATAATACCGTAAAAGAGGAGATAAGGGAAGGCTCCCGGGCCGCCATCATTATCGCTGCCGGCAGCACATCCCCCCGCCACAACAAGTTCTGGTACGCCACAGAATATCTCACCAGCCAGGTCATCTACAGCATGTTTTACAACCGCGGATATGACCATTCGGAACTCTACTACCTCTCTCCCAAAGCCTGGGCCGATTTCAACGGGGATGGCCGGGGCGATGATATTGTCAATGCTCCGGTAACTGCGGCCCAGTTGGGTAAAGGAGAAAAGGAGCGGGATCTCACCGTGGAGGATGTCCGGAAAGCCTTTGAGTGGGCCAAAAGTAAGGGAACTCTGACCCAGCCATTTTTCCTCTACTTTGTGGATCACGGCCAGCCCGGAAAACTGATGCTCACCCGTTTCGATGCCCTGGAGGGGGAAACTCTGGCAGCCATGATGGACGATTACCAACAGGCCACCGGAAATCAGGTGGTGGTCATCCTTGAGGCATGTTATTCGGGCAGCCTGATACCTTTCCTGTCCGGGCCTGACCGGGTTATCATTGCCAGCTCCAGGGGTTATGAAACCTCCATCTACGATCAAAGGGGCCTCATATCCTTCAGTGCGGCACTCTACAAAAATATTGCCGGGAGCAGTCTGAAACAGGCCTTTGATTATGCCAGGGAGACCATAAAATATGACTACGGATTTTCCGGTGTAACGCCGCAATTGGACGACAACGGCGACGGGGTGGCCGATGATCTGGACGGCTTTTTCCTCGCGGACAGGATCGGCATCAACGGCACATGGGGGGAGCAGGATGCAAGCCTTGCCATTGAAGCTATGGGCAGAAACACCTCCGTAAACACAGGTGAAGGTTTGACCCTGGAAGCCCGGGTCAATGCCACTGGAGCCGTCAAGAAAGTGTGGGCCGTGGTTCGGCCACCCAATCCTCAAGTTGAGTATGACGAACTGGGCACCCCCATCATGAGAAACCCCACCTTCACCCTCAGTGATAACGACGGTGACGGCACCTATTCCGGGCAATTCAGTCAATTTCCCTGTGCCGGTGACTACACGGTCTCTTTCTTTGTAAATGATTATAAAAACAACGCAGCGGTCTCCAGTGCCATCACCGTTACGGCACAGGGCGGGGAAGCTTGCCCCGCTCCGGATACGGACAATAACCCCCCGGATCCCCATGAAAATAAGGTAACGACAGCCATCTACGCCTCCCGGGATATCTATTACTCCGGCGACACCATCACCATCGAGGTGAAAAACGAAGGCACCGGCTTTTTTGATCAGTACACCGCCCTGGGCATTCCCGGAGGCACTCTGCTTTTCATCACAGAAGAGAACAGGTTCACTCCGGATATCCTTCCATGGTCTTCAACCCCAAGGATGGATAACATACCTGTAAGAATAATGAGTTTGCCTTTACTCTTTGAAATCCCTAAAGGTACCTACTGGGCATATAATCTTCTGGTCCCGGCAGGCGCCAATATTTTCGAGGTGACGGATCAGTGGATATTTGAGTCCACATCATTCACCGTGGAATAAGGGGGAACCTGGGAGACGAACCTGGGGGCCTGGTTCCAACACCGGCCATTTGTCTAAAACTTGATTTACAGGATTAAGGAATTTCATGATGAAAAAGTTTGTGGGTGTTGGACTAATCGGTTCCATTAAAAAAAGAAAATGAGATGCAAAATTTACCACAGAAATCAACTCTCTATGGGAAAACAAAGAAATGAAAGAACGCTTTTTTAACACCGCAGGCCCTGTCAAAACAGATAAGCACTACCATATCCCCCTGATAAACCGTATGGATTGGGATGACATAAAAAGGCTTATAGAAGAT
>JADGBO010000014.1:3469-28789 GCA_015231465.1 Desulfamplus sp.
GCCTAAAGAGGATCGGGTACGGCGGGTGATAGAGCCGCTTATCGGAGCGGAACGCACTGAACTTCAATTCCCGTTAGACGACCTTCAATACAGCGAAGATCTTGGCTTGATTACAAGAAAACCCCATATTCATATCAGCAATCGTATCTATCGAGAGGTGATTCCCCGTGAGTTGGTTTCCGTCACCCAGGATACCATGGTGCAGGAATCCCAGTGGTATCAGACAAAAGATCACCGATTGGAAATGGGAAAACTGCTCCGGGCATTCCAGCAATTCTTCCGTGAAAACTCTGAAAGCTGGATCGAACGGTTCGAATACAAGGAAGCCGGGCCCCAGCTTCTGTTGCAGGCCTTTCTTCAGCGCATTTTAAACAGTGGAGGGCGGCTCCATCGGGAGTACGGCCTTGGGAGAAAACGCACCGATCTTCTCATCGAATGGCCCATCGATCCGGAAAAGGGCATGTATGGAGTTGTTCAGCGGATTGTGCTGGAGCTGAAAATCCAGAGGGGAAAGCTGGAAACCCAGCTTCCGGCAGCACTGTCACAAACGCTGGCATACGCCGATGCAGCAGGGGCGAACGAGGCACATCTGATCTTTTTCAATAGAGACAAGGATGTGCAGTGGGAGGACAAAATCTGGCACAGGCTGGAGCCATGGGGTGAAAGAACGGTTGATGTGTGGGGATGTTAAGACAACATGGTTCATTCAGCTTTCAAAACAACATAGCCATCCTTCAATCCTTTGAATCAGGGTTCAAAATTAATTTTTATACAATCATAGCAGACGAATTTATACTTTCATACCCCATTAATATATGGTATCAATTCATCTGAGGAGAACTATAGGTGTCAACTTTGAATTTACCCATCAAGAAAGAGGAGAACTTTTTTATGCATTTGCAGCAATCAAAAAAAAAAGCCCATGGGATTGGCAGATATATTTCCCTGGCAACGATTTCGTTTTTCACGGCATTGACACTTTTTGTTTCAGTGCCTGGGGCTTTTGCCGTGGATCGGGTTACACTCTCACCGGGAGCTGATATCCAATTTACATCCCTTTCCGATGCCATAACCCTTTACGTGCAGGTCTCTCCGGCTGAAGCCGGGGTCATGGTTTTTGTGGAGACGGACAACAATTTTGTCAACATATCCCAAAATCCCCTGACAACCGACAAAAACGGTACAGCTTCCTTCATTCTTACACCAGGCAGTTCCCAGGGAATGAACTTTCTCAGTGTCACGGCCGCAGGAGTCACTTCCGAAGCAATTATAGTGACCAACCGTGCCGTGGAGAGGCGATTTACCATTGACCCCCCGGAGATTTTCATGAACATCAATAAAAGTGTTCAGTCAAGGGCAACGATAACCCTATCTCCGGCTGAAATAGCCAATGTGACCATCACCAACAGCAATCCCGAAGTCATATCCGTGGTTTCAACCCTCTCCACCCAGGCAAACGGCAGTGCAGACATGATTATTACGGCACTTGGTACAGGTGTTGCGAGAATCAAGGCAACCCTTGCCGGATACGACATGGAGAGCAACGAACTTCTGGTCAAGGTGTTTGGTGACGAAAAGATGGTGCCAAAGGAAGCCCAGGTCTTCATGAAGGTCAACGAGAGCCGTGAGTTTTCTGTTCTCGGCGGTTCCGGAACCTTTTCCTGGAGTGCCTCCGACGGTCTCATTTCCGAACAGAACAATGACAAGGCCACCTGGACAGCTCCCTCCTATCCCGGCGTATTCACCCTCCATATATCTGATACCAACGGCCGATCCACCCAAATCCGGGTTGTGGTTGCATCCGAGCTGGAACTCACCCCCCGGGAGGTCTGGGTCATGCCCGGGGAGATGGTCCAGTTCCTGGCATCAGGGGGAGATCCTTTCCCGGCATGGGATGAACCTTATAAATTCACCTGTTCCAACAGTGGGTCAACGCCCGGGCCTGTCCCGGACACACCTGAATATGCCATCTTCACAGCTCCGGAGGGGATCACCGCCCCGGATGATCCCTATTTGGTTCATGTAAAGGATTCCCGGGATAACACCGCTGTTGCCCGGGTTCATGTTCTTGGAAAGATGAGCCTCTCCACGGATACCGTTCGGATAACCCGGGATATTGAGATTGACACATCAAATCCCGATCATTCCCGGCTCACGGAGCTGGAATGGGTGGAGATATCCAACGGCAGAGCCCCATTTTCCATAACCATCAAGAACGGAGCCGCCAGGTATATTCTTGATAACAGAACCATCTACCTGGTACCGCCCCATGAAAACGGATCCTCCATCATGTTTGTAAGGGATGCCATGGGCAGTGTGGAAGAGGTCTCCATCACCACGGAGATTCCGGGACGGCTTCAAATATCACCCCTTAATCCCGAAGCCGAGCTGGAGAGCCATGTAACATTGACCGCGTCCGGGGGCAAACCTCCATACAACTTCATAAGCAGTGCAGGTGCCATGGCCATCCAGCCCGATGGGAGTGCCCAACTTCATGCAACCGGCACCAGCTCGGATATTACTGTTATGGTCAAGGACAGTGCCGGGGCCTCATCAACCGCGGTTGTCAAGGTAATTCAGCCCATCCGGGTGGAGCCCGCTGCAGATGAGACGGTAAAGCTGTTTACAGGGGAGAGTGCACAATATCACATAAGCGGAGGGAGCGGTCACTATCATTACAGTGTGGACAAGGGTACCCACGAAAACAGCGTTCAAATAAACAACGACGGCACCTTTATCTTCACGGCACCCATGTTTCAAGGCACCATTGTCCTGACCATCACCGACACAAGAGGCTCCACCCCTGTCCGTATCCCCTTTGATATATCCCGGCACCCGTTGACGGTATCCCCCACCATTGTTTATACGGATATCAACAGCCTGGGATTACCTTTTAAAAACATCAAAACAGATTATGATTTCAATATAACCACAAAACTCGGCAGAGTGGAGAGGACCGGCAACGCTTTCATTTACAAGCCGCCGGTGGTCACGGGAACCGATACCATATCCCTTAGTACCATTCCTGCTCCGGACAGCGACGAGAAGATATATCCCCTGGATATAACTGTACACATAACCTCGGGTCTAATCATATCACCTTTGCAGTTGTTTCTTGAGAACAGCCCGTCGGGATCAGGTCTTACCGGCACCTTCACCGTGGCCGGGGGCCTGCCTCCATACACCTTGACATCGCTGTACGGTACCCTCTCGTCAACCTTCTTGACCCAACCAGGCCAAACCGTAACCTATACTGCCCCGAACATGGCCCTGGACAATGAGCAGATCACCGTGGTTGATAGTAAAGGCACCCGTTACAGTGCAGGTGTCCATATCAGAAATCAACTTCGTGTCACACCCCTGGAGGCATCCCTGACACTTTATACAGAACCCTATTACATTGATTTCAGGATTTTGAACGGAATGGGTGGTTATGCTCCGGTTGTATCAGACGGGGATATGGAACCCATTGGGAATGCACTATATCGTTATACACCGCCCATGGTGGCCGGACAATACGACCTCACCTTCACGGATGCTTCCGGGGATCAAACCCTGGCAACCGTATATGTGGGCACATCCCTGAAAACCACTCCGTCCATAAGTTATCTCCGCCCTGGAGAGTCCACGGACATCAAGGTTATGGCCGGTACTCCGCCCTATGACATCACATGCACCATGGGCTACCTTTCGGAAACCCGCCTGGAGAGCAGCCACGGGAGCGTAACATATACGGCACCCCACACCACAGACGGAAGCGGTGATGCGGAGATATATCTGAAAATTCACGACAGCATGGATGAGGTTGTGATTTCAAGAATCGTCCTGGATAATCGTCCCAAGCCCGTGGTCTATCCTTCAAACAACTATTTCAGGGCAGATGATGATGCCATGGATATCAAAATGAACATTCTCGGCACTGGAACGGCAGATGTCTATATTGCACTGTTTCATCCCAATGGGCTTTACTGCCTTTTCGACGAAAATGGCTCGCCTGTCCTTGATCTACTACCTTATAAAAGAAGCGTGGATCCCTCGGAGGGCAACAATGGGGTGATCTCTCTAAATTTGAAGTCTCTTCTGCCGGCCGAGTTTCTAACCAAAGGAGAATTTCAGATTTACGGTGCCCTGACACCCCCGGGAAAACCCCTTGCAGAACTCCCGGTAGAGGAGTGGTACGGCGGCCTTGCCTTTGACACCTTCACCATTCGGTAGTCAGGTTTGCCAATAGTTCATGATATGGTTAATTTTGTCTTAACCTGGGGTGTCTAAAAACCAATTTAATGCCCAAATCGTGATGATGTAGAGACGCAATGCATTGCGTCTCTACCGTTGATGGTCAAAAAATGAGCAACCGAAAATGTAAGAGTTTGACACCCCAGTCTTAACCTTATTAAAAAGAATCCAAAGCATAAAGAACATTCCACCAGGGGATACAATTAATCATGGGTTCATCATCACTGAAAAGAGGCTTTACAACAGGTGCTGCCGCCGCAGCGGCAGCAAAGGCGGCAGTGATATACCTGTTGAAACAGAGTAATGTTTCCAGCATGGATGAACAGTGCGGGCTGGAAGGAGTCTCCATACGCTGCCTTAACAATGAGTGGATAACCATTCCCATTCAAACCACCAAACTGCTCTCCCCATCCAGTGCCGAGGCCATTGTAATCAAAGATGCCGGAGATGACCCTGATGTTACCCACAGGGCGGAAATCGGGGCAAGGGTGACATTGTTGGCCCAGGCAGGTAGTCTGGACAATGTATCCATTTCCAGGGTAAAAAGGAAAAATATAGTGATAAAGGGCGGCCATGGAGTGGGAATGGTCACAAAGCCAGGTCTTGAGATTCCTCCGGGAGAGCCGGCCATAAACCCCGGGCCCCGGGAGATGATAAAGGAGGCGGTGGAACAGGTCTTCAACCATTCCGCCAGCCCTGGAGAACCCCTTCATATCATTGTCGAAATTTTTGTTCCCCAGGGAGAAAAGCTCGCCGGCAAGACCCTGAATGCCCGCCTTGGAATCATTGGCGGCATATCTATTCTCGGAACCACAGGCATAGTGCATCCCATGTCCCATGATGCATATATAGCAACCATCCGATCCGGTATATCCGTGGCCCGGGCAGCAGGCGTGGAAAGCCTCATATTCACTACAGGCCGCCGCAGTGAACGTTTTGCCATGGCCATCTTTCCCGAATCCCGGCAGGAGGCTTTTATCCAGATCGGCGATTTTTTCAGGGCTTCGCTGGAGGAAGCTGCATCACTGGAACAAGGGGCCTCGGCCCATGCCGGCAATTCAGACTCCAGAATAAACCTTCATGGTTGGAGTTCAATCACCCCCGATCATGGAAACAAGGTATCCGTTGATCATGGAAAGAATGTATCCGTTTCCACGGTAAAAAATATTACAATCACAGTTTTCTTCGGCAAAGCCGTCAAGATGGCCATGGGATTTCCCCATACCCATGCGGCAAAGTCGGAACTCACCCTGAAAACCCTTGCACAATGGGCCCAGGATATAACCGGGAACCTTGAGTTGAGCCGGAGCATTGCGACCTCAAATACTGCTCGCCAGGCATTTGCCGGGATATACCCTTCCTTTATGGGTGTCGTGGAGCTTGTGGGGGATAAAATAATCAGTTCTGCCAGACTTTTTTGCCAAAATAGACTCAATATCAGAGCAGTGATCCTGGACTTTGAAGGAGATGTGGTTTATGACAAATGTAAGGTCAGGTGAACTCAAGGTTTACAGATGGCAATCAGCCGGAATTGGGCCAATGTATAGATTTCCAGATAACGAATTTGTCAAATGACTTTGTCAAACCCGTAAATAGAGGGTTTGGGCTGCCAATTTCGTTTTCTGGAGTAGTATAGGATGGATTCTCAAAAATTATCAGCTACTTTATAACCCACGGGATACCAGCCACCATATAAATAACTCTATGGGCTTTAGCAGCCACTCTCTGGTTGACATATCCTGCAAAATCCCTGAACTGCCGGGCCAGTTTGTTTTCCGGCACAACACCGGTTCCCACTTCATTGGAGACCAGAAATATGGGAGATGATGAGTTGTTCAGGGCATCCCGGAGCCGGTCGGTCATGTTGGATATGCCTTTTTCATCAAATCCATGGAACATGAGATTGGAGACCCACAGGGTGAGACAATCCACCACCATGACCGTGGGTGGATGGAGTCCCTGGTGGGAGAGAATGCATCCGGGCAGATCAACGGGAACCTCTATCGTGGTCCATTCCCGACCCCGTTCATTCCGGTGCTTCTCCACCCTTTTTTCCATCTCCCCGTCCGTGGGTACCGAGGTGGCCAGGAAAAGCTTTTTCCCATTGGGAATGGCCTCTGCCAGTGCCAGGGCATGGCTGCTTTTTCCGCTTCTGCATCCCCCCAGTACCAGGGTGACCATGCTCATCTCCCGGCACTCTCTGACATGCCCGGAGTCATGGTCCTGCCAGAAACCATGGTTTTGTCCGGAATCATTGTCCTGACCCGAATCATTGTCCTGACCCGAATCATTGTCCTGACCCGAATCATTGTCCTCATCGGAATCCTGCTGCTGCCCGGGGTTATTTTCCCGCCCAGGCAGATTTTTATACCCTTTTTCATGGTTTTGATTCATGTCGGCTCTCCAGGCAGTCTGTTGATGTTTCTCGTAAAAAGAAGGGTTCCGATGTCAACATATTTTTCAAAGTGATTTCTGAGCATGGTATAAGTTCTTTTTTTCCTCTGTAGAGGATCAAGGTTCATCTGCTCCCGGAGGTCCGGGGTTTTCTCCTGTAATATGCCAATCTCTTCTATCCACCGGTTTTTTATGGCTGTAACATCAAACATACCATGCATATATGTGCCACGTACATTGTTTTCACGTGAAACAGCACCGTCTTCATTGTCTTCGGGATCACATGGAGTGCTGTTTCTAAGGTGAACCTTGAACATGGGGGGGCCGGAAAGCCTTGTTGTGTGCCCCATATGGATTTCATAACCCTCACCCCGGAGATCTTCTGTCCCGGCAGACTCCCCGAAGTTCTCTCCATTGTACCAGGAAAAGGTACTCAATGTGGTGGTCTTAGGGGCTTTCAAAATGGTTTGCACCGGCAGAAGTTCCAGCCCCCTGGTGCTGCCCGGTATTCCTTCCAGACCCTGGGGATCATCGACAAAATTTCCGAGAATCTGAAATCCGCCGCATATCCCCAGCACATGCCCACCCTGGGTTGCATACTCTTTGATCCTTGTTGACCAGCCGCTCTCCTCCAACCAGTTCAGATCGGATCTGGTATTTTTGGAGCCTGGAATTATGACAGCCTTGAACCGTTCAAGATCCATGGCCTGCTCAACAAAGATCACCTGCAACTCCCTGGTCTCCGTAAGGGCATGGAAATCTGTGAAGTTGGAGATATGTTTAAGTTTAATAACTGCAATGGCAGGACGTTTATTATCCAGTTCGGTTAAAGATGGAAGGGTTTCAAGCTCCACCGAATCCTCGGCATCTATCCTGAAGTGGTGGTACCAGGGCAGTACACCCAATACCTTTTTGCCGGTTTTCTGCTCAATCCACTCAACTCCATCCTGGAAAAGAGCAATATCACCCCTGAAACGGTTGATGATAATGCCCCGGATCATTTCCCGGCAGTGTCGGGGCAGACACTCAAGGGTTCCCACTATTTGACCAAAGACTCCTCCACGATGGATATCCGCCACCAGAACCACATCTGCTCCGGCATATTGAGCCATCCTGAAATTGACAATGTCCGTGGCCATGAGGTTCACTTCGGCACAGGAACCTGCCCCCTCCAGGATAATCATCCCATGGTGCTGCCGGAGGCGGTCAAAGGCCATGCATGCCTGGTCAAAATAGAAATCCTTTTTTTTGTGATACTCCATGGCTGTGCTGTTTTCCACTGCCATGCCGTTAAGTACAACCTGGGAGCCCTTTTCCCCTGTAGGCTTAAGAAGAACCGGATTCATGTCAACATGGGGAACCACGCCTGCGGCCTCGGCCTGGACAATCTGGGCACGTCCCATTTCAGACCCTTCAGGGGTTATTCCCGAATTGTTGGACATGTTCTGGGCCTTGAAGGGGGCCACGGATATCCCGCGATCTGCAAAACTCTTACAGAGAGCTGCCGCCACAATACTTTTTCCAACATCAGAACCTGTACCAAAGATGGCAATGGGCTTTAGCTTTTTCATGGGGTTTTTCCTGTTATTTGATCCCATATTCAATGGGTTCTATTTTTTCCTGTGATTTTTCCTGGGATTTCAGGTCGTATTTTTTTGAATATCCCCTGGGGGTGAACATGAAATCAAGGTGATGGATGGAGGTGCTGTTTCCCACCAGGATTATGGTCTGCATCCCGACATCGGCGTTGTCCATCCGGCCCAGGGTTGTTATCATAATGCTCTCTTCCTCCCTCATGGCCGACGTAACAATCCCCACCGGGGTGGCCGGGGATCTATGGCGTAAAATGATATCTATTGCCTTTGTCAACTGCCAGTCTCTTTTTTTACTTTTGGGGTTGTATATGGCAATGACGAAATCGGCCATTGCCGCAGCATCGAGTCTTTTTTCAATACTGTCCCATGGTGTCAGAAGATCACTGAGACTTATGACGGCAAAATCGTGGGTGAGGGGTGCCCCGAGAAGTGAGGCTGCCGCTGACAGGGCGGGAATTCCCGGTACAACTTCGATCTCAATGGCGTTTTCCCCTGGATACCCCTGATGTGAGCCGGCACTCTCTTCCTCCAGGGGCATGGAGTGGCGTATCAGCTTTATCCCTTTTTCACGGCAGAGTTCGAACACAAGCCCAGCCATGGCATATATACCTGCATCTCCACCGGAAACAAGGGCACATGTCTCCCCTGCCGCTGCCTGGGAAATGGCAGCCTCCACACGTTCCACCTCTTTCATCATGCCTGTGGCGATCACCTTTTTATCCAGGATCAGCTCCTGGATGAGCTGTATATATGTGGTGTATCCGGCCACATAGCCCGAGGCCCTTATTAGGTCCACCGCTCTTTTTGACATATGATCAAGGCTTCCCGGGCCTGTTCCGATAACAAAGAGTCGGCCTCTATTCTTGCCACTGCAAGGGTTGCGTTCCCCTTCTTGATCTTGGGAACGATCAGTTTTCCGTTGTGGGCCCCGAGTATTGCTGCTGCTTCGCATACGCTTTTGACTCCTATGTGTTTCTCCACCATATCTGATGGATTCTCAATGTTTTTTACCGAATTAAGTTCATCCCTGTCATAAAAAAGGATGGTTTTTCCAAGGTTTTCCGCCAATTGCAAAAGACCTTTCTCATTCTCCTTTACAAGGGTTGTGGCAATGGCTGCAATGCTGTTCATGGAGAGACCCTTATCCTTAAAGGAGGAGACCATGAGTTCCATGAGTTCCATGGCCGGCGTATCCCTGTTGCACCCCATGCCCACAACAAGGGAGGGTGGCCGGAGAATCAGGGTTTCACGTGGAACCATGATCTCCATATCCCCGCAGTAAACCCATGTACCGGAGGAGGTGTTGGGCACTCCATTTGTTCCAGGCAGATCAACATACTGTGTCGGCTGCAATTCTCCGGGTTCGGAGGATGTATCAGGAACTCCAGTTGTTCCAGGCAGGGGAGTATTTTGTTCAACTATAAATTTTCCGGGAATCCTGGCGGATACAAGATTGAGGGGATCCATTATGTTCAGTTGTCCACCACGGAGAAAAACCATATTCACTTTCTTGATCATCTCCGGATTTTCAATGGCCAGCCCAAGGCACTTTGCAATGGTGTCAATGGAGGGGAGTCCATGTACATCGGTTGCCGTCGTGATGACCGGGGATGCCCCTGTGATGCGTGAGACCCTTAAAGTAAGCTCATTGCCCCCCCCGAGGTGACCGGATATGAGACTAACAGCATGGTGTGCCCGGTCATCCATAACAACCACAGCAGGATCATGGAGCTTTGATTGGAGAAGCGGTGCTATTATACGCACGGCAATGCCCGTGGAAAATATAAAAATGTGGCCTTTAAAATGCCTGAAATGGAGTTCAATGGCCCTGGAGAGTCTTGGAAAAACCGTGCAGTCCTGTCGGTTCATGATGTTGGACGGACAGGGGTTGGACGAACAGGGGTTGGACGAACAGGGGTTGGACGGACAGGGATTTTGTATTATGTCGCCCGGATCCGGCTCCAGGGATTTTGTCCCCTGGGCCATGTCATCCGATATAAGGGAAGCTGAGACAAAGAGAGTGCTTTCAGGCAGTGTACCCCGTAACTTCAATGCATGGGATAGTCCCCCGGGAGTGATCACCCAGATGGCAATGGACTCTGATATGGTCTTTTTCATATATCTATTTTTCAAAAGTCCGGTGAATTTCTGAATCCATGTGAAAAAGCGGCATCATAGAGTTTTGACTTTATGGCATCTCCTCTTGAATGGGCACTCTCCACAACCTTCCCCGCAATTATAATGGCCTGTCTATTGATCTTCTCCTCCTTCACCCTGGCCGAGAGTTCAGATGTTCTGCAAAAAAAGATTTTTTCCCCGGGATGGCTCACTTTAAAGGCAACGGCACAGAGGGACTCTTTTCCATAATGCCTTGTTAAAATTTTCTCAACCTTTTCCACATGGGAAATGCTTAAATATATGGCCATGGAACATCCGTGGGCCGCAAGAAGCTCCAGAGACTCCTTTTCAGGAACCGGAGTCCTGCCGGATATTCGTGTCAGAATAAGTGTCTGGGTCTTTTCGGGCAGGGTATATTCCATGCCCATGGCAGCAGCCGCGGCAAAGGCCGCAGTGACCCCGGGAATCACTTCCCAGGGGATGCCGAGCATCTCCAGTTCCCGGATCTGTTCATAAATTGCACCGTAAAGGGATGGGTCTCCTGTATGGAGCCGTACCACCCGGAGGTTCTGTTTATGGGAGTGGTGGATATGCTCCACAATTTCATCAAGATTCATGGACGCACTGTTCATGGTGCGGGCACCATCTTTTTTCCATGTGAGCAGATCTTCCGGAACCAGGGAACCCGCATATATAATAAGGTCGGCACCGGCAAGGGCTTTTTGCCCCTTGACGGTTATCAGATCGGGATCTCCGGGCCCGGCTCCCACAAATTTAACAGGATTGTAATCTTCATGGCCGCATGATGCCGGCTTTCTTGTTGTCATTGTTTTGCTCCTTCAATGGGTGATATTTTAAATCTGCCAGGAAATCCAGGGAATAGACCGATTATATTGGGTTGCCTTTGCAGGTTTTTACGGGGCAACAGCAGTCATTGCAAAACTTTGATGTTAAAGTCGAAATCAGATGTCGCCTTGGCAGGTTTTTACGGGGCAGCGGCAATCTGCTTTTCCCCCCAAAGAATCCATACCGGATTCAAGGATTCCAGTCGATCTCCAAAGGGCATCTCTTTGGATACAGAGATATGTACCTGGATCATCTCCGGTCCCAGCCCCTCTTTTTTCATGGCCTCCAGGGCAAGGGACATGGTCTGCATCAGAACAGTGTTGACCACCATTATGCCTCCGGGTGAGAGTCTTGGAGCTGCGGCATGGATAATTTCAGCAATCTCCCTGCCTCCTCCGCCCAGGAATATCCTATCAGGATCCGGAAGCATATCCATCCCATCGGGAAGGTTTGCTTCCACCACCTCTATGTTCCATGCCCCAAATTTTTTGATATTCTTCTTAATGTCAGAAATGCGGTTTCTGTTTTTTTCCACGGCAAAGAGAGTGCCTTGGGTTATGAATTGCGAGGCTTCAATGGAGACCGATCCCGAACCCGCTCCCAGATCCCATAACAGGTGATCGGTGGATACCAGTCTCAATTTGGAAAAGACCACAGCACGTATCTCGGATTTGGTGATCAGACCGTTTTCATGGAAAAAACAGTTGTCAGGCATTCCAGGAAAAACATGGTTCCTTACAGGGGCGGCACCATCCATGAGAATAACCACATTGGGGGAGCTGAACTTCATGGTCATGGCCTCCCGGATATCATGGAACAAGAGTCTCCTCTCCCGGGGTGAACCAAGGTTCTCCAGTACATGCATCCTGTGGTGAACCATTCCGTGATCTACCAGGAATCGTGCCAGCCAGGAAGGTGTCCTTTTATGATCCGTCAAGACAGCGATCCTGGGATTGTTTTTTATTGTACGGGCAAGAACTCCTTTCCAGGGTGATTTCCCATGGAGTGATATGAGGACAGCGTCGTGCCAGGGCTCCTTTATGGCGGCAAAGGCTCCTGCAATGGAGGATATGTTGGGATGAATCCTTACATGCTCCTTTCCCAGGGCGGCAATGAGTGTGGAGCCGATGCCGTGGAAAAGGGGATCCCCCGAGGCAAGCACAACAACCCTGGAGTGTTTCATCTTCTCTTTTATCATGGAGATGACCCCCTGAATATCCCGGGTAATCACCACTGTTTCACGTGGAATAATCCTGGGCAGGTGGGGGGTGCCTTTTGGGGATACCCCCGGGGCGGACCCACCTTGGCTGCATATGGAACTTTGACAGGACAAGGATGCTTTGCAATCCCCTGGAGTGCAGTTTTCAAAAAGGGCAAGATGCCGTCTGCCCCCCACAAGGATATCTGCTCCGGCAATGATCTCCCACTGTTTGTTTGAAAGATCATCCATGGACAAGCCCATGCCTACTATATCAATGGAGACGGGGTAACTCCGGTCAACGGTTGTGCCGTCTCCATACTCTTTTTTGTATGACGGCTCATGTAATGGCATAATAGAGGACTCCCACAAAAATAATGCTCAAGACCCGGAAAATCTGCCCTGAGATAAGAAGTTGCAACCCCATTTTCGGTGAAAATATCCCCATGTACCTTGGGAGTTGATGACGCAGGGCCCGTATGGGAAATGCGGTGATATTTCCAAGCAGGAGAGCCATTACGGTCTGTTTGGTACTCAGAACCCCGGCATCCATAAGTGCCCCTGCCGCGGCAAATCCTGAAGTGAATTCCGCCGCAAAACTGAGCATCACAACAGAGAGGGACTCCACCGGCATGAAATCTAAGGTCAGATGGGATGATAATTCCTGGTTCAGGTATAGAAAAAATCCGTTATGATTGAGTACAAATACCAGTGTGTATATGGGCAGAAGATATACGGTAATGTTTACAATCCTTGCCGGCAGAACTGCTTTGATTTTGTTCCGGATATCCCTCAATCGTGAAGGTTTACCTTTACCATCCGTATATCCCTGGGCTTTGATGGCTCTCCCATCATCCGGCGATCCTGTTTTTTGCAGGGGAGGATATAAATGGCCGAAGATAATCACACAAAATGTTCTCACCAGGGTTGCTGCAAAGGTGATGGCAAAGTAGAGAATCCCGGCGGTGCCTGTGAGGGGCACCACAATAAAAAAGGTGGTGGGCAGGTGGAGAAAAAATGCAGGAAGCTGGTTGAGATAGTTGGTCATGAAAAGCTGCATTTTGGTGATTTTATTCTCTTCATAAAAATCGAGAAGCATGGCATTGGATATGACACCCGAAATAAAAGCTGCTGTAAAAGCAGAGCTGCATCTATTTCCCAGGTTTGAGTATCTGAACAGGGGTCTTGCAACAATGGATAGGGATTCTGTCCAGCCTGTGGACTCTATGATCTGTCCAACCACGAGACCTGCTGTAATAAAAAAAAGTAGTCTGCATATGGGGATGATCAATTTTTCATAGAGCATGGCAAGTCCCATTGGCTCGCCATAGGATATGGAGAGAAGCACAACTGCGGCCGCAATGAGGAATGAGATCACAAGGGCACTATATTTTGGAGGTTTTTCTCTCATTGTTTTTTTTACCGTGGAAATGGATACATTATGTCCATGATCGGGGGGCTGGCCTCCAACCATGAAGGTTTAGCATGTCAATAGATAGCCACTACTTTGCAGCGAGAACAAGTGTCCAGTAGTCTGGAGTGCGCTGTTCCAGTTCATCAAGATTGTGGATAATTTCCTCCCCTTCCCTTCCGCATTTGGATACGGCCACACTGTTTGCAAAAAAACCTGTATCCTTGAGAGCGTCATTGTTCTGTTTCACGTTTTTATATGCCTTCATCATTACAATACTCTCCACATTCTCACCTACCCTTTTAAGCTGATCTCCTCCGTAGGCACCGGATGTTATTAAAAGGGACTGCTCACCCTCCACAAGGGTTCTGTTAAGACGCGCTGCTGCCGCATGAAAGGATGTTATCCCTGGAACAGTTTCCACATCTGCGTGGGGCATGATTTTTTTCAGGCTCCTTAGAATGTAGCCGTATGTGGAGTAGGTGGTTGGGTCGCCAAGGGTAAGAAAGGCTGCACTTTTACCCTCTTCCAGCACAGATGCAATCAGGGCAGCATTACTGTCCCAGGCATCCTCGGTGGCTTTTTTATCCTTGGTCATGATAAAGGATAGAAATCTGACCTCTGCCTTTTTTGACATGTGGGGGCGTGCAATCTCCAGTGCAAGGCTGTAGCTCCGTTTTGCCGATGCTGCGGAAAAGACCACATCTGCCTCATTTATCATCCGGACTGCCTTCATGGTCAGAAGTTCAGGGTCCCCAGGGCCAACGCCTATACCAAATAATTTGCCTGTTTTGTTCATTTGCGATTCCTTAATATGAAAGTCCCATCCTGCTCAAATCGTTCAGGGTAGAGTATCTTTCCGATGGTTTCAATACCCTGCAAAAGCCTGAAACAAGGTCTTGATACGATCATCTCGTCTATAATATAAATTTCGTTATTCTTGACAGCCTTGATTATGCTGAATCCAGGTTCGTTTTTTATTGTCTCCACAGATGTGTGATTCATTGTACCCTTTTGGGCAAGGAAAACATCAATCTCGGAGGCCCGGGAGAGAATCTTCTCCTTTCCATAGTTTCCGATGTTTGTTCCCCTGGAAGCCCGGGCATCGACAGCCACATTGATCCCCCCTGCTGTTTCCAGTGCAAAAAGAGCCATGGAGCCAGGGGTGAAGGTCTTCATTTTTGAATGGATGGCCTCGAAATAGACCCTTTTTTTTTCACCCTGTTCCATATCCATAGTCAGGGATAGATAATCTGCCACCCTATTTTTGAATTTTTCCACCATATCCAAAGCAATCAGTTTCTTTCCTGTAAGTATTCCAAGGGATATCCAGTACTCATACATCTCATCCACATTGGCCGGCTGAAGGGATATTACTGTAATGCCTGTTTTCCTGAGACGATGGATCAATGCTCCGTATCCCCGTTCAATCATGGGACGAACCAGTACAAGATCCGGTGATGCCGCAATGAATTTTTCAGGTCCGTCATGGTAGGAAAACCTCGGTTTTTTCAAGGCTGCCTCGGGCCAGGACTCGTTTCTTGAAACCCCTATGATCTCCTTGTCAAGGCCAAGAAAAAAGAGATTCTCGGTGTGGGCACCATAGAGGGATATGATTCTGCCAAAGGGTTTTGTCACCGTTATTGTGACTCCGTTTCCGTCAACTATGGTTTCATTAACCACTGTACGGGAATCCCCTTCTGTTTCACATGGAACAGTGTCGGCAGGGGAATTCAACCATGCACTGCTTAAGCTCGCCTTTGTTCTCCATGCCACACTCTCCTCCGGAGGAGATGGAAAAAAAATCCGGCTGTAACCAGGCATTGCCGTTATGGCCAACAGTGCCAGGATCATGACTATGTATGGCAATGGATTGCCATGTGCATACTTGGATTGTGGCAGATGAGTTTGCCATGTCTGTTGTCCGGTGTCCCCCGGGGATCGGGGATCTGCCGGGGCCATGTTTCTACTCCCAGGATTCAGGGCTCTCATTGCATCACCTCGGATCTAAAGCAGGCCTGCCTTGCCCGGGCATAGGGATGGTATGACACCTGGGGTTTCACATGAAACACATCATGGATAAGATTTTCATCCATTATGTCATGGGTTGTTCCCCAGGCAGCTACCCTGCCCTCTTTCATCAATACCAGTGTGTCCGACCATATGGCGGCAAAATTGATGTCATGGAACACTGATATGACAGCCCTGCCCTTTTCCATGGTCTCCCTTTTTACAATATCCAGGAGCCTTATGGTATGATGGATGTCCATGTTGGAAAAAGCCTCGTCAAGAAAAAGAAATGGAGTGTCCTGGCACAGGGCCCGGGCAAAGAGACAGCGCTGCCTCTCCCCTCCGCTCAGCTCCGTTATTCTCCGGGATGCAAAATCCTGGATACCCGTGGATTCCATAACTTCATCCACCCTGTCCATATCCCGGCATGATGGCCTGGAAAAACGTCTGATGTAGGGATGGCGACCCATCATGACCACTTCCTTCACGGTAAAAGGGAAATTAACGACATCGTTCTGGGCCACCAGGGCTATCTCCCTTGCGATTTCCATTCTCGGAATATCGGCAATATTCCTGCCCCGGATCAGCACCCTGCCCGGGGCCGGTTTCAGGTGGCCTATGAGAATATCCAGAAACGTGGTCTTTCCACATCCGTTGGGGCCGAGAATGGAGTAGAATGAACCTTCATGGAATTCCAGGTCAATGCCTTTGATAACCTGGGAAGGGATGCCGGCTCTCTCCTGTGGGGAGTCATGGTGTCGGCTTTTATCATGGAACTCTCTTTTTGTTCTGTTCCTTGTCCCCTCTCCATTTTTCCCGGCATAGGAGAAATGAAGGTTTTCAACCTTAATTGTCGTCACAGTACCTTCCCCCGTTTGAATGTCCAGCAACAAACAGGGCCTCCAATGAGTGCCTTAATTGTCGTCACCCTACCTTCCCCCGTTTGAATATCCAGCAGAAAACAGGGCATCCAATGAGTGCCTTAATTGTCGTCACCCTACCTTCCCCCGTTTGAATATCCAGCAGAAAACAGGGCCTCCAATAAGTGCCGTCAAAACTCCGATGGGAATTTCGTGGGGAAGCACCGCCCGGGTGACGGTGTCCGCAGCGAGGAGAAGAATTGCCCCAAGAAGCATGGAGAGAGGTATCAGCACCCTGTTGTCGGGTCCCGTAACAAGCCGTACCATGTGGGGAATCAAAAGCCCCACAAAACCGATGATCCCTGAAACCGATACGGAAACAGCGGCAAGCAGGGACCCGGTCACGAGAAGAATCAGGGTCACCTTAGATGTGTCCACCCCAAGGCTGGATGCCGAGCGTTCCCCAAGGGATATGAGATTGAGGTCCCTTGCAAACATAAGGGATATCATGAATCCCACCAGGAGGAACACGGCGGTTACGGCAGCATCCATCCATGTTTTTGATGCAAAGCTTCCCATGAGCCAGAATATGATGACCCCGACCTGTTCATCTGCCGTATATTTCAAAAAACTGATGCCGGCAGATAGTATTGCCGCCACAATAATTCCTGATAGAATAAGACTGTTGGATGATAGTAAAGGAGAGGAGCTTTTTCCGGTATAGGAGAGATAGATCACAAAAAAAAGTGTTGCACAGGCACCGGCAAAGGCAGACAGGGGCACCGAAACAAATAGGGCTCCCAGGTTGAGCAAAAGGGCGATACTGGCTCCGAAGGCCGCTCCTGCCGACACTCCCAGGGTGTAGGGATCTGCCAGGGGGTTAAGCAGAATACCCTGGAAAATGACACCGGACAGGGCAAGGGATGCCCCCACGGATGCACAGGTCAATATCCTTGGAAGACGCACATCCATTACAATCACCGCATGGGCTTCATTGATACCCTTTGTGATAAATTCATTATCTGATATGGACATAAGAACAATTTTTATAATATCAGCAAAAGGTATCTTGATGTAACCCATGGAAGCGGAAGCAAGCACCATGGCCCCAAGGCAGAAAAAAAGGGGTAGAGCCGGCCTGATTAGAGCATGCCTCATCAGGGAGATGCCGGATGCGGTTTTACGGGGATGTTTCTTTTTCCTGGATTGATCCACTGAATCTCCGTTTCAATCAACTCATCTATAGCTTTCCAGATAATGAAATTGGCAACCGTACTGTAGGGGCAGTCCCTTGCAGTTGCCCTTAAGAATGGATTTACTGAAATATTATTCTGGAAGTCTATACGAATAACTATAAAACTCTTTTACAATAGGCAGTTATGAAAATATTTCAATAAAAAAACCCCATACCGAATTTTTTTCGATATGGGGACTCCGTTTTCATCCTCAAAATCAGACAATTCTTTTATGCCGTCCCATCCCAACCTCGCGGGATCATCCAGCGGATATCACAAGCATCTCTCTTTTCCAGGCAAGGTCTTCTGACTTCCGGATCTCTTTACTCTTCTGCATCTTCCCGTCTTTCTACAAAAAAACAGTGATATAGGGCAGAATTTCATCCTCGGTTACAGCGGCGGGTCCGTTCCTGATTTTAACAGGATTCCCTAAGCACCTGAAATAACTTTTCTGTCACGGCTGCCTTTCCATAACACACGATCATCCAAATAGAAGCATGATTTACAGCATGACAGCCATGGGGCTTGGATTTATTGAATACTGGCGGATTTAATATAATGGCCGTCTTTAAAAAGCAAGGAAGTTTTTGGCATCCTTCATTTGAGGCCAAAACTAGTTTACACTTATAATTAGGAATGGCTCTTAAACTCGTGAGTGATAACTTCTCATTTTTTATACCACATATGCCATCATCAACACCTGCCTGATTGCATATTTAGTGTTTAATAAGAGAACTTACCACTCTTGAGCTCTTAAATAACTTGCCCCTTTACCTCACTCCCCAAACCCCTCTCCATGAATGGAGAGGGGGAGTATGGGATTATAGCATTCCAGATTAATAAATTTTCCGGTATGAAGTAAGGGCACGGCACGCCGTGCCCTTACAAGAAAGTTATTTATCTGGAAATCTATACTCGTCAGTGATAAGTTCTCCAAATGAGTGCCACAAATGGTATTTTAAACAAGATAATACCACAATATATGGTGGAAAGAGTGAGAACTTACCACTCTTGAGTCTATAGATAGGGGTGTTTAAATCTGCGGTTTTTGATTGTTCATTTCTTGACCATCTTGCCAATGGCAAAAATAACCGACCGGTAAAGACGCAATGCATTGCGTCTCTACATAATCTCCCGTCCTTCTTTCTAAACTTGCAAAAAACAATCATTCTGATTATATTTAATTTTATGGAAAACAACACGGAAAAAAAATGAAGACAGAACCCATTGGCATCTTTGCTTGGAGAACAGCAAGGACTTCAAAAAGGACGGCAGGAAGGTGAACTTACAGGTAAAATCCAGATGCTCCAACTATTTCTAAAGCAACCTCTCTCACCAAAACAAGAGTTGACTTTTATAAATATTGATTTACTCCGTGACATATTATGATAATCTGGAAAAAGAGTGGAAACAGGTTCAGAACTGAAAAACATCCTAAACAACTGATTCCAAATTCTCCCCTTCCCTTTCTTTTCCGGAAAATAAAAACAAAAAAGAGGGCAACAGAAACTTTACGCCATTTTTATAAATTTCAAATTTTTTAAGGAGTTAATTGAGCCGTGAGCATAATTTCAAAGTTAAAAAAAAGTAGAGACCTCTGGAAAACCAAGGCAGTTGAAAGCAATAACACCCTGAGATATCACCGGGCAGAATTGAAACGCCTCAAGGCGGATCGAGACAAATATAAAGCTGAAATCCGGGAGTTAAAAAAGCAACTGGATGAAGTGCGTAAGAAAAAGGACTGATGTCGATGACACCGTGTACCTTCAGAGCAACGAGCAATGATATCCTTGTTGAAAATAAAAAATAGTGGATAAATGGCATCCTTAATGAACTCTAAAAATGAAGTCACAATTGAAATATCTAATCATAAATGCAGTGGTTGTGGACTGTGTCTCACAGTTTGCCCTTCGGAAACCATCACCATAGTCAACGGCAAAGCCAAGATAACCGGCAATAGTTCACTTGGCTGCGGACATTGTATGGCTATCTGCCCTGAATCCGCCATAAAAGTCCATGCAATTCATGAAAACTCACTTACATTCAACACTTTTGATCTCGATAAAAAGTGGCTCCCATATGGTGGTGCAGATATTGAAAACCTTGCTCACATTATTGCATCAAGACGGTCATGCAGGAATTTCAAATCAAAACCGGTTGAGAAAGAGATCATTGAGGATTTGGTAAAACTCGGACAGTTGGCCCCTTCAGGTAGTAACTGTCAAAAATGGACATTCACATGCCTAACATCCAGGGAGCAAATTGTCCAATTTGCCTTTGCCATCGGAGAGTTCTACAAAAAACTGAATCGTATGGCGAAAAATCCCTTTTTGCGACATGGTTTAAGGCTTTTCGGCAAAACAGATCTTAATCAGTACTATGAAAACTACTATGACAAAGTTAATCAGGCTATTTATGAAATGGAACATAATGACAAAGATATGCTGTTTCATGGTGCACCTGCATGTATTGTCATTGCATCCGAACCAGATGCCAGTTGCCCTGCCGATGATGCACTTTTAGCGACCCAAAACATATTATTGTCAGCTCATACAATGGGAATCGGTACATGCCTCATTGGTTTTGCAGTCAAAGCCATTGAGCTTGATAAAAAGATCCAAAAGACAATCAGAATACCATTGGATGAGACAGTATATTCAGTTATTGCCCTGGGATATCCAAATGAAAAATATTGCTATATTACGGGAAGAAAAAAAGCTATTGAGAGATATTACTGAACGGCCATATTACACTTTTCCAATGGCAAAACAACCCAGCGACGCAATGCATTGCGTCTCTACATCATCACGATCTGGGCATCAAATTGTTTTTTAGACACCCCAACTTTACCGTGGAAATGGATACACTGTTTCCATGATCGGGGGTGGTTGACCTCCAGCCATGAAGGTTTAATCTGATATGAAGGATGCCAGAAAAATAAATGCAAGTTGTTTTTTCTATCCAAAATCAAATTTCCATAAGAATTTCCAATTTGATCTGACTTGAAAAAAGAGATAAACGATTGACCATCTACATATTTAGGAAAGTGTAATTTTAATTTTTTAAATTTGATGAGGTGGTCTTTATGACAAAAAATTTTTTCGCAACCCGTACAGGAATCATTGCTGTGGGAGCTGTGATCGGAATCCTGGCACCCCTTCTTCAGAAACTTGGCAATCCCGGTAATATGGGCATATGTGTGGCCTGTTTTGAAAGGGACATATCCGGTGCCCTTGGCTTCCACAGGGCAGCGGTGGTGCAGTACATGCGGCCCGAGATCATCGGATTTGTGCTGGGTTCCCTTGGGGCTGCCCTGGCTTTCAGGGATTTCCGTCCCCGTACCGGTTCCGCTCCCTTTGTGAGATTTGTACTTGGTATTTTTGCCATGATCGGGGCACTGGTATTTCTTGGATGCCCCTGGCGTGCCCTTTTGAGGCTGGCAGGTGGTGATCTTAACGCAATTCTCGGACTGGCAGGACTTATCTCCGGAATATGGCTGGGCACACTGTTTCTCAAAAACGGCTATAACCTCGGGCGTACCCAAAAGACCCATTTTGCCGCGGGCCTTGTCATGCCCCTGGTTATGCTGGGCTTTTTCATTCTCATGCTGATCTTTCCCCAGGTGCAGGGTGAACCCAAAAATGATATTCTATTCTACAGTGTCAAGGGGCCTGGTGCCATGAATGCCCCCCTCCTGGTGGCCATTGCCGCCGGTCTTGCCATAGGTTTTCTGGCCCAGCGAAGCAGGTTCTGCACCATGGGAGCTCTTCGTGATCTCCTCCTTTTCAGGCAGATTCATCTTCTATCCGGTGTGATTGCCCTGCTTGTGACGGCAGGTATCACCAACGCTGTTTTTGGGCAGTTTACCATGGGTTTTGAAAAGCAGCCCGTGGCACACACCCTCCATATCTGGAATTTTGCAGGAATGCTCCTTGCCGGACTGGCATTTGCCCTGGCCGGGGGCTGTCCCGGACGGCAGCTTTTTCTGGCCGGAGAGGGGGACGGAGACGCGGCCGTGTTTGTGTTCGGCATGATTGTGGGGGCAGGTTTTGCCCACAATTTCGGCCTGGCAAGTTCTCCTGCCGGAGTTGGCCCCCACGGTATTGCCGCCGTGGTTGTGGGGCTTACCGTTTGTCTGTCCATTGGATTTTTCATGCGAAAACAGAATTAAGGAGATAATCCCATGACAAAAACCGTTGATGCCAGGGGGCTATCCTGTCCCCAGCCGGTGATAATGTTTCTCGATGCAGTAAAATCAGCCCAGGATACAACATTTGAGGTAATTGTTGACACAGAAGCATCCAAGGAGAATGTCTCCAGGGCTGCCGAAAGCAGGAACTGCCATGTAAAGGAAATAAGGGAGCAAGATGCTGAATATCACCTCACCATTGTTAAAAATCCCTGATAAAGGGCGGTTCCATTATTCGATTTTTCATCGTTACAACCTTGACAAAGGGCGGTTCCATTGTTCTATTTTTCATCGTTACAACCTTGACAAAGGGCGGTTCCATTGTTTAATTTTTTAAGAAAAAAAGGGACTAAAAAGAGTTCCGGGGCCAAGAAAGAGAGCGGACTGTCAGATTACGGCTTTATGGTATTTGAAAATACCAGTGAAGTGATCCAGGCGGAAAAGGTACTTAAATCCCAGGGCTGGCATGTGCGGGTCATGGGGCCGCCTCCGGAGATACAGACCGGATGCGACCTTGTGATCCTGTTTCCCCTGATGGAGCAACTCAATATAATGAGGCTTCTGGAAACAGTCTCCAATATGCCCCTCCAGGTGGTTCCGGTGACGGATCCCCTGCTGAAACCGGTGAGCCTTTTCCAGGTCAAGGATTTTGGTGATTTTCTCATGGTACGGGCCGCGAACATGAAGATCACCGTTGAAAAAAGCACCCTTGTCATTGTAAATATCTCCGGCGGGGGTTGTCCTGATGTGCCCTACCTGGCCGATCAGATGGTGGGAAAGGATCTGCTCTCCGCTCCGGATCCCTTAGATATGGGCCATACCCTGTGCGGATATGCCCTGGGACTTGCCTTCAAGGAGATTAAAACAAGATGCTTGCCGTAGCCGGAACCGTACCTGACAAGGAGTTTGGCCTTTTTACCGGACCTGTCAAACTGACAGGAGAAGATATAAGTATGGATGGCAGGAGGGTTCCGGTGAACCGGGGTACCCCTGCCCTGCTGGGAGCTGCCCTCCAGACTTTGAATGTTTTCGGCAAAGGTGATGTAACCGTATTCATGGCAGGGGATATCGGCCTGGGGGACGGCAGCAGAAAGCTGTATGAACACTTAGTCAACCAGGCATGCCTCTCCGGCATCCACACCTTTGTGTTCCACTATCTCCAGCCCGATGCAGACTGGCAGAACAGAATCCTTTTCAAAATAGAGGAGATGGAGCACCCTCCCCTCCTGGCAGCGGATGCCGGATTCATGTATGCCGCCAAAATGAGCGGATCTGCCCCATCCTATGACCTTTTCACTCCGGATGCCGGTGAGCTGGCATTCCTTGCCGATGAAAATGCACCCCACCCCTTTTATACCCGGGGATTTATCCTGCACACGGACAACCCTGTTCATGGGCTTGTAAAACGGGCTTACGATAATGACAATGCCCCACGTTTCATGCTCATCAAAGGGGCCGTTGACTACATCGTGGAGGGAAAAAAGGAACTCCACCGGGTGGATTCACCGTCACATGATGTCATGGAGGCCATTGGGGGCACCGGCGACACCCTCACCGGCATTGTCTCGGCACTTGTCAGCACCGGCATGGATATTCCCCAGGCAGCATTTGCCGCTGCCAGGATAAACAGGGTTGCCGGTAAGTTGGCATGCCCTACCCCTGCCACACCCATTATTGATATTATCAACCATATTCCAAAAGCTGTTGAGCATATTTTGCAAGAGATACCCCGCGGTGTAACTAAGATCGACAACTGACTACTGGGGCTTAATACTGCCTTAGAATTCTTTTGGCAAGGGCTGTTTTATGCACCTCATCGGCACCGTCATAGATGCGGGCTGCCCTTTCATGACTGTAAAAAAATGCGAGTATGGTATCATCGGTCATACCAAGACCTCCATGCACCTGCAGAGCACGATCCACCACATGGTTCATGGTATTTGCCACCACAAACTTGATCATTGAGATGGCATCCCTTGCCTTTGCCGCCCCCACATTGTCGATCTGCCAGGCCGCATGGAGGGTCATAAGTCTTGCAGCTTGAATCTCCGCTGCCGATTCCGCAACCCAGTTCTGGATGGTCTGCCTGCCTGCAAGGGTTTTGCCGTCAGGGGAGATAACCCTCTGATTGGCACGGCTGCACATGAGATCAAAGGCCCTGGAACAGATTCCAAGCCACCTCATGCAGTGGTGGATTCTTCCGGGTCCAAGACGATCCTGTGCCATGACAAACCCCTGCCCTTCCCTGCCGAGAAGATTTGTCACCGGCACACGGCAGGACTGGTAAAGTATCTCGCCATGACTGAAATAGTCATCACCTTCATGGCCCATGACCGGAATATTTCTCACAAGGTTGAAACCCGGGGTGTCCGTGGGCACTATTATCATGCTGGCCTGCCGATATGTGGGTGCATCAGGATTTGTTACAGCCATAACAATGGCAAACCTGGATCCGTCTGCCGCGGTGGTGTACCACTTATGGCCGTTTATCACATACTCATCACCCTCCTTTACCGCGGTTGTACCAAGCATGACGGGATTGGAGCCCGGCATATCAACTTCGGTCATGGAAAAACAGCTTCTGATCTCCCCCCGAACCAGTGGATTTAAATATATCTCCTTTTGCTCATCACTGCCATGTTCATGGAGTATCTCGACATTGCCGGCATCCGGGGCCTGGCACCAAAATACATAATGGCCCAGGGGTGATCTCCCCAAAGCCTCGGATACAAGGCCATGTTCCACAAGGCTTAGTCCCATGCCACCACACTTCACCGGAAAATTTGGTGCCCAAAGCTCCATCTTTTTTACCATCTCCTGCTTCTCTTTGATGACGGGGAGAAGTTCACTGAAGTTCCTGGTCAAAAATTCCGGTTCAAGGGGAATCAGCTCCCTCTCCACAAACTCGTTTATCATCTCAACTATTATGCTGATCTTTTCAGAAACCTTAAAATCCATCTTCACTCCTTATTTGTTTTTTTTTATGAAAGCAAGGATGCCGCATTTTTCATGTTTCATTTTATATGAAAGTCCCCATATTTTAAGTAAGGGCGTATTGCAATACGCCCCTACTTTCATGCTTCGATTGTGGCGGTCAGCCGCCATGGCCGTTATATGAAAGTCCCCATATTTTAAGACTCCCGGGACTTTCATGCTTCGATTGTGGCGGTAATTCCGCCATGTTGGTTTATATGAAAGTCCCCGCCGTTTCAGGACTTTCATCACTTC
>JADGBO010000150.1 GCA_015231465.1 Desulfamplus sp.
GGTTGATATTCAGACAATCCATGACATTCTTGTACGCCTCTCCCGTGGTGACCTCCTTGAATATATTGAACTTGGGGGTTGGTTTAGAAAGATAAAAGATCCCATACTTGTTGATTTTTTAAGGGTGTGGGGAAGGATTATTGTTGAGGGTAAAAATCAGGAGGTTGTGGCATCTGATCTTTCAAAGCTTTATAGAAAACAAAAGAGACAGATTGCTGATCATAAGGGGTATGTTGCAGAGATTTATATTGCCCAGATTTTGTGGAATATGCAGAGAAGTCAAATTCCTGCAAAACTGATTCATTATAAAAGGGCTTCAAATAGTGGCGTTGAAAATAGTGGTATTAAAAACAGTGGCGTTGAAAATAGTGGTATTAAAAATAGTGACGTTAAAAATAGTGGTATTAAAAACAGTGGTATTAAAAACAGTGGTATTGAAAACAGAGGAGAATATGTAAGGATTCCAGATCACTTCTTTTATATTTGGCACAGAGTAAAGCTTGGCTCTGGTGCAGGAAAAGAGATAGATGTTTATGCATCAGCAGGGCCTGAGCTTTGGATAGTTGAGTGTAAATGGTATAGCGACAGTCGCAAGGTTGGCTTAAATAAAGTTAAAGATTTTTATGATTTAAAACCCGTTGTGCTTGACCATGAGGGAGAGGGGCTTGAGGATTTAAAGCTATGGTATTTTTCCTTTAGTGGTTTTACTGGTGATGCCATTGATTTTATGAATCAAAATGGTATCATGTTTTCAGATAAGGATGATTTAAATGAATTACTTGATATTGCAGGGCTTAGAAGGTTGCCTGAGCTTTAAATAATTTTTCTTTTGGCACGTAATATTTATATTGGAGGCTAATATTACTTTACTTAGATACTGATGTGCTTATACGTTATTGATTATGCTTCGGCAAAGCGAGCAGCAACTCTTCATTCTTCTTTGATAAGTAAAAATATGGATATTGGAATTAAACATGATAAAAGATAAAAATATTATTCTTGGTGTCTGCGGCGGCATTGCAGCATATAAATCCGTTGAGCTTCTTCGTCTCATGAAAAAGGCAGGGGCAGATGTAAAGGTGGTAATGACCTCGTCTGCCCTTGAGTTTGTGGGGGAGTTAACCTTCAAGGTGCTTTCGGAAAACCATGTCTGCACTGGACTTTTCAATTCAGGGGACTCCTCGGTTCGTCATATAGAGTGGGCATCAAGGGCAGATGCCGCACTCATTGCCCCGGCAACGGCCAACATGATCGGAAAGATGGCCCGGGGAATTGCCGATGATGCCCTTTCCACAATGATGATGGCTGTAAAGGCCCCGGTGATGATATGCCCCTCCATGAATACCTATATGTACGAAAACAGGGCACTGCAACGCAATCTGGATATTCTGGAACAGGACGGCGTTATCATTCTGGAACCTGGTTCCGGAGAACTGGCCTGTAAAACCAGTGGTGCGGGACGGCTGCCGGAACCTGAACTGATATTTGACCGGCTTGTCAAACTGTTTCATCCCTGTGACATGAAGGGGAAAAAAGTGATTGTCACGGCAGGGCCCACAAGGGAAGCCATGGACCCTGTTCGCTATATAAGCAACCACTCATCAGGTAAAATGGGATATGCCGTGGCCGAAGCCGCTGAAAAAAGAGGGGCCATGGTCACCCTGATAACCGGCCCCGTCTCCATTGCCCCGCCCTTTGGTGTCGAACTGATCAAGGTCACAACCGCCCATGAGATGGCCAACGCTGTTCTCTCTTCCATGGATGATGCCGATATCATAATAAAGGTTGCCGCTGTGGCAGACTACCGTCCCTTGGCTCCCAGGGAGAATAAGATTAAAAAAGATCAGATGGATTCCCGGAACAACTCTCTCACCTTGGATCTTGTTGAAAATCCTGATATTCTCAAGATGGTCGGGGAGAGGAAAAGGAATCAGTTTTTGGCAGGATTTGCCGCCGAGACCGAAAATCTCATTGCCAATGCCCTGGCCAAAATCAAAAAAAAGAATCTCGACATGATTGCAGCCAACATTGTGGGAAGGGAGGATTCCGGGTTCGAGGCCGATACCAACAAGATTACACTGCTTTCCAAGGACGGCTCTTCAAAGGAGCTTCCCCTTTTATCCAAACAGCAGGCAGCCCACGAACTGCTGGATCATATCCTCGGAAAAATCAAGCATCAGGTGCTTGCAAGATAAGTAAGCATTGAGAATCCCTTGTCCGTGCTGAATTTTTATATTGATCCGGTGAACATGGCATGGTTGGAGGTAAAAAACGGGGGGTCGTCATTCAGGATGGAGGCGATCCCTTCTCCTTTTTTGAAGTATCTGTTCAAAAAATTTCTAATCTCCTTTCGTCCCCAGCCAAGGGGATGTTTAAAGTTGAGATAAAGGGATAGATCCCCGCCGTAAAAATTGTTTGTCTCAAGTCTAAGGGCATCATCGCTGAACCTTGGCAGATTGAAAATGGCAAGGTTCAAAAAAGATATAAAACGGCTGTGACGGCTTACATAATCCAGGGTTTTACGGGCGGAGGACTCATCCTCGAATTGAGTTCCGAAAAGAAGATACACATAGGTTCTGATACCCGCTCCATGAAGGGCCCCGAGAACCCTGGAAGCTGTTGCGAGATCGGTTCCCTTTTCCATGCGGTCCAGGACAGCCTGATCCCCGGACTCCAGTCCCAGTTTCAGCATCCTGCATCCAGCTCTGTGGAGGGCCCTGCAAAAGGAAGGATCAGCAAGCTCTTCGGTAAATCTTACAAATCCGTACCATGTCAGGATGCCGGTACCATTGCCGGCAGGGCCGCTACTATTGCCGGCCGGGCCGCTACCATTGCCGGCCGGGCCGCTACCATTTCGGGCAAATTCGCTACCATTGCCGGCAGGACCGGTACCAGCCGATTCATTACGGGCCGGGTGCGATGCAATACCCCCGGATGCGGCCAGTGCCCTTAAAAATGACGGGGGAATGGCATCATCAATGAAATGTATGTACCTAAGGGAGTGTTTTTGGGAAAGGATATTCAGGGCCCCGAGGAGATCGCCGTTTTTTTGGGGGCGATAGGGTCTGCCCTCGGCCCGTTCCGGGCAGAATCTGCATCTACGCCAATAACAGCCGTCGGAAGTTCTGAAGGGAAGAATGGGACCCGGAGCAAGATAACTATCCCAGTTACAAAAATGGTAATCCGGCAAAAAACTGTCATAGTAATCAGGCAAAAAAATCTCATGTTGACTGAAGTTTTTAGGGGTAGGGGATACAAAGCTCCCCGGTCCGGAGAGATCATAACAGGGCAGATTACCCTCATGTTTTCCGGAAGTTCCCAGGGCAAGGGTTAGAAGGGCCTCTTCCCCGGGACCCTTCACCATTACATCCACAAATTGTGTAAAGGGATTTCTCCAGTCCGGACTGCTCATCCAGGAGGTGACAAGTCCGCCGCCCATGACAATGCGTTTTTCAGGAAACAGGGCACGTATCCATCCTGCAAGGGCAAAGGCATTCAGGGCCTGGCTCAGGTAGCACAGGGATATGCCCACTATGTCGGATCCAGGCTTCATATCATTGGAAGGGGAGTGAGTTTTTCCGCCAGGGCATGCATGGGAAGGGGAGTCAATTTTTCCGGCAAGGTTTGCATGGGAATCGGAGTCAATTTCTCCGGCAAGGCGTGACTGGAAGTAGGGATAAAAGGGATTGTTCTCATAACCTTGGGCAGCGGCCAGGATATCCCGGCTTTCCAAGGGAGAGAGTTCAGCATCGGCATAGTCGGAAAGGGATATCCTGTATCTTTTGGGGAGAGATGTGCTGATAACCTGGTTTATCTCCATGACCCTCTGGCGATACCTGTCCCTGTTGGCGTAGAGGGCAATATCTTTCATTGCACCAAGATTGCGGGAAAGATGGGATATGGCCCTCCTTGTCCAATTGGATTCATGGGAGATTTCGGAATCAAGCCGGCCATGGGCAAGCCATAAAAGGGCATCAACATTGGCATCTATCACCTTGCACCCAATGTTGTGCCGGGCCAGGGCACCGGCAAGATAGGCTGCTCCGGGAGGAGGTTCACAAATTTTTGAGACCGGAGGATAGATAAGGATCATGGGTTGATGAAGCTCGGTTTCATAAAAATGCGGCAATTCCTCCCCGAAGTCTTCAGCTTCGGGGAGGAATTGCCGCCCTCCTTTTTTGTTAAAGTTTAGAAAATGGGGTTTTTATTTAGTCTGGTGAACTTAGGCTTCCGAAGAAGCCTCTACCCTTTAGGGTAGAGGTAGTTCACGTTCCTGGATCGACTCACGGACAGGCCGGAAAAGTGAAGCTGAAATGCCACATCTCAAAAGGTGCATCGGCCGGATGGAATTGCATATTACCCCTGTGATCGTAAACCGACTCAATGGCCAGTATGTACATATCCACATCCAGGGGGGCCCGGCGGTTGCAATGATCAAAGGTCAGCCCCTCAAAATAGACAAAATCAATCTCCCGGGTAATGCAGGGAACCACACCGTGGCTTACATCGAAAATACCGCCCTGGGAATCGAACATTCCGAAAAATCCATGGGCTGGAATGGATGCCCCTACATAGTAATTCATGGGAACAGGATTACCCTCTTCATCTTCGTAATTGGGAAAATCAAATGCCATTTCCAAGGTGGGATCCCCTTTCTGGACCGGACCCACGCCCACGGGCTGGGTTTCCGAACTGGGATATACCATAGGATGGGTAATCTCAAAGATTGAAGTTTTTACAATTTTAGGCCGTTTTGCCCCGCCCGAAACAATCACCTCTGCCCCGGCACTGTTGCCGGCACTGTCGAAGAGCGTAATCCTATGGATACCCGGTGTCAAAGGTGCTGTATAGGTGAGGGGAAGAGCCGAGTATTCTGTATAATCAGCCAGACCTTCTCTCTCTCCTCTTCCACTGGTCCATGTATAAAGGTACTGCTCTGTCCCGAAAAATCCTCTAAAATTTATTGTTTCTCCTGGTTTTAGCCATGCCTGTTTCGGTGAGATAAGCACCCTGTCCGAGATGACATGAATATTGGCCGAGGCTCTTTTGCTGCTCAGAACCCTGTCCCTGGCCAGGATGGGGAATTTAGAAAGAATATCCGGAGCTGTGTACTCGGCGTTGAGGTATTTTTTCCCATCCGTGCCCTGGTTATGCTCAATATCCCCCTGGGTCACCGTCCAGACGGCAGATTCACCGCTGCCCCCCACGATCTTGAAAACACACTTCTCATTTTTTAAAAGAGTGGCATTGAGGGGAGTAATAAAAAAATTGTCGGATATGACGTTGATCTCAACTTTAGCCTGGGAGCCGCTCTGATCAGTTATGGTGATAATGTCACGGCCTGTGACACCTGGTGCTGTGTAGCTGAATTTAAGAGTGTCGGAATCTGGATGGATATCAACATCCCCTTTAAGTGCAGTGATGAAAATATTTTCTGCCTTCCCGATGCCGCCGGCAAGCTGAAATATTTTATTTTGATTTCGGTTGAGATATGCCTTAGACGGCGATGCCGTCAGCGGAAGGGTGACCGAGGCAGTTATCCATGTTTGGCTGCCGTCGGAGTCGGCCACGGTGATCATATACTCCCCTGCCGCAGGGGGTGCTGTATATTTAAAAATGGAAAAGCCCGATTGAAGGGCAGGTGTGGTGGCATTTCCTGCATCCACCTTGACAGTAAAGGGGGGCAGTCCCCCGAGGATTGAAATATCTCTCTCTTCTCCAGGTGAAAGATAGAGCTGCTGGGGGGATGTCGAGAGTTTCAGCACCGTTGATAGACGGAACTCCCCGCTCTGGCCTCCGGAATCGGCCACTGTGACGGTATGGACACCCGAAGTATCCGGCGGAGTGAACAATTGAAGGGCAGTATTGTCAGGATCAGAGTCATGGTTAGTCAGTCTCCCTCCGGTGGCGTACCACCTGAAAGGGGGAGTGCCGCCGGTGGCTTTTAATTCTATGGGACCTCTCCCCGGGTCATATCCATTGCGTGTCCCCCTGGCCGACCTTGAAACCGATCCGTCACTCTCCCATTGGATCCCCAGGGGTTCCAGCACCGTCATGTTTAGGGTCACCTGCCGGCCCCGGGAGTCCTGGAGTGAGTAGCTGTATTCGCCGGTCTCCGATGGAGCGGTCAACTCCCAGAAAGTACCTTCAGGTTTCCGGATGACGTTTCCCTTATCATCCCGGGAGGTGAAGGGCGGAGTTCCGCCATCAATTTCCACCAAAAAGGAATCAAGGGGCTTTACTCTAACCGACGACGGCAGGATGTTAAGAGGTACCGGAACCGTGACAGCCACCAAAATTGTTGCTGTGCGGCCTCCGGACTCAACTTCTATTTCAGCCATGCCTGGAGAAACAGCATGGATGGTCTGACCGTCAAGTTCAACAACGTCACCGCCCTCGACCAGCTTCAACGACAGTGTATCCAAATCGGGCAAAGGTCTTCGAGAACCATCCGGATGGAGTGAATATACTTGGTACAAGGAAGTTCCGTTTTCACCTCCATGGGTGGCACTTCCATCTTTTTCCAGGAAGAGCAGCACAGGGTAAACATCAATGGCAACAGGCTCAAATTGTACCATTACCTTGGTCCGGGCCGAATACCCACCAAAGGTTGCCGTTATCACAGCAATGCCCTCACCAACAGCTACTGCCTTATGCCCTTCCATTTTTACTACATTGGTATCTGATGAAGACCATGTTACGTTTTCCGGCAGGACAATATTTCCGTTGGTTAAAAATCCTCGGGCCAGGAGACTCACTTCATCATCCTTTTGGGTAAGGATGGTTTGAACCGGAGGAATTGAAAGAGAGTTCAGGTCAGCCGTAAATACTTGAACCATATGGGTTACTTTATTGCCTGCCGCATCATAAACTGTTATTTTAACATTGAAATTGCCTATTTCATTGAAGGTATGGTCAATACGCTTGGTATTGCCGCTTTCGATCCGGCCATCTCCGAAATCCCACTCATATCTGTAGGGTGGGGCACCTCCGGTGGTGTCAGCGGTGAAGGATACATTTAATGGAACATTACCTGAAGTCGAGGTTGCCGTGATTGAAATGGCCATGGGGAGCAAATCTTCGAAGGGCCATGATGGATCAGGTATCCAACCACCACAACCGACACAATCCCAGGTACGGTGATAGAGAGGGTAACCGGTACTGTTATTTATAGCGGCATTGGTATTGATATCAGTACCCCAGGCAAGGGAAGAGGATTTGAAAACTATGCCCCAGGCATGATCAATTCCGCCGCCTGTACTGCATGGGGAGTGAGGGATGTGGGGAAGCAGGGAAGGAGTGATAAAAAGCATCATAAGAGAAAACAGAATAATGTTTTTGAGCCTTTCACACACTCTTTTTCGATAATTGCAAACATATGGTTTCATTTTCTTTACTCCTTTTTTATGCTTTCCTTCACGCTTAAGGGCAGCCGCAAGGGGCTGCCCCTACAGTATTATAACCGATTTAATTATCTCGAAAGCTATATGCTTTCCTTCACGTTTACAGGAAGGCGTATCACAAATTTTGTACCTTTTCCAGGGACTGATGTCACGGTCATGCTTCCGCCGTGGTTTTCGGTAATTATGAAATATGACACCGACAGACCCAGGCCGGTGCCCATACCCACGGGTTTCGTGGTGAAGAAGGGCTCAAAAATATGCCTTCGGGTCTCTTCATCCATTCCAGGGCCATTGTCTTCTATGCTCAACTCAATTTCCCAGGGCTTCTCCAGAATTTTTAAAGTTATTGTAAAACAGGGGGGATGTCCGGTGTCCGGGGAGAGTGCCATGGCCTGGGCTCCGTTTTTAAAAACATTGAACAGTACCTGCTGAATTTTAACCGGATCACATGGAACAGGCGGAATATTGTCCTGAAAGCGTTTGATGATATTTATGTTTTTAAAATCATATTTTTTCTTTAGATCATAATCACTGGCAGCAAGATCAAGGGTATCATTTAAAATATCGGCAAGACTGCACTCAATAAATCCGGAATTACTCTTTCTGCTGAAGGATAGCATATTCTCGACAATCCTTGCCACCCTGCTGCCGGCATCTTTTACGGCCCGGAACAGCTCTTTTATCTTCCTTGCTTTGATGTAAGCATCAATCACATCCATGGATGTCCCACACTCCCGGGCAGCTTTCATGTTTGCCGGCATATCCTTCATGGTCATTCTGTTTTCGATCACCTGGATATTCTGGAGGATACCTGCCAGGGGATTGTTGATCTCATGGGCCGTGCCCGCGGCAAGGCCGCCTACAGAGAGCATCTTTTCCGCCTGGATCATCACCTCTTCCAGCTTTACCTTCTCGGTGAT
>JADGBO010000151.1:0-5595 GCA_015231465.1 Desulfamplus sp.
AGCCTTAAAATATGGGGACTTTCATATAAAAAAAAGGAAATACTTTATCATGGATACATACTATAACCCGAAAGACTTGTCCAAATTTGAAGAGATTGGCAAAGATATGCCGGAACTGGCAAAAAAATTTTTTGACTATTATGGTTCGGTTTTTGCCGAAGGAGAGCTTACGGAACGGGAAAAGGCTTTGATTGCACTGGCGGTGGCTCATGCTGTCCGTTGTCCTTATTGTATAGATGCCTATACCAGGGCCTGCCTTGAAAAAGGGTCAAATCTCGGAGAGATGACCGAAGCAGTTCATGTTGCAAGTGCTATAACCGGCGGAGCTTCCTTGGTTCATGGAGTTCAGATGCGTGCAATTGCTGAAAAGCTATCTTTATAACGGCCACGACGGCCCACCGCAAAATGACCATGGAAATTTCACTGTTTCTGGAAAAACTCAGGCAGGAGGTAAGGCACTACAAAGTACCTGTGGTGGATCTTATATCTGTGCAGACAAAGGACCCGTTCAAGATACTTGTGGCAACCATCCTCTCTTCAAGAACCAAGGATGAGACCACTGCCGGGGCATGTTCCCGTCTGTTCAAAGTTGCACCTGATATGGAATCCCTTGCAGGTCTCACCAGGGAAGATATCCAGGAGCTGATCTATCCTGTTGGATTCTACAAATCCAAGGCCGGATATCTTTTTATGCTTTACCAGGCACTGGAGAAATTCGGTTACCAGATCCCCGGGGAGATAGATGATCTCATGAAACTACCGGGAGTGGGCAGGAAAACAGCTAATCTGGTCAGAAGCATTGCTTTCGACAAGGATGCCATATGTGTGGATACCCATGTCCACCGCATCATGAACATATGGGGTTATGTCAACACCAAAACCCCCCTTGAAACCGAAATGGAGTTGAGAAAAAAGTTGCCCCTGCACCACTGGCGGGAGGTCAATACTATACTTGTGGCCTTTGGACAGGGAACCTGCCGACCAATATCCCCCCACTGCGATAGATGCGTAATTGCCTCCATGTGTCCCCAAAAAGGGGTCAAACCAAGGAAAATTAAAAACAAGATGCTTAATTGCCCCCCCATATGCTCCCCCAAAAGGGGTGAAACCAAGGAAAATTAAAAACAAAAATGAGTAGATTACCTTTTATTAAAGATATCTGCAACGTCATGGAGGGTCATGCCATGATTCTTCCCCATGACCATATCCTTGTCGCCCTCTCCGGAGGACCTGATTCTGTGGCAATGCTTGGAGTGTTTCTTCATATCAGGCAGATGTTGGATCTCAAGCTTGGCATTGCCCACATAAACCACTGCCTGCGGGGGGATGAGGCCGATGGGGATGAAGCATTTGTCCGGGAACTCGCTTTTATACATAAGCTTCCCTGCCACATCAGCCGCACCGATGTGCCCGCCCTGGCAAAATCCAGGGGTCTATCCTTTGAGGAAGCGGCTCGCCAGGTACGTTACGCCTTTTATGGGAACCTATCCCGGGATTATGGATACTGTCGCATTGCCCTGGGACACAACAGTGATGACAATGCCGAGCAGGTACTAATGAACCTTCTGAGGGGCACCGGAACCAAAGGACTTGCCGGCATTCCCCCCACACGTCTGCTTAAAATGGATAACCTGAAGGGTCCCACCATCATAAGACCCCTCATCCAGACCTCGAGAAAGGAGATCATGGATTGGCTGGAACAGCAAGGGCAGCCCTTCATGGTGGACAGTTCCAACTCCGACACTTCCTATCTTAGAAACAGGGTGAGACTCCATCTCATTCCATATCTCCAAAGGGAGTACAATCCATCTGTCTCGGAAGCCCTGAACCAGCTCAGCCGGATACTCATAGATGAAGAGTCCTGGATGGAGGGGGAGGCCGAGAAGCTTTTTAAAAGACATGCAACCCTAACCACTTCCGGCGGAGATGTCATCCAGGTCTCCTTTCCGAGAAGCGTCTTTGCAACCATGCTAACTGCACTGTCGAGAAGGCTTGTGAGGCGGGCAATCCTGGCGGTCAAGGGAGATCTTAAAAGAGTTGCCATGGTCCATGTGGAGGCGATTCTAAAGCTCATCCCTGCTCCCACCGGGGGAACTTCCCTTGATCTGCCAGGCAGAATCCGTATGACAAGGGATATCCATCGGGTATATTTCAGGAAGGAATCGGTACCCCTGAGGCAGCTTAATTCCCCAGTATCTTAAAATTATTTTTCTTGACTATGGGAGGGTTAATTTCATATTCTGCAACGCTTTTTCGGCATCCTTCATGATCATTACCTGAAGGGTTTTATTTGTAAATCAAACCAATGTTTTTTCTTAACCGGAAAGGAGAAATAGATGACAGTGCATGTCGAGGATCATCCCCTGATACGTCACAAACTGGGGCTGATGAGGGAAAAAGATATATCCACCAAGGATTTCAGAAATCTGGCATCTGAAGTGGCAAGGCTTCTCACCTATGAAGCCACCCAGGACCTTGAAACGGAAACCCGCACCATAGATGGCTGGGCCGGGCCGGTGAAGGTTGAAGGGATAAAGGGCAAAAAAATAACCATAGTTCCCATACTGAGAGCAGGACTCGGCATGATGGACGGTGTCCTTGACCTCATTCCCTCGGCCAAGGTAAGTGTGGTGGGATTCTACCGCAACGAGGAGACCCTGGAACCTGTCCAGTACTATGTCAAGACCGCAAGTGCCATGGCCCGGCGTACTGCCCTTATATTGGATCCCATGCTTGCCACCGGAGGAACTCTCATCGCCACCATTGATCTTCTTAAAGAGGCAGGATGCACGAGCATTAAAGGCCTTTTTATTGTGGCCGCCCCCGAAGGCATAGAGAAGGTGGAAGCAAAACATCCTGATGTTGATATTCATGTTGCCGCCATTGACGAGCGGCTGAACCAATTTGGCTATATCCTTCCCGGGCTGGGGGATGCCGGGGATAAAATATTTGGCACAAAATAACTCAGGAGGAGATAAAGATAAAATGTCGGAGATTCCATCAAATTCAATCATTGCCAATGCTTCATCCACTGAATATAAACTTAGCGTGAAAGATTCACTCCTGGGGGCCCAGATGCTCTTTGTGGCCTTTGGGGCACTGGTACTTGTACCGCTTCTCACCGGACTCGACCCCAACGTGGCCCTTTTCACAGCCGGTGCCGGAACCCTGATCTTTCAGGTTGTGACCCGGGGGAAAATTCCCATTTTCCTTGCATCATCCTTTGCATTTCTGCCGCCCATTATGTACGGCGTGCAAACCTGGGGGATACCAGGAACCATGTGCGGACTCCTGGCCGCAGGGTTTGTCTATGTAATATTGAGTTTTCTCATCCGCTGGAAGGGAAGCGACATTATAAAGAGGATACTCCCTCCGGTGGTCACGGGACCTGTTATTATGGTAATCGGCCTTATCCTGGCTCCGGTTGCGGTGAATATGGCCCTGGGTAAAACAGGGGACGGCTCCTTTGAGCTTTTTCCCCAAAGTACCGCCATTACAATCTCCCTTCTTTCACTCCTGGCAACTGTACTGGCCTCCATCCTTGGCAGGGGAATTTTCAAGCTTATACCCATTCTGTGCGGCATAATCACCGGATATGTTTTGTCTCTAATATTCGGAATAGTTGATTTATCACCAGTGGCAGATGCGGCCTGGATCAAAATGCCCAATTTTGTCCTGCCCGAATGGAATCTCCAGGCCATCTTCTACATTGTGCCCATTGCCATTGCTCCGGCCATTGAGCATTTTGGAGATGTTCTTGCAATAGGAGGAGTAACCGGCAGGGACTATATCAAAGACCCCGGGATTGAGAATACGATGCTTGGAGACGGCCTTGCCACATCCTTTGCATCTTTCCTCGGCGGACCTCCCAACACAACCTATTCCGAGGTGACAGGTGCCGTGGCCCTGACCCGGGTATTCAATCCGGCCATCATGACCTGGGCCGCAATCACCGCGATCATTCTGGCCTTTGTGGGAAAACTCGGGGCACTTCTCCAGACCATTCCCGCTCCGGTCATGGGTGGAATCATGCTCCTCCTTTTTGGAGCCATCATGGTCATAGGACTCAACACCCTTGTTAAATCCGGCGAAGACCTAACCCGACCGCGAAACCTTACCATTGTGGCCCTTATCCTTGTGTTTGGAATAGGCGGAATGACCTTTTCGGCCGGAGAGTTCACCCTCCAGGGTATCGGGCTTGCCGGAATCCTTGGTGTGACAATGAATCTGCTTCTTCCCCAAGAATCCAGGGAATGATTGAGACAATGGAACAAGGCAGGGGCGATTCATTAATCGCCCCGATAATAACAAAAGGCTTCTTACCCATCGTCAGGATAATTTCCAGAAATGTCAAATCCCTACGAAAATCTATGGATATATTACCTTGAGGGCATTCCGGAGAGAGGACTCCAAAGAAAAAGCAACCAATCTTTCATAGGCAACTGGCAGGAGGAGGGATTCTCTTTTCTCTTTTTTTCAGCCCCTGCCGATGAATTGGTGGAGAGGATGGTCCAGGAAGATAGCGGTATCTGCCTGGTGGACCGTTATGAAATGACCGGCGAGCAGTGGCATGGGGAGACGATTGAGTCTTATACGACCGGCTCACTTTGCATATCTCCACCCTGGAAAATCCCCTTTGTCAACAGACCCGATATCCGCCATGTTCTTCTTGATCCAGGGGTGGTGTTTGGAACCGGCCGTCACCAGACAACCGAAGATTGCCTCGGATATATTGAGTATCTTTGCAAATACAGAAATCTATCCATTGGAAATGTTCTCGATCTTGGCACAGGCACGGGACTTCTTGCCCTGGGAGCCGCTGTTCTTGGCTGCAAAGCCGTTCTTGCCCTGGACTTCAACCTCCTTGCCGTCAGGACTGCCCGACGCAATGTGGAGATGAACGGTCTTTGTGAAAGGATAATTGTCATACAAGGAAAGGCAGAGGAGTTCATTTCGGTGCCGGCGGATCTTGTGGTGGCCAATATCCATTATGATGTGATGAAAAGGATCATTGATAACCCGGGATTTGGGGATCACAAGTGGTTCATTCTATCCGGCCTTCTGAAAAGTGAGGCGGAAAAGGTGAAAGTGATGCTTTGTGATAAAGGGATACATATTGTGGAGGCCGTCTCCCGGGATGGCATATGGAACACAATTCTGGCCTCCGGTGCCATCTATTCATGCAACAATAACCAGGGATAATCTATTTGAGACTGTTTATTATAGCTCAAGAGTTGGGTAGTCCATAACATGTAGTGATGGCGGAATAATTTGGTATCAATTTTGGTATCAATTTTGGTATCAATTCATCCGATAGCTTTCCAGATAATAAAATTGCCGGCCGTACTGTAGGGGCAGCCCCCTGTGGCTGCCCTTGAGAATGGATTTGCTGAAATATTTTTCTGGAAGTATAGAGAAGAACTATAACCCACTACAGCACCTAATTTAGTGGAACAAAATATGAAACCACAAAAAAAAATCAAAGTAACCCCGGAAGAATATCTTGAATTTGATAAAAATTCAGAATTCAAAAATGAGTATTTTGATGGTGAAATCTTCTCCATGGTAGGTGCAAGGAAAAATCATAATCGGATT
>JADGBO010000151.1:5694-8300 GCA_015231465.1 Desulfamplus sp.
AAATAGAAAAGTACACTTATCCGGATGTTGTGGTTGCCTGTGATAAGATGGAGTTTTTAGAAGACGAGCTTGATTCCCTGGTAAATCCTGTTGTAATCATTGAGATTCTCTCGGATTCCACAGAGGCCTATGATCGGGGTTTGAAGTTCCAGCATTACCAGTTTATTGAATCTCTTGAGGAATATATCCTGATTTCTCAGCATATGTGTCAGGTGGAGAAATTTCAACGCGGTACCGGCGGCATCTGGCTCTATTCTTCAGTAAGAGACATGGGAGAGAGCCTTAAAATAGTGACTATCAAATGTGAACTCCCTTTGTTGGAAATCTACAAGCGGGTTGAGTTTGAGTAAACCTTCATGGTTGTATGCCAGCCACCCATGCACATGGAAATAATATATCCATTTCCAGGGTAAACACGCATGGACGGATGGGACTTTGGCCACCCCCGATTATGAACATAACGAGGGGTATTTTCACGCTAAAGTAATTTTGGGTGCATATGAAGGATGCCCAAAATCTTATGAAAAAAAATTAAGCCAGGGGAGGGTGAAGTCCCTGGCAAGCATCTTCCTGAGCCTTGGAATTGATGAGAGGGCTTCCTTTAGATGCTTCCTTTGGGCTTCATCAAGACGTGCAGGGTAAAGGGAGTCATCAGGCAGACGGTCTTCCCTTATCTTGCTGATATTGGTTTTTATGCGAAACATGGTCAAAGTCTCAAATGCAGACTTCAAAAATTTTGAGTCCTCCCCTGAAATTACCTTTTTGCGGTTAAGCTCTTGGATTCTCCCAAGGGTGGAAGCTTCACTTATATCGTGTTTCAATGCATAAATTCTCATGGCATTGACAATGTGGACAAGACCTGCGGTCTTGATATTGATCTGATCCCTTCCGGGGCCCCTTCTCCCTGTACGTATGCGTCCGAGAACTGTTATGGGATTGCTGTTTTTGAGCTCGTCATCTGCGAGCATGTGGGTCATTACATCGGATTGGCGGCAGTTATGTACAACCGCTTTCCAGAGCTGATCCGCCAGATAATGATCTCCGCCTACCGGTCTGAAATCAAGGAAAATGGTCAAGTCCCTTGTATCCTCGGGGTTGAAGGAGCCTGACCATTTTTCTATGGTCAAAAGCCACTGTTCCAATGATTTTCTCCATCGGGAATTTACGGCCATGACACCGCCCCTGCATAACGCGAAACCGCAATGATCGAGTTTATCCACTATTTTCCGGGCAAGATTTGCAAAGTAGAGATCAAGGGTTGCCGGCTCCGTATCCAGGACATAGGGTTCTCCGTATATCATGGCATTGTCCTGATCGGTGCGGAGGGTCTGTTCGTGCCTTGCGGCACTGCCCATGTTGATCCAGCAGTAGGGTGCCGGAACCTGTCCCATCCCCTCCTGCGCCATCTCCTCCTCGGAAAGTTTTATTACGGAGGATGTGAGGAATTCATGTCTCTTTGAAATTGTCCCGAGTATTTCAAAAAGAGGAGTGCCATTCATAAGAAGAAATGCTAATTCATCGTCGATTTTCCTGCCCATAAGGGTCAGGTCATTTAATGAGTTTACCATAGTCTCAGCTTTTTTACCGTGGCCATATCAGCCTTGAAGGGAACCTCTACCCTGGGAGGCATGGCAATTTCATGGGTTGCGGCAAAGGGAGTCTCCCGTATTTTCTGATTGTAGGCCATTACCATAAGAATTTCAAGATTGACGACATCTTCTATGTTGTACGCAAGAAGTGTTTCAAGGGATTTTATGCTTCCCCTTTTTTTATAGTCGTTCCAGAGACGTACCGCAAAAAAGCCGTCAATGCCGTCAAGGTCTCCCCGGCTGATGCCCATTTTCTTTTCACACCCTTTCAAACCGCCTCCCAGACCCAGGCTCTTGAGTATATAGCGTAGATCAATGTGGGCGTGGGGCATGGTTATTCCGAAAAAGTTCTCAATAAATGGAATATCAAAGCATTTTCCATTGTAGGTTATAACCGCTTCGTACTCTTTGACGGCATCGGGAAAAAGATCAAGGTTCTCTCCGTTCACATAATATTTAATGTCCCGGCCATCGTAAAGGGCAATAGTTGTAATCTTGTCATACATCTCCATACCTGTTGTTTCAATATCAAGATAGACCGCATTTTTACGTACTTCCGGAAAAAACCGCCAATGCAGGGAGGCTGGGAGAAGTGACCCGAAATATTTAAAATTGAGGTTCTCAAGATGGCTCATGGATTCATGGGCATATTTTAAAAGTGTCCCAAGGCGTTGGGGAGATACTCCATTGAGGGTTGAATCTTGCAAATCTTCCCATGAGGTTATGCCGGAGTTCCATAATTTGCGTTCGGTTTTCAATCCGATTCCAGGCATATGATGAAATGTGTTTTTAAGCATTTTAACTGACTCCGGACAGTCTTTTAAAAATGGACATTACCGAAAACAGACAGTGATTCCGGCATGTCGTTACGAGAGGGGGAGAATGGGTAAGTTATTTCCTTCTCATTGCTTAAAGAGAAAAGTCTTGATTCTGTTGCCGTCCCGCTCCTTTACCGTAACAGAATAGTTATCTATCTGAACCGTCTCTCCAACTTTGGGAATTCTGCCCATTTGATCA
>JADGBO010000152.1:0-3900 GCA_015231465.1 Desulfamplus sp.
CCGCCACCCGAACAGGATGCCCCTCACCCGCCACCTGAACAGGATAACCGTCACCCGCCACCTGAACAGGATAACCGTCACCCACCACCTGAACAGGATAACCGTCACCCACCACCTCAACGACGGCACCCAGGCTCTCAAGAAGCAGCCTTATGCTTTTGATATCCATGAGATCTGGAACATTTGTAAAAGTAACCATACCGTCAACAAGAATGGATGCCGCCATAAGGGGAAGGGCCGCATTTTTTGCTCCGCTGACATTAACCCTGCCCCTAAGGGGTGTGCCGCCGATGATCTCTATTTTATCCATATACTCTTAATACCTCATCCCTTGATTGATTTTTCTCTTCTCAAAATAGACATTTATAGACTTCCAGAATAATATTTCAGCAAATCCATTTTTTATTTTTGATCATATCAGACTGCTCCATCAAAAAAAATATTTTTTCCAAAAAGGTGAAAATGTAAATCAAGAGATGCACATACACAATATATAGACTTCCAGAAAAATCTTTGAGCATATCCATTCCCAAGGGCAGCCACAGGGGGCTGCCCCTACAATATGATTACCAATTTTATTATCTGGAAAACTATAGAGGAGTGCCTAACAAAAAAACTCTTCAATTAGGACTCTTCAACAGGAATATTAAATTGTCCCAAAGGATAATCATCAAAGGCTATATGCCTTGCGGCGTTGCCGGAACTACTCTAAACTGTTGACATAAATTATCGGGTCATTATATAAGAGCCTTGCTTTGAAAACCTTGCAGATTATGAAGCATGACATGCTTATGCATACAGGGAAAGCAGGCATATACACCACAAGACAGCGGAACCATTGTATGACATGCTTATGCGTACAGGGAAAGCAGGCATATACACCACAAGACAGCGGAACCATTGTATGACATGCTTATGCATACAGGGAAAGCCAGGAAGGGAAACCAGGGGGCCATCACTTTTTAAAAGAAGGCCCGGAAATTTTCCATTACTTTTTGAAAGGGAACCCAGGGAGGTTTCCATTACTTTTTGAAAATAGACGGGGTTTATTCAAATGATTTGTACAACGGTAAGAAAAGGCGATGAGTGTGTTTTTATGTCAGCCAAAGGCTGTAAATATAATGGAGGCGAGTGCAGATCCATTGTGGAGCAGTGTGAAGGATGCCAGAGAATTGCTGAGAAAGAGAACGGAAAATACTGCATTGTGGCTCCTGAACCGGCATTGAAATGGAAAAATGGGAACTGCAACATGGCTACCCATATAAAAACCATTGTTGAAACCAAAAAACAGAAACTCAACCCGATAAAGGCATCAAAGAGAAGATAAGGAAAAATGACCCCATGAATCAGTTGGCCGTGGAACTCAATTCCGTAATCCAGACTTCCAACCCCCATGTGCTGGATATGCTTTCAGAGATGGGCAAAAAGCTTTTTTTCCCAAAAGGTATTTTGACCCAGAGTGCCGAAGCAAAGGAGAAGGCTCACAGGATCAATGCCACCATAGGCATTGCAAAACATGGAAACCGTGTGATGTCACTGCCCTCGGTCATCTCTTTTGTCAAAGGCATAGAGCCGGAAAACTATCTTACATATGCTCCTTCATTTGGCATTCCGGCTTTAAGAGCGAAATGGAAGTCCGCACTCTTTGAAAAGAATCCCTCCCTTGCCGGCAGGGCTATAAGTCTTCCCGTGGTAACCGGCGGCATCACCCACGGAATAAGCACCTTTGCAGACATGTGGATTGATGCCGGAGACAAGGTTCTTCTTCCGGACATGACCTGGGGTAACTACAACATGACCTTTGGTGTCAGGAACCGTGCCGATATAGTGACCTACAGAGCCTACACCCCGGATCTTTCAAAAATGGATTTAGATGCCTTTGAAACTGCTCTTTACAGGGAAGCTAAAGGCAGTTCCAAGCTCATTGTCATTCTCAACTTTCCCCACAATCCCACCGGCTATACCCTTGGTGTCGAGGAGGGACAGAGGGTGGCATCCATCCTGATGGATGTCGCGGCAAAGGGAACAAACCTCGTTGTGGGATGTGACGATGCCTATTTCGGCCTTGTTTTTGAAGAGAGTGCAATGAAAGAATCCATGTTCACCCTCATTGCAGGCTCCCACGAGCGGATTCTGGCGGTGAAACTGGACGGAGCCACAAAGGAAGATTATGTCTGGGGGTTGAGAACAGGATTCGTGACCTACGGTGCAGGGTTGCTGCCCGGGCATGGAAGGGATTCAGGCCCTGGAGACATTCAAGGATTAGATGAACTTTACCTCGCCCTGGAGAAGAAAACAGCAGGGTGTATAAGAGGAGCCGTATCCAACGCTTCCCATCTGAGTCAGACCATTGTTTTGAAATCCATGGAAGATGCAGATTATGCCCGCTACAAAGATGAAAAGTTTCAGATCATTAAAGAGAGGGCCCAGGAGATCCGGACTGTTCTTGAAGATCCGCTATATAAGGAGAAGTTTGAACCATACCCCTTTAACTCGGGCTATTTCATGTGTATCCGCCTTAAATCGGATGTTGATGCTGAAAAGCTGAGGGTTCACCTTCTGGATCAATATGGTATCGGCCTTATCTCCATAGGAAGCCAAAATATAAGGGTTGCTTTTTCCTGCCTTGAAAAAGAGCAGGTCAAGCTTCTTTTCGATATGATATTGCAAGGCATCCAGGATATTGAAGACGGAAGGTGCCATAGTTGAAAAATTCCAGGGAGATTTGCATCCATGAGATTCATAAGATTTATAGATGAGAGCGGAAATATTCTTACAGGTTGTGATTACGACGGCACCACCGCATCCCTGGTATCCCATGGAGCAGATTTTTTTAACGGATATGAACTTGTCGGTAAAAGGGAGAAGGTCTCCACCCTGCTTTGCCCGGTACTCCCCCGGGCCATCCTCTGCATCGGCCTCAACTACCGCCGTCATGCCGAAGAGACCGGCATGCCCATACCCACCCATCCCGTTCTTTTCATGAAAAATCCGGCTGCAATGACGGGCCCGGCAGGAGATATCGTAATTCCCCGGTCCTGTCTTGATCCCCTCCAGGTTGACTATGAGGTGGAACTTGGCGTGGTCATAGGCACCAATGCCAAAAACGTCCCTGTGGATGATGCCATGAACCATGTTTTTGGATATACATGTGCCAATGACATCTCCGCAAGACGGTGGCAGAAAAATGCCGGAGGAGGTCAATGGGTTCGGGGAAAGAGTTTTGACACCTTTTGTCCAGCGGGGCCGGAGCTGGTGACAAAAGATGAGATTAATGATGCCGGCAATCTTAACCTGACCTGCCTGCTCAACGGTGAGGTAATGCAGTGCGGAAACAGCTCGGACATGATATTTCCTGTACCGGAACTTATCTCAAGGCTATCCCAAAGTATGACAATCCTGGCAGGAACCCTTATTCTTACGGGAACCCCCAGCGGTGTAGGATTTGCCAGGACACCCCAGGTTTACCTTAAACCAGGTGATATACTTGAAAGCCGTATTGACGGTGTGGGAAAAATGATAAATCCAGTTACGGCAGAAACTGTCCCATAATGCAAAATGCGGGGTTTTAAAATTTCACCCCAGGCCATTTGAAATTTAAGTGCAGGCCATTTGAAATTTCACCCCAAATCATTTGACATTGGACTTCACCGATGTTGGGAGAGAGTAGAAATCTGACTTCAATAGTCTAACTTCAATAGTCTAACTTCAATAGTCTAACTTCAATAGTCTAACTTCAATAGTCTGAATCAGGCTTCAATATCCTGAATGTGTCTGCTTAACATATTGTCAAGCCAGGGTTTTACAAGCTCCATCTCATTAGGTCTCACGGGCCGCCAATGGGCTGAAAACAGTTTCTGCCCCGAAAGGCTTGAGAAACGGTCAATGTTGGCAACCCTA
>JADGBO010000152.1:3999-8261 GCA_015231465.1 Desulfamplus sp.
GTCTGCTTAACATATTGTCAAGCCAGGGTTTTACAAGCTCCATCTCATTAGGTCTCACGGGCCGCCAATGGGCTGAAAACAGTTTCTGCCCCGAAAGGCTTGAGAAACGGTCAATGTTGGCAACCCTGATCTCTTCATCAATGGCACTGTCCATTGTACCGGACATTATCTCCATCCAGACCGTTTTTTCGACATTGATGGAAAATTTCTCGCCAATAATTTTTGCAAAATTCTGTATATAATTTTTCAGGGATGTGCCTTTGCCCCTGTTTTTTAAAATGACGAGATGGGATTTAAGTAGTATCATATTGGATGCCTGCTTATGTTCAAGATCAACTATGCGCATCCAATATGAACCAGGCCACCAGCAGATGGGCTGTTTCCCGTCGCTGCTTCGGCCGTCCCACTCATATATTCCGTCATATATTATCATATGCCTGCCTTTGTGGTTTTCAATTCGTCAATTATCCAATGCAGTACCATCAAAAGCATCATCTTGACGGCCCACCCTGGAAACTCAATATCAACATAACACATGCAGGGAATTTGACAATGGTCATGGGCCGTCCTGCTCACAAAAATTTTCTTAGATATTCATACTCCGGAGTTAGTTCTCCTCTATAAACGATTACAGCTCCTTTGATTTCCGGCAGCAGTCCCGAATTTTCCAGGGAGCCTTCATAATCCGCCCCGAGAATATTGGAAACAAAGGGGGTAAGCTGACCGCTGAAAAATCTTGATGAATCGTTGGGCAACTCACATGGCAGATTATCCACGGCCAGGAGAACAATTCCATCACCTTCGTGGCCGTCGGTTACGGTTCCTGCCAGGGGATCCACAAGATAAGCCGGCATTCCCGAATCAGTGGTCTTGACGTTGCATTCAATGGAACCGTTGACATCGCAGGTAATATCAGCAATACCGCACAACTTAGGTTCATGATTTTCAAGGAACAGCCTTTTAAGGGCATCCCAGGTTACAAATTTTGGATAACGACTATCCCAGTAAACCGCGTTGACAAGTACTGTGCAAAAAGGAAGATACTCATGAAACCTGCTCTCGTAGAGTTCCGGGCCGGTGAAATATCCATTGAGGTCAAAGGGACCGCCGTCCCTTCTCTTTACCATATCCTCCTCTTTGAATATGGCGATATAGAGGGTGGCGGGATCAAAATTTCCGGATAAGGATGCCAGATCCGAAGGAGGCACTTCCTTGACAGGCAGGCAGTTAAAAATCTGCTGCACTCCCCTTGAGACGTTCCCATACCCCAGTATGCCGAATACCACCGGGGAGAGTACCTGGGGAAAACCCTGCTCCCTTATTTGACGACCAATTTCTTTGAGAGCCTTTTTGGCCTCTTCCACAGATGGATATCCATGGGCGGGTCTGCATTGGGTAAATGGTGTCTCTATCCCTTTATGGGCCCAGTAACGTCCCATGAGATGGAGAATATCTATGGCTCCTGCATCACCTGCATATCTTCCAAAATAGATCAGACGGCCGCGGTTGACATCAATGATTTTTTCGTAATCTATGAGGGTGGAGCCCCCTTCCATAATTTTTTTTAGAATGGGCATGCCCGATGGCTGTCCTTTGATGGTATGGGAGAAAAAAATATAGATTTTGTCATCCATAATCTTTTCCACGGGAATCTCCTTGACCCCGAATATCACATCTCCAGGTGCCATGCTTTCACAGATTACGGCCCCGGCATCCTGATATGCCTGCTCCTTGAAAAATCTTTTTCCGGATTTTTCAACATAGGCCACGGCCCCGGTCCCATCCACTATTATTTTTAAATCATCAGGAACAATTGGTGCCCTTCGTTCCCAGATATTTTTATCTTCCGCCCTTATAAGAAGTGATTTCAATTGCCTGCTCCTTTATCTATTCACCCATTTCCACCGTAAATTCTCATGGCCCGAATCCGGCCACCCCAGAACATGGACATAATGTATCCATTTCCACGGTAACCTTCATGGTTAGAGGCCAGCCACCCCCGATCATGGAAATAATGTATCCATTTCCACGATAAAAAAAAGAGCCGGTTACAGAGTTATCTTTTTTTCATTAAATTTTATATTCAGCCTTTCCAGTTCATCAAGTACGGGTCTGTAAATCTCCGGATAGACAGGAATACAGACTCCCCGGACATCTATTTCCCCCAGGCAGATTAGCTTTGCGGCTATTGCTGCGGGCAGTCCCACTGTCTTGGACATGGAGCTGTCCCCTCCGGGAGTCCCTGTATCCACAAGGGTTGCAAGGATTTTTTCACGTCTGCCGTCCGGAAACTCTCCAATGAACTCATGGTGCTGGAGCAGAAGATCCACCTCTCCGTCATCATAGGTCAACTTCTGTTTTAAAACATGGGCAAACATCTCAAATACGGAAATCGTGCCTTTAATATTCAGGCATTCACTGCTGAACATACCCAGCCACTCCAATTTTTTAAGTGTAAGGGAGGAGTCAGGAATGTTGAGATGGCGGGCCACATCTCTTTTTATATCCCTGCCGTCACTGTTGATAATGTTGGCAATGACCTGGCTGGGGGGGGTATCCGACATATTGAACATCATCTTCCGGTTCAAAAGACCAAGTTTCTTAAAAAAATGCCATGTCTCACAATATCCGATGTTTCTCAGGGTTCCCCGATAGATGCTGTGTGCCGATTCAATGCCGTACAGTTTGAGGTAAGGCAGGGCATTGCGGTTGACATAGGCCTCAAAAACCCCGGATCCCGGGATGTCGGTGAGCCAGTAGTGTTCAAAGAGCTTATCTCCAGGCACTTCAATAATGGAGCCGTCTTTCATATATTTGCCGTCGTTATTGGCTGCCAGCATTGCTCCTTCAGGACTCCATGAAAATTTATATCCCAGGGGGTTGTTGTTGTTGGACATGGCCGGAAGTCCGCCGCAATAGGAGTAAAAACTTGTAACGGTGCCGCCGGAAGCCTTGATCCCGTCAATTATCTTCATGGCTGCCATGTGATCTATACCGGGATCCACCCCTATTTCGTTTAAAAATATCAACCCCTTCTGCCTGGCCTCTTCATCCATGGCCTGCATCTCCTCCTTGACATAGGAAGCTGTAACAAGATGTTTTTTATGTTCAAGACATAGTTTTGCCACCATGGGATGAAGTGTCCAGGGCAAAAGGCTTATCACAACGTGGGAATCCACAACTGCTCTTCCAAGCATCTCCCCGGAGGCTGCATCCATTGCAACGGCCTTTCCTGACGGGCTGTTCCCGATGAGTTCCCTGGCCTTCTCCTCCATCTGATCCGCAAGGGTTATGTGCAGTTCAGGAGATTCCAGAAGATATCTCACAAGGGGCCTTGCCACAAGCCCCGCACCCAGTACCAGTATCTTTTTCATAACTCCTCCCAGTGGTATATCGAAAAACCATAAATGATAATATAGGCTTCCAGAAAAATATCTGGCATCCTTTATATCATGATTTCGGCCAAGATTGTAGGGGCGGGTTCCAAACCCGCCCGATTTTGGGGGAAAATATGGAATCTGCCCCCACGAATTGGACCAAACGATGATCAAGGCCATCAAATCCATTATCAAGGGCTGCCACACATGACGGCCCCTAATCAACACATATATAATGCCGGAAGCCTTGTCAATAGTGTCTGCATAAACCTTCATGATTACGCAACAATAACACCTTAATAACGGCCATGGCGGCCCACCGCCACAATCGAAGCATGAAAGTAGGGGCGTATTGCAATACGCCCTTACTTAAAATATGGGGACTTTCATATAAAAATTTATGCGTAACAAGAAAAAGCCTTGACTTACAAATCATTTCCCCATATATTACCCAGACTTTTGCGGGGTGGAGCAGTCTGGTAGCTCGTCGGGCTCATAACCCGAAGGTCAGAGGTTCGAATCCTCTCCCCGCTACCAATCGACAATTTGAGATTCTCCCGAAAAATATCAAACCCCTTACAGAAAAAAACTGTAAGGGGTTTTTTGCTTTAAGCCTGTTTAAAGTTCTTTTCAGATGAATTGATACCACATATAGTTTTCCAGATAATGAAATTGGTAATCATACTGTAGGGGCAGCCCCCTGTGGCTGCCCTTGGGAATGGATATGCTCAAAGATTTTTCTGGAAGTCTATATGTGGCTTACCTTGGGCATGGATATGCTGAAATATTTTTGTGGAAGTCTATAACAATTTAAGGTATGAACTCATCTGCTATGATCTATAAAAAAATTCCAATTATTAAATTTCCTGAAGGAGATATTTTCAC
>JADGBO010000153.1 GCA_015231465.1 Desulfamplus sp.
ATCAGGATACTCAGGATTGAAAGGATTTACAGGATAAAAATCCTGATCATCCTGTAAATCCTGGCCATCCTGGTTCAGACAAATACCCGTATGTCATGGAAAACCAGACAAACTGTCGTTTTTGAGTCAAGAACAATAAGGAGTGAAGATGAAACTGTTGATAGCAGATGACTCTCTGCTTGTCAGAAATACATTGAAACGGCTTGTTAACGCCATGGAAATACCAGAGATTGAGCTTTTCCAGGCCGGGAACGGCCAGGAGGCCATTGAGAAGTTTAAAGAAGAGAAGCCCGATGCCCTGATACTCGATCTTCTAATGCCGGAAGTCGATGGTGTCGGAGTTCTGGAACATTTAAAGGAGAAAACCCATAACTGTTTTATCTCCATATTGAGTTCCAATGTCCAGGATCCTGTAAAAAAACGCTGCATGGATATGGGTGCCCATATTTTTATTGAAAAGCCCATAACCCATGAAAAGATGAAATACTTTTTCATAAAAATGGAGAAATGGGGAGGTGACCATTATGCTGTTCCATGAACCTGAAAATTCCCATGGAGAAGTTTATTTATGCTAACATGTTATGATCAGCTTCACATGGGTATTGTAATTGTTGACCCCTCACTTGACGTGGTTTTCATGAACAGTTGGTTCCTGAAAAGAGTGCCTTGGGCCGTGAAGGTAAAGTGGGAAGCCGGTGAAACTATAAATCTTAAAATGCTTTTTATACTTAATGGTAACCAGGATGCCGATGCTGCTTTGAGGCTTGAGGCGGTGATTCAAAAAACGGTCCGGCATAGTTCGGTACAGGTACTTTCCCAGGCGTTCCATAAATGGCTCATACCCCTTTATGACCAGAGATTTGAAGATGGCAGAATGAGGCAGACCTGTATTGTCCAGCCCCATAAATGTTTCCATGGGAAAAATAATGGAAGCTATAATGGTAAAGCTAATGGCAAAGCCAATGGAAACGATAATGGGAAAGCTAATGCAAAAGATAATGGCAAAGCTACTGAAAAAGATAATGACGATTTCAATGTTCTTATCCAGATAAAGGATGAATCCGATACTGTATTGAAAAGTGCCAATCTCAGAAAGAGCAGGGAAAAAATTACTGATAAAAATCGGGAACTTACCCGTCTCAATGAGGAACTTCAACAGCGGGAAGCCCATATCAGGCAAAAATCCAAAATGGAAGCCATGGGCCGCATGGCCGGAGGGATTGCCCACGATTTCAACAACTATCTTGCAGTAATTCTCGGAAACACAGAGCTTCTAATGGATGAAATTTATTCGGGTGATCCATGCCGATCCATGCTGGAAGAGATGAAGAGTGCCTCGTTAAAAGCCAGGGATGTTATCCGTCAGATTCTTATATTCAGCCGCCCTGACATTGATGAGGACTATGGTGTAACTATAAATCCCGACACAGTGATAAGAGAAATTATTCCCCTTCTCAGGACACTTGTCCCCCGCAGTATAAATTTTGATTACTGCTGCCATGATATTTACTCCTCCCATATTATGGCCACCCCGTCCCAGCTCCAGCGTATTCTGGTGAACCTCATTGTCAATGCCGTTCATGCCGTCACGACTTCACGGGAATCTAAAAATGATATTACCCGGGGCAGCATATTGATATCTCTGTCCCATATAGCCATCAAAGGTGATGAAACAGGACTGAACTTTAGCAATAAAGATGACCCGTCCGCACCATACCATCTTTTCAATCCCCTGGATAACTCAAATACCTTTAAAACTGGAAAGTATATCATCCTTGATGTAAAGGATAACGGGCATGGAATCAGTCACCAGCATCTGGAAAAGATATTTGATCCCTACTTTACCACAAAAGACGTGGGGGAAGGTTCGGGAATAGGACTCTCCGTGGTACATGGTCTGGTGTCCCGTTTAAAAGGGGGCATACGGGTCGAGAGCCAGGTGGGCAAAGGCACCGGCTTCACAATTCTTTTTCCGGAGGCTACAAAATAACGATAAAGGTTGATCAGATGCGTTTGAAAATAATTTCCGGGGGGCAGACCGGAGCGGACAGAGCCGCCCTGGACACTGCAATGAAGTTCAATCTCGAATACGGAGGATGGGTGCCGGCCGGAAGATTGGCCGAAGATGGAACTGTTCCTTTAAAATACAGACTAAATGAGATGCCCACAAGCCGCTATTCCGATAGAACCGTCCAAAATGTAAAGGATGCCCATGGAACATTGATCATCTCCCATGGCCCCCTTTCCGGAGGTTCCCTTTTCACCCGCAGGAGTGCGGAAAAGCTCAATCTTCCCTGGTGTCACCTGGATATTCTCACCATGGACGAGTTTGAAGGTGCCCTGGTACTCCATGAATTTGTACTTGACAACGGCATAGAAATTTTAAATGTGGCAGGCCCCAGGGCAAGCCAGGATCCCTTTATCTACAGGGCGGTGAAAACGGTCCTCGAAGCTTTTTTATACCTTTATATCATGGATCATGACGGGATGGCACAACAGATGGATGCATTTCCCGCCCTGGGGGATATTTTCCTCACTCCTCTTCATGGGCATGGCGGCTTCGGTTACAATGACAAGGCATATCCGGCACAGGAAACTACTACATTTGATGCTATGTGCGGCGAAATAAATGACAAGGCATACCCGGAACATGAAACCCATCCCCTCACACCCCCTGCCGCCCTGCAAGGTGCGGTGGAGTACCTGGCCGGAAACCTCTCCCTGAGGGCAAGATGCCTCATTGCCAACACAAGGGAAAGGGAGATTGCCCTGCTCTATTTTCACCTGGGGGATGCCATACGGGACATGCTTCATCTCCAGGATGAAAACAGCGGCCTTGCCAAAAACATTGTCTCCGGGATGGGTGAAATGGATGTAGAGGATGCAGTCATGGTAATACTGAAAGCCCTGAAAGTTTTTCTGGAAAGTGATCATGTGCTGAGGCAGGTCAAATAATTCGGTACTCAGTGGTCAGTAATTTTTCTACTCATTCCTAAGTACCTCGTGAGTGATAAGTTCTCCCACTGACAACTGCTGATAGTACTGTAACGCAATATATAATCACAATATATGGTATGGAATATGAGAACTTACAACTCTTGAGTAAGGACAATTTATGAAAGAATATATTAAAACCGGGGCAGAGCGGGTTAAAGAGAACGGAATTTCATCGGAACTTCAAGGACTCTTTTTCCCGTTCACGGTTTTGACCCCGGAGGATGTCAAAATTTTATCCATGCTTTTCCCAAAGGTCATTTTTATCAGCACCCAGTCTGAAAAAGAGTGGATGGACTCCCTAAGTTATTTAAAAAAGCATGGGGATATATGCCGGGACAGTTTCAAACCTATACATTTTTCTAAGGAGGATTTGGAAAAAATTCTTGCTTCCCTGAAATCTTTCACTGACTGGGCACATTTGAACCAGGGAGCAGGCCGGGGACATCTTAAAGTCATACTGCGGGAAGAGCCCTATTTCAAAAGCGATACAGATATAAGTTCCATTCGTGCCGAGATAGAAAAAAATAGAGAAAATGCCTCCCATACCCGGATAAAAAATTCCGTAAACATGGAAAAGGGGGCAGAATATATTTTCAGACAAAAGCTTTTTCTAAGGCTTGCCCATTTGTGGGATCAGGACCAGGAACTTCTCGACACCAGGCTCTCATCTGTGGATGCTGTTGAAAAAAAGCTCTTTAACGGCCTTAAGGGTGAGCCTTCATTCCCACCTGGAGATTTATCCGAACTTCCATCCGGAGACTTGCCCGGGGTTTTGCCTGGAAATTCATCCGGAGTTTTGCCTGGGAATTCATCCGGAGACTTGCCCGGGGTTTTGCCTGGGAACTTAGCCGGAGCATCATCCAGCACTCTCCCGGGAAGGGACCGGGGGGAGTTCATGACCGGGCAGCGCATGTTGTCATGGACGGTGTCCATGGATTCCATCATGGATTCCATTATGGAGCCGATTAAATCCGATACCAACAATGAAGATGGAACCCGGGGCGTACAACAATCAAGTAGATTAACCCTTCCTGTTACAACAAGCCCTGCTGTTGTGGATTTTTTGGACTCGGTTGCTGAAAAGAGCAAATTAATCCTTGACATTGAAACATTTAAAGTACACAAAGAAAAATATTCATCTATATATGAATATCGGCAGACATTTTCCACTGCTGTTGGAACGGTGCTGGAAGCGGCTTTGAAAGGGGAGGAGAAGGAATTTCACCATCCAGACTTATCTGGAGGGACTTCCCTTTCAGGTAATGATGAAGCATATGTGTGTCTCAATGTAAAGCTCCATCTCTTTTCCGGCGGGCAAATTGAAAAATTGTTCCCACCTCTGTTTCATGGAGGAGTTGATTTTAACTTTTCCCATAAGAGCAGTGGATGGTATCCTGTTGTACTGGCAGTTTTAAAAAAATAAATTACTTGATTTGATTTTTAACCTGTTATAAATGCAATTGCAAAATTGTTTTTATGGCGGATTTATTTTGTGTTTAATTATTTTTCAGGAGGCTTTTGAAATGGCTTTTAATCCAATTGTTGACGAGTTGCGAAGAGTGCGTTGATGTATGTCCGGTTGAAGTTTTTGAGATGGAAGATGGAAAATCCGTTCCCGTAAATGCCGAAGAGTGCATGGGATGCGAGAGCTGTGTTGAAGTGTGTGAGGAAAATGCCATCGTCATAGAAGAAGATTGATATTTTTTTATACTGCATTTTGAACCCCTTTTTACCCCAAACCCTTAAGGTTTATGTAAAAAGGGGTTTTTTGTTGAAATTTCTTTTTTTGAAGTTGCAAAATATCAATCAGTCATGTTATTGCCATTAAATTATGAAACAATATGTTATTGACGGCTTTCGATCCGAGGATTATGAAACAATATGTTATTGACGGCTTTCGATCTGAGGATTATGAAAGGATAAAAGCCTATTTTGACGAGCATTGTGGAACCCCTTCCCTGGGTTCCATCTATTGGATAGAAATTGACGAGGCTCTGCTCAATGGAACCCAGCTCTCCCATGCAGGTTGCGGCCCCCACTATTTTGCCGTTGAGCTGGAGGAGGGTCGTCTCTCCTGTGAGTTTCTTGTAAGAATCAAAAAGAGTGTCAAATGCGACTGTATGGCCTATGCCGACCAAAAACAGAGGGAGTGGATCATGGATATGATGGATGCCATGCTTGAAAAACTTCATATCTCCATCTGATGTGTCACCCAACTCTTTAAGGCCATGCCGGAGAAAATGATGTCATGCTGAAGATAATACCCCTTGGCGGCCTGGGTGAAATAGGGCTCAATATGATGGTGGTCGAGTACCATGATACCATCTTCATTATTGATGCCGGTCTTATGTTTCCCGAAGATTACATGCTCGGTGTTGACATTGTCATTCCTGAAATGGAGTACCTGCGTGAAAATCGGGAAAAAATAAAGGGCATTGTCCTGACCCATGCCCATGAGGACCATATCGGTGCAGTGGTCTATCTTCTTCGGGATATCTCGGTTCCTGTTTATGGAACAGCGTTTACACTGAGTATGGTCCAGAACAAGATAAAAGAGTCGGACATCACCCAGAGTGTGGATTTTCATCAGATATCTCCAGGAGATCATATCTCCATTGAATCCTTTGACATAGAGTTCATAAGGGTCAGCCACAGCACCGTTGATGGTGTGGGCCTTGCCATCCGTACCCCAATCGGCCTTGTGGTTCATACCGGGGATTTCAAGATAAACCACTGCGTTGAAGAGTCAAACGTCACAGACATTTCACGATTTGCAATGCTTGGGGAGGAGGGGGTTCTTGCCCTCTTTTCCGACTCCACCAATGTTGAGCGGGAGGGCTACACAGATTCCGACCAGAAGGTTGGCGAAGCCCTTGCCAAAATTGTTTCCGAAAGTGACGGTCGTGTTATCATTGCTCTCTTTGCATCCAACATCTTCAGAATTCAACAGATTGTAAACATCGCCATCAACACCGGAAGAAAAGTTGTCTTCAACGGAAGAAGCATTGAGCAGACCGTTGCCATTGCCAGGGAACTGGGTTATCTTAAATTTCCCGACAGCATCATCCTTGATGTAAAGAGATTGAAATCCCATCCTGATTCCAGGATAATGATCGTTACAACCGGAAGCCAGGGAGAACCCATGTCGGCCCTGGCACGCATGGCAACGGGATTTCACAAACAGGTCAATATAAAAAAGGGAGACAGTGTAATCCTATCTTCCAAATCCATACCAGGCAATGAAAAGGCGATCTCCAACATAATAAACAACCTTTACCGCAGAGGTGCCAGGGTTGTGTATGACAAGATAGACTCCCAGGTGCATGTATCCGGCCATGCATGCCAGGAGGAGCTCAAGCTGATGATAAACCTCACACGTCCCCTCTATTTTATACCTATACATGGGGAGTACCGTCATCTTGTCACCCATGCACGTCTTGCCGAAAAACTGGGACTCCCCAGGGATAATGTCCTTCTTGCCGAAAACGGCAGCATCATAACCTTTGAATGTGCCGGAGGAGATATTGATGGCACTGAACAGGTAAAAGGCAGAATCCAGGGAAGCGTACATACGGGCAGGGTTCTCATAGACGGCAAGGGAATCGGGGATGTGGGCAGAAGCGTTCTCAAGGAACGCAGAAACCTGTCCGAAGATGGCCTGGTGGTGGTCTCCATGATTATTGACGAAGAGACCGGCATTGTCCTCTACGGACCCGAGCTGATCTCCAAAGGCTTTGTTTTTGGTGCCGAGACAGGCTACCTTGTCGATGATGCCCAGTGTGTTATACTTGAAATTGTGGAGGAGATTGAGGTCGGCTCGGAATCAAGGGTTGATCAGATAAGAGCCAGACTCCAAAAAGCTTTGAAGCAATACTTCTTTTTTACCATCAGACGTCGTCCGGTGATTGTTCCGATAATTATAGAGGTGTGAACTACCGCTACCCTAGGAGGGATAGGGATTTTACGCCATTTTTATAAAAACAGAAGTATAGTTTTCCAGATAATGAAATTGGCCATCGTACTGTATTGAGGACAGCCAGGTTAAAAAAGGTATGAAAAAAGAGCTGCTGGCCATTTTACTCTTGTTTGTCGTGGTATTGACAACCCTGAGTCTCGTTTCCCACTCTCCCCGGGACCCATCCGTAAATCATCAGGCCTTCTCTTCCATGGAAGTAGAGAACCTTTTCGGACTTTTGGGAGCCCATCTCTCCAGTACTCTCGTGGGACTTCTCGGAGTCGCCTCTTTCTGGATTCCCTTTTTTCTCTCCGTGGGTTCCATTGCATTTTTCAAGGGCAACCCTCACATATCTTTTAAGATGCCCCTTGCAGGAGCTTTGATTCTCATGCTCTCATCGGCCTCATTTTTATACATAACAAAAGGAACCCACGTTGCTCTATGGGGCCGGGAGTTCAGCTCCGGCGGTTTTATCGGGGCATCCATCGCTTCTTTTCTCTTAAAATATACAGGCCCGGCCGGTTCACTGATTGTACTGATATTTTTTCTAATTGCCGGGGTTCTGCTAACAACAGGGGTTTCTGCTTTTACACTTATAAGGGAACTCAAAGGTTCAACAATCATGGCCTGGGAATCAATCAACTCCAAACTGCCCGGGATGGCATCCGGAATCCCCCATGTCTCTTCAAAGATAATCAAAAAGATGGCCCATAAAGGATTTATGGCACTGCCCTATATCAATACCGGCCGACCCTGTATTGATGCTGACAAGCCCTGTACCGATACCAACCGACCCTGTATTGATGCCGACAAGCCCTGTAACGATACCAACCGACCATGTATTGATGCCGACAAGCCTTATATCAATCACAGCTTAAATTCCCTTGCAATGGACTCAAAAAAGATTGACGGGCCTCCATCGGAGACCCATTCCCAAGGGTCCCCTGCCGGACAATATGCCATGCCTCTTTCCTGTGAACCTTCAAAATTCACACTTCCGCCCCTGACCCTTCTCAATCCCAAAAAGGAGAAGTCCCGGGGCCCGGACATGACAATGTTGAAAAACAAGGGGGAACTTCTTGAAAACAAGTTGCGGGACTTTGGGGTAAAGGGAGAGATTGTGAACATTCTTCCCGGGCCGGTGATCACAACCTTTGAGTACAGGCCCGCCCCAGGGGTGAAAATCAGCAAAATTGTCAATCTCACAGATGATATTGCCCTTGCCCTGAGTGCCTTGAGTATCCGTATTATAGCTCCCATCCCGGGTAAGGATGTT
>JADGBO010000154.1 GCA_015231465.1 Desulfamplus sp.
TTTCAAATAAAACTGCTTATGGCTGACGGCTTTCAAATAAAATCACTCCCGGGTCATGGATGCCCAGGATGAAGGTGTCTCATAGAGAGTCACGGATTGAAGCAGGCATTTCTCTGCCTGGATAACAGGCCCAAGCATATGGAAAATATGCTGAACCATATTTTCAGCGGTTGGGGGCAACTCAGAGAACTCCTCAAGCTCATTGAGGCAGGCGTGATCGTACCGGTTTATTATCAGATCGTTTACGATTTTTTTAAGATGTTCAAAATTCATGATCATGCCGTCCCTGCCCGTATCTCCGGAAACGGTTATCCGGAGACGGTAGGTGTGACCGTGCATCCGGCTGCACTTTCCGTACAGTGCATGATTATCTTCACAGGAAAGGCCCTTGCCCAGGAGCTGATGGGCAGCATCAAATAGAAACTCTTTTGTTATGGTAAGCATGTTTAGTTCATGGGATACATTTTGAATTACAGTGCCCGGAGAAAAAATGAAAGTACTTTGAACCCTTCGGCACTTGATTAAAAATTATATAGACTTCAAGAATAATATTTCAGCAAATCCATTTTCAGGGGCGGCCACAGTGGCAGCCACAGGGGACAGCCACAGGGAACAGCCACAGGGGACAGCCACAGGGGACAGCCACAGGGAACAGCCACAGGGGGCTGCCACTACAATACGGTTGCCAATTTCATTATCTCCAAGTCTATAAACATACACAATTTAACCACTTAAATCAACATTGGTTTGTAAATCAACATTGCTTTGGCGATAACAATGATAATTAACCATGGTCATTATGAACATACTTGTATTGAAACCGCTTTTCTGATAAAGAGTCCTGAAAAGTAAGGACTACGGGATTTTGGTGAGAAGTGGGCACCCTTTACCACCATAGTCACAAAAACTCTTCAACAGGAGATATTCAATATGGCAGATACCTCGGATAAGGAAAAAGCGCTTCAGTCGGCCATGGGCCAGATTGAACGTCAGTTCGGCAAAGGCTCCATCATGAAACTTGGATCAAGGCCTGTCCAGGCTGTGCCTGTTGTGCATACAGGCTCCCTGGCCCTTGACAAGGCCCTGGGAATAGGAGGATACCCCAGGGGCAGAGTGGTTGAAATATACGGCCCTGAATCCTCCGGCAAGACCACCCTGGCCCTCCATGCGGTGGCGGAAGCCCAGAAAAAGGGAGGGGTCGCGGCATTTGTGGATGCCGAACATGCCCTGGATGTATCATACGCCAGAAAACTTGGGGTGGATTGCGATGAACTTCTTATCTCCCAGCCGGATACAGGGGAGCAGGCCCTGGAAATATCCGACATGCTTGTAAGAAGCGGAGCCGTTGATATCATTGTAATAGATTCCGTGGCAGCCCTGGTGCCCCGGGCAGAGATTGAGGGGGATATGGGAGATTCCCATATGGGGCTTCAGGCAAGGCTCATGTCCCAGGCCTTGAGAAAACTCACTGCCACCATGTCCAAGACCAACACAACGGTTATCTTCATCAACCAGATACGCATGAAAATCGGCGTGGTGTATGGCAATCCCGAAACAACCACCGGCGGTAACGCATTGAAGTTCTATGCATCCATACGTCTTGAAATTAGAAGGGCTGCGGCCATCAAAGAGGGGCAGGACACCGTTGGAAACCGCACAAAGGTCAATGTGGTGAAAAACAAACTGGCTCCCCCATTTAAAAGCGTTGAGTTTGACATCATGTACGGCGAGGGCATATCAAAAACCGGAGATCTCCTTGACATGGCAGTGGATCTGAACATTGTCGAGAAGAGCGGAGCCTGGTACTCATATGAGGGGGAACGCATGGGCCAGGGCAGGCAGAACGTAAAGACCTATTTCAACGACAATCCGGAAATTTTTGACAAAATAGAGCGACGGGTAAGGGAGCAGCTCGGCATTGCCGATGCAGAGCCCCCCCAGGCCAGGGAGACACAAAAGCCGGAAGCCTGAACAGTTCCCGGGCATTTACAAGGGGCTGTCCATGAACTTCGGCCTGTTCAGTTGCATTTTCATTGGGAAAACAGCAATTCAGGAGTGGAAGATGACAGGTAAGGAAGCACGCAGAATATTTTTAGATTACTTCAAAAAACATGATCATCAGGTGGTTAGAAGCTCTTCACTGGTACCCCGGGATGATCCCACCCTGCTTTTTACAAATGCAGGCATGGTTCAGTTTAAAAGAGTGTTTACAGGGGATGAGAAGAGGGAGTACTCCACGGCCGTGACAGCCCAGAAATGCGTGCGTGCCGGCGGCAAGCACAATGACCTTGAAAATGTTGGATATACGGCCCGCCATCACACCTTTTTTGAAATGCTCGGCAACTTCTCCTTTGGAGACTATTTCAAGGAGAAGGCTGTGGAGTACGGCTGGGAACTCCTTACTAAAGGGTATGGTCTTGATCCGGACAAACTTTGGGTTTCTGTCTATCTTGATGATGACGAGGCCTATGAACTGTGGCGGGATCACATAGGTGTTCCCGAAAATCGGATTGTGCGTCTCGGGGAGGATGACAACTTCTGGGCCATGGGCGATACCGGCCCCTGCGGCCCGTGCAGCGAAATACACATTGATCGGGGACCCGAGTATGGATGCGACAGCCCGGACTGTGCCGTGGGGTGTGAATGTGACCGCTATCTGGAGCTGTGGAATCTTGTTTTCATGCAGTTTGAACGGGATGCTTCTGGCACAATGATCTCCCTGCCCAAACCCAGCATAGATACCGGGCTTGGCCTTGAACGCATTGTTTCCGTTCTCCAGAATGTACCCACCAATTATGAGACAGACCTGTTCGTGCCCATCATGGACAGGGTGGAAATTCTCTCCGGAAGGAAAAAGGATGAGTCCCGGGAGACCGAAGTTGCCATGAAGGTGATAGCCGATCACAGCAGAGCCGCTGCTTTTCTTATCTGCGACGGCATACTTCCCTCCAACGAGGGCCGGGGATATGTCCTTCGAAGGATCATGCGAAGGGCCATAAGGTATGGAAGGCATATCGGCCTTACCCGTCCCTTTCTCCACGAAACAGTTGCCGTGGTCTTTGGGATGATGGACGATGCCTACCCGGAACTCAAGGAGTCTTCGGCTTTTATTCTAAATGTGGTGAAAAACGAGGAGCTTAAATTTACGGAAACCCTGGATGTGGGATTGAAGCTTCTTAGGGAGACCATTGATGGGATAGAACAGAGGACAGCTTCACAAATCCCTCCGGAAACAGAGGGGATTCCCGGGGATCAAGCTTCCACTCAAAAAGGGGATACCCGGGATCAAGCTTCCACCCAAGGAGGGGATACCCGGGATCAAGCTTCCACCCAAGAAGGGGATACCCGGGATCAAGCTCCCACCCAAGGAGGGGATACCCGGGATCAAGCCTCTACTCCATGGGGGGGGCATGGTTCCCTGGCCAGGGTCATATCAGGAGACGTGATATTCAAGCTCTACGACACCTATGGATTTCCGGTGGATATTATCACCGATGTGTTGAAAGGCACGGATATAACCCTTGACATGGACGGCTATGAAAGGGCCATGGATGCCCAGAAAAATAGATCCAGAAGCACAAAAACCTTTGCCGGTGTGGGAGAAGCCTTCAAGGTACTGACATCCCAGGGTGTGAAAACCATATTTACAGGTTATGATACCCTTGAAACAAGTGCCACCCTGCTGCTCATTGTCAGGGATGGCAGGGAGGTCGATGTGGCAAAAAAAGGGGATGAAATTGAGTTTGTCACGGACAGGACTCCTTTTTATGCCGAAGCCGGAGGCCAGGCCGGAGACTGCGGTGTGGTCCATGCCCATTCGGTTGCATCAGACGCTCCTCCCGAATCTGGAGTACCCGAATCTGGAGTACCCGAATCTGGATTACCCGAATCTGGATTACCTGAATCCGCAGAACCGGCTCCTGCCGGCCAATCCCGGGGGAAGGTTCTCGTTGGGATTGACCACACCTTTGCAGACCCTTCAGGAATCAGAATCCATCGCGGAAAAGTGGAATCCGGGGAGATTGAAAAGGGAGACAGGGTTCTTTTGAAGGTTGATGGGAAGTGTCGCAATGCAACTGCCCTCAATCACTCCGCCACCCATATTCTCCATGCAGCCCTTAGAGATGTGCTGGGGGATCATGTGAAGCAGGCCGGCTCCCTGGTGACCAGTGAGCGGCTGCGTTTTGACTTTACCCACTTTTCAGCACTTACCAGGGATGACCTTTCAGCCCTAGAGCGATATGTGAATGCCAAAATCCGTGAAAACCTTCCTTTGAACACCAGTGAGATGGATATGGAAGACGCTGTAAAGTCCGGAGCCACAGCCCTTTTTGAGGAGAAGTACGGTGACAGGGTACGGGTTGTCTCCATGGGAGATTTCAGCCGTGAGCTGTGCGGCGGAACCCATACGGAAAGAACCGGAAACATCGGCTGTTTTCAGATCGTTTCCGAAGCAGGCATTGCCTCTGGCGTGAGAAGAATCGAGGCCCTGACCGGAGAACAGGCCATTTTGTATATACAGGCTGCCATGCATCAGCTTCAGATGGGTGCCGATCTCCTGAAATGTTCCAGGGACTCACTGATACCGAGGATTGAGACCCTTTTGACGGATAAAAAAGGTGCGGATAAGGAGATTGTTGCACTCAAGGCCAGGATAGCCTCCAAATCCGTTGAAAGCATTGATTCTGACATCCGTGATATCCAGGGCGTGAAGGTACTGTCAAGACGCGTGGAGATTGACAATCCATCCCAGCTTCGTGACATTGCAGACAAGTTCAAGGCAAAGATAGGCTCAGGTGTTGTACTTCTTGGTGCGGAATCGGGAGGAAAGGCTCTTTTAATATGCGTGGTCACCAAAGACATGACCCATCGGTTCCATGCAGGCAATATCGTGAAAAGGGCAGCATCCATTGTGGGCGGAGGAGGCGGAGGCAGGCCGGATATGGCCCAGGCCGGCGGCACCAAGCCCGAGCATCTCAATGATGCCCTTGAGTCTGTTTACGATCTCTCCTGAACTGGAAAACTATAGAATTTCAGAAAATATTTGGCATCTTTCATTTTTGTGCCATTGTCTGAATCACGGATTAAATGGATTATCTGAGTAATCCGAGGCAATCTGTGATTCAGACAAATTAAGGCTTTGATCATCGTGTGGTCCAATTCGTAGGGGCAGATTCCATATCTGCCCCCAAAACAGGGCGGGTATGGAATCCGCCCCTACAATTTTGGCCGAAATGATGATCATGGCCCAAATTAAAATATGAAAGCCCCCGCGGTTCCAGGACTTTCATCACTTCAATTGTGGCGGTAATGCCGCCGGATCACTTTTTTTTCTTTCCCTCTTTTGTTTTGCTGTTTTTCAGGGATGCTGCCTGCACATCAAGGGAACTATTGAGGTCCATTTGAAATTTGACTGGCCCCCGGTAGTTTCCTTTTCCAAATTTACCGTGGAGGGGACAGGCCGAGTCAGGATGCGACCATGATGTTGCAATGGCCACATGACCCTTGGGAAACTCGGTCACCTCAATGGTGTCAACGTAGTCCAGGGGAGCCAGGGCAGTCTCCTTCTCCACCAGATCGTCACTCTCACCATAGCATAAAAGCCAGGGAATGCCCTTCTCTTTGATGGTCTTGAAATTAAGTGATTTTCCATGAAGTGTCACCGGAAGGGTGCCATCTTCCTTTACAGGTATATTGTATGCGGCAAAACTCATTTCCGTTATGGCAAGAGGGATATCTGTTCTTTCATTTTTGAGCCAGTAGTTAAGGGCCAGTGCTGTTTTACCGATGGGACCGCCCTTCTTTTTTGCACCGGCCACAAGTGCCATGTCCCTGAAAAATGAGACCAGGGGGGCCTCCTGCTCAATACTTTTGAGTTTGTAAACCCAGCCCATGAGATTGCCGTCCGCAACCTTGTTGCCGTTGGCCAGGGTTTTGGTTCCATATCTGAGATCATTGAAACGGGAGGGAAGGCCCTCAAGAAATGAACCCAACCCCCTGCTCCTGGTGCCATCCATGGGAGAGACGCATGTTATCAAAGCATCCACAACATGATCCAGCTCTCCGGAGAGAATGTTACACACAGCATTGTATCCCCCCTGGCAGTATCCGTTTATGGTAACCTTCTTCCCATGCTTTTCCATGATTTTTTCACAAAAGATACGGGTATCCATAAGATCCTCTTCCATGGTCATAACCTGAAAAGCGGGTGTGGTCTCTATATCTTTCATTATCCTTATGTAGGTAGGAATTCCCTGGTTGGCAAAGCAGTGGGTATAGCTTCTGTCCTCTCCGGGAAGAAAGCTCAGTATGTTGCTGCCGAGAACATAGGGGGGGAGTATGATCAGGGGTTTTGCACCCTCATCAACCTTAACGTCTGTTTTTGTGGGCATTACCTGATAAAGGAAAAATCTTTCGGTCTCGGCGGCAAGGGGGTTGATGCCGCGTTCAAAATGAAAACCGTACTCCGGCTCTATCTCCTGGATGGCCTGGGGAAGCGTATTGACAACATCATTTATGCTTTCAAAGCAGCGGCTAAAAAAATTTTCCAGGTTATCTTCTTCCTTAAAAACAAGGGTATTCTCCATGGCTTTGAAAAATTTTTCCCACTCCTTTTTACCCATCTCCCCAAGGGCTTCCAGGGTGCCGTGCTGGAAACGTGAAAATATCTCCATATTGAATTCCAGGAGCTTTGCGTATGCCATGCACAACTCCGGAGACGCAACATCATACCCCTGAATCGGTTCCTGTTCAGGGGATATCATTCTGGACTGCTCCACTTGGGCAAAATAGTTTGTCGCTGTGATTAATGGCTCTACAAACTCACCGGCATATCTGTACAACCCTGTCATGAGATCGGTAATTGCCTTGATTTGATCGACCATGAACCAGGGATTGTTAATAAGCCGGGGCTTGTCAATATTATTCATGGAAAATTTTTTAAAAATCTCACTGTAATCCATAAAACCATGGAACGGTTGTCCCTTTTCATTTAACATGGCTTATCTCCGGAGTTTTTTTCAAGGGGCGGCCCGGTAACGGAGATGGAGAAAGGCCTCCCCTTGAAAATTTTTATCATGCTTTCTGGCCCGCGTCTTCTTTTGGAGATGCATTGTCCATAACCTGGAACATATCCTTGAACTTGTCAAAATTACTGTCAAGATATACCTTACAGTTGCTTCTGTTCTTTTTGACAAAATCACTCCAGTACGAGACGGTTTTCAGGGTATCCGAAGGCACCATGGGACTCTTCTCAACGGCCATGCTGAAAAGCTTCTCACCCTGATCCTGGAAGTTGCTCATGATTGTAAACGCATTGTCGAACATGCCTTTTTGATAATCCATAGCTTTGAGGAACATCTTTTTGTCATACATGATACACATCCTTGAATGTAGTTTATAAAAGTGGCGTAAATCCCCTATCCCTTCAGGGTAGGGGTAGTTCACTTTAAATATTAGTGCATGGCTGTTATTTCTGCTCAAACATCTGTTCGAATCTTACATATCCTTCATCAACGGATTTCTTGAACTCATCCCTGGCCTTTTTGGTAAGAGCGAGGGTCTCATTGATCTGTTTTTTTCCATCCTCATTGATCCATGGGAGTTGTCCCATAAAACCGGTGAGCATATTTTCGGTCTGATCCTGAACAACCACCATTGCATTGAATGAGTTGTTGAAAAGTGTCTTCTGAAATCCGATCATCTGTTTTGCAATTTTTACAGGTTCCATCTTTTTTACTCCTTAAATTTTAAACATTAATTTGTTTACCGGCAACATACCGCCGCCGGACGGCTTACCGGCCATGGAAAGGGTGCAGTGCCATCAATGATTCATCCCCTGCAGTGCCATCAATGATTCATCCCCGTGGTGGACAATTATACCGGCCAGCAGTATATTGTTGGACATGGGCCATCTTGAAGCACTGATGTTCAAGCACTGATGTTCAAGCACTGATGTTCAAGCACTGATGTTCAAGCACTGATGTTCAAGCACTGATGTTGCACTGATGTCAGAATCAATGCTTTCAACGGATTTGGAGGCTATCCTGGACTTGAGTGCAACAATCTCCTTATCCGCACCTTTTTTATCCGTCAAAAGGGTCTCAATCCTCGGTATCAGTGAGTC
>JADGBO010000155.1:0-4659 GCA_015231465.1 Desulfamplus sp.
AAAAAAGGTGTTTCCATGAAAAACCAGCTCATATTGCACTCCCTCACTGATATTGATATAAATGGAGCATGGATCCGAGGATGCTTTAATGTTGGAAGATGGGATGTCGGAAGATGGGGTATCGGAAGATGGGGTATCGGAAGATGGAGTATCGGAAGATGGGGTATCGGAAGATGGGGTATCGGAAGATGGGATATTGGAATATGGGATGTCGGAAGAGGGACATTGGAGTTCATAACGGATATCGGCATCTGGATAATCCTTTGCACGATAAAGATCCAAAAGGGATTTTATATCTTTTTGAAGCCACTCCCGGTTAAAACAGTTTTTTAGACCGGGAATCACCGTGGAGTGCCAGGTTTTCATTCTCATTTTAAGACGCAGGGATGAAAATGCCTCGTTGCCTTTTATCTCCAGGTCATCAATGAGGATACACGATTCATCTTTCCCGTCTTTCCCAGTACCTGAAAGGGCGGCATCATGAAACAGAAGAGAGATGGTTGTGAAAAGAGATATAAACAATAATCGGCAGATATATTTTTTAAGCATACAATCATCCCCGGGGAGTGATAACTCCTCTATTATAAGTTCAGTAATCAGCAATAAGTGATCAGCAATAAGTGATCATTGATCAGCAGTAATTAATAAGAGATCAGTGATCACCTATGCGGCTTTCATGCTTTGATTGTGTGGTAACTGAGGTTCTCGAAGCTATAGACAAATTATAGACAAATTCCAGGATTTTCCAGGATATTCTCCTTTTCGGGCCTTATATTGTCAAGGAAAAGATAAATAGCCGGCAAATAGGGCCTGGAAAAAGGAGATATGACTGTGTCCCGGGTATCCTCCGGATATTGTTATATGTGAGTATATGTTTAAAATGAACGGATGGATGAACGGATGGATATATGAAAATTCTCGTTTGTATTAAAAATATTGTCAAATCCGATATTGAGATAGATGATGCAGGCAGATGGGTGCAACCCCGGGGCATGGAAGAGAGGGGGATGAGTCGTTTTGATGAAAACGCACTTGAAGCTGCCATGGAGATAAAAGATATCTTTAGTAGAGGATACAGATTCGATGAAAATAGGATATCAAAAATATCCGGTATGGGTCAATATCTAAAGGATGTCACTGTGGATGTTCTCTCCATGGGCTCCCATCACGCTTTGGCAAGCATAAGACGGGGCATGGGCATGGGTGCTGACCTGGGGATTCATCTTGTTACAGGAGATGGGGTTGGATATGTACCGGGCATTGTCACGGCATCCAGCATTGCGGCATTAATTGATCTTCTGAAAAAGGAGCACCCCTGTAAAACGCCAGGTGGGTTGTTTGAATATGATCTGATATTGGCAGGAGTCATGTCCGAAGACATGATGCAGGCCCAGGTCGGCCCCATGCTTGCATCATTTCTTGATATCCCCTGCATAACTTCGGTTGTGGAGATATCGTTAAACCCGGACTGGCAACTGCCCATGGATGCCCGGGCAGGCAGTTGGGGGCAGGATAACCATGGGGCTATGGATATCACCGTCCAGCGGGAGCTTGAAGGCGGTTTTCGTCAGGAGGTGTCGGCAAATTTTCCCATTCTATTGACAATTCAGGCCGGCATAAATCAACCGAGATACCCATCCCTTTCCAATGTTTTAAAGGCCGGAAAAAAGAAAATTCTCTCATATAATATAAATGACCTTTCACCTTATCATGAAGAAGGAAAAACCTCTCTGGTAAGCTTTGAATATCCTGTAAAAAAGAGGGAAGGAATAATGCTTGAGGGAACCAGGGAGCAGAAAGCGGATAAACTGGCGGCCATACTTATGGACAGGGGATTGGTATAGACATGGAGTGGGGTGTCTAAAAAACAATTTGATGCACAAATCTTGATTATGTAGAGACGCAATGCATTGCGTCTCTACCGGTCGGTTATTTTTGCCATTGGCAAGATTTAGACACCCAAGACATGGGAGTATATTTACGGACAAGGTAGTGATATGGAAATCATGGAACTTCAACGGCGGAATTGCATCCGCAAAAAATATATGAGAAAAATTGTTGTCATTGGAGAATATATGGAGGGCAGGGAGCCTCCTTTGAACCGTGAACTTATGGCCTGTGCATCTCGACTCTCAGCCCCCGAAGGCCGGGATATCACCGTTTTTTACCTTAAATCTGAATCAGGTGGAACAACGGCAGGCAGCGAAATTGCGAGAAGAATCCTTACACCACTGCTTAAAGAGATGGCTCCAGGATATGTAATTCTGGGACATACATCCCGGGGAATTGATCTCGCCCCGGGTCTTGCCATTGGCCTTGGAGCTTCATGTGTAACCGGAATTCACGACATACGCTTTTCAGAAGATGGAAAACCAGGGTTTGTGAAATCCTTTTTCAAAGGTAAAGTGGACGGCATCGTGGAAACAGGGGATGATGAGCCCGCCGTATGTACTCTTCTTACAGTGGAACCGGGCAGTTTCAGTCAAAGGATATCCCCAGGCCCCGGATCAGGCGGGGGGGCATGGGATGGAGCATGGATTGATGGCCAGGGCCATGACGGAACAACTATTATTGAAAAAGAGATAACCGCCCCGGGGGAGTGCCCTATGCCCAATATTTACTATGGTAATGTCAGCCACATAATGGAGGGGAGGATGACCGATAAACCAGATCACGCCCGGGGCAGTCATGGCAATGAAGATCAAGGCAGGGGGAGTCATGGCAATGAAGATAATGGCCAGGGGTGTAATGCCACGGGAGATCAGGGCCGGATGGGTCCAAAACTCAAGGATGCCCGTGTAATTATTGCCGCGGGTCTGGGGATCGGGTCCCCTGAAAATCTTCATGATGTTTATAAATTGGCATCATGTTTTGCAAACGGTACAGTGGCCGGGTCCAGGCCCCTTATAGATATGGGATGGATGCCCTATGAAAAACAGGTGGGGATCACAGGAGCATCGGTCTCCCCGGACCTCTATATGGCTTTGGGAATATCAGGCTCCTCCCAGCATGTCCCGGGGATGGTGCAATCCAGGTTTATTGTGTCGGTAAACAGGGACCCCAGGGCAGCCATTTTTGCTGTTTCCGATATATGTGTGGTGGAGGATGCCCCTGACTTTATTAAGGTTCTATGTGATTCCCTTCTAAAATAGATTGAAAGGATTTTCAGGATGGAGCTGATGTTCTTCATCATTTCATGGGGGATTTAATGTGGCAGTCAAACATCACCCTCTGGGCTCCGGGAAAAGAGCCCGTTGGGGTATGCAGTCGGAGCGGACATTCCGGAACGCTCTGGCCTGAATCTTAGAGAAAAACTTTGGCGTGCAGGTGGAGAATGTCACGGAATATGATGCAAATGGAGAGGTGTTTGGCCGGCCGGACCAGGTGGAGTTGGACGTGATCATCAAGAATGGTCTGCTCATCTATGATGTGCCTACATCTTGACATAAAACTTTATTAATATATACTTATTGGTATATATCAATAAATTGGAGGAAAATATGGATACAGCAAAGTTGTTTATTAATGGTCGAAGCCAGGCTTTACGATTACCAAAAGCCTATCGATTCGAGGGTGAAGAGGTATATATTAAAAAAATATCTCAGGGAATTCTTTTAATACCAAAAGACAGAACAGCATGGGGTGTTTGGGAAAAAAATTTAAAAAAATACGACAAACCATTTATCATTGACAGGAATCAGCCTGATTCTCAACAAGAAAGGATTGGGTTGAATGAATTATTTGATTGATACAAACATCTGTATTTACATCATGAACCAAAGACCCCCTGAGGTTATTCAGAAATTTAAGAAGTTTGAAATTGGCCAAATAGGCATATCATCGATTACTGTTTCAGAGCTGCATTACGGTGTTGCAAAAAGCCAACAGAAAAAAAAGAATAGCAAGCGACTTGAAGAATTTCTTACTCCATTCGTGATACTTCCTTATGATGAGAATGCATCAAAATATTATGGAACAATACGCTCTGACCTTGAAAGTCAAGGTAACGTTATAGGCCCACTGGATATTCTTATAGCTGCTCATGCTATAAGTGAAGATTTAACACTGGTGACTAATAACGAAAAGGAATTTCAAAGAATCGACTCGCTAAAAGTCGAAAACTGGGTTGTGTAGTAAACCGATTTGGCACATAACATATCGCTCATCGTGCCAAGCTAAAATTCTCCCCGGCCAGGACGGCAACTACATCATCAACCCCCGCTCCTACACCAAACTGGATGACCAGGGCAACGACCTCCCCATCACCGCCACAAGCTGGACAATGGTGCGGGACAATGTCACCGGACTCATCTGGGAGGTAAAGACCCGTGACGGCTCCATCCACGACCGGGACAATGGTTGCCGATTACGGAGTGGAGGAGGCGGATAACTGTTGGGCGATTGACTTCACCATCTAGGAATCAGCAGAGATGAATGGGAACAATTATAATGGAGACATAAAATCATGCTTGCACACAAAACTTTATTAGAGAAATTTAGTTATGCAGATTATCTTGCATGGTCTGAAGATGAACGCTTTGAGATCATAGAAGGCGTTATTTATGATATGTCTCCAGCACCAAGCATAAAGCATCAGGAGATATCTTTTAGATTGGCTGGTATTTTTTACCAATGCTTAAAAAAAAGCAGATGCAGAGC
>JADGBO010000155.1:5053-8091 GCA_015231465.1 Desulfamplus sp.
TTGGTAGTTGATTTGGCAGAGTTGTGGGTTTAAAAATGAAATTTATTTTGGGATTGTCATTTCCCGTTTCGTTGATTATATTTAAATATCTCGCTGATTTGATGCAGAGGGTGGCTGCTTTGGAAAAGGATATATGATACACATGCATAACCTGCCAACACTTCCCACAGGCGACTCTTCGTTTGAAAATATAAGGCTAAATGGAGATGTTTATGTGGATAAAACCAGACATATTTACCAGATGATAAGTACTGGAAAATATTATTTCCTCTCCCGTCCCAGGAGATTTGGAAAATCCCTGATGGTCTCCACCCTTAAATGTCTTTTTGAAGGCAAAGAAGAGCTGTTTGAGGGGCTGTGGATAAAAAATAAAGATAATAATAATATCCAAAATACCCAATGGGAGTGGAAAAGGCATCCTGTTATAACACTTGATTTTAATGGAATAAGTCATAGGACTTCAGATATTTTAGTTCAGGGACTTTTAAGTTCGCTGAAATCCATAGGTGGGGAATTTGGTATTGAATTAAAGGAGACACTTCTTAAAGAACAGTTTAAAGAGCTTATAAAAGCATTAAATAAAAAAACAAAAATGCCGATTGTCTTTTTGATTGATGAATATGATAAACCCCTCATTGATCACATTGGCAAGGGTGATGAATCCCTTGAAATTGCAAAAAAGAACCGGGATATTCTGAAAGATTTTTTTGGAGTGATAAAAGATGCCGATATTGTCCCCATAACCAGATTTGTCTTTGTTACAGGTGTATCCAAATTCAGCCAGGTATCTATATTTTCAGAATTAAACAACCTGACAGATCTCACTATGCACCTTAAATATGCAGATATGTTTGGATACACAGAAGAAGAACTTAAAGGGTGCTTTGACCCTCATATAGATGCTTTTGCACAGGAGATATCTGTTTCACCGGAAGAGCTTGTATTGAATATGAAGCAATATTATAATGGCTACCGTTTCTCGGAAACAGATATAAAAGTTTATAACCCTTTTTCAGTCCTTCGGGCCTTTGGAGAACACGCTTTAAAACCATATTGGTTTGAAACAGGTACTCCTTCATTTTTAATAAATCTTATCAAAGAAAAAGGGTGGTATCCCGCTTCCATTGAAAATATACAAGCCACAAAATCTGTATTCAGTGTTTATGATATTGATAGACTTCAGCTTGAGGCTCTTTTGTTCCAGACCGGTTACATCACAATAAAAGATATAGATGAAGAGCTATACACATTTGATTATCCCAACAAAGAGGTAAAGATAGCATTTATTGAAAATATGTTTTATACTTATACAGATGCAGATGCAGGAAGTGACTGTGCAAGATTTATTTTACTTTCCAAATATCTTCGCATGGATGACCTTGAATCATTCATGGCAACCATAAAAGCTGTTTACGCCTCCATCCCGAACATCCTTGAAAGCAAACGTGACGAGGCATATTTTCATACCATTTTTTATCTTATGGTTTCAGCATCGGGAGCCAGGGCCCATAGTGAAGTGTTAACCTGCAAAGGCAGGATTGATCTTGTGGTTGAGTTTAAAGATAAAATTTATATCATAGAGTTTAAGTGTGATCAAAAGAGTGATGCAGCCATTGATCAGATTAAAAATAAAAATTATGCAGATTCATATCTTCAAAAGGGAAAAACCGTCCATTTGATGGGGATCAATTTTGATACGAAGGAGCGTAACATATCGGATTGGAAGCATGAATTGCTTTAAATTAAAATGGGGCAGTTAAGATGCCCCATGGGCAAGGATAAATTTTTATGGCTCATGAAGACCAGTGCTGTTTAAGTATAATAATTCCCACATACAATCGATCCCGTCTGTTGAAAAAAGTGCTTCATTCCCTGGAAAATCAGGATATGGACACCCAGGATATGGCCCGGGCCTTTGAAGTTTTGGTTGTGGATGACGGCTCCAATGATGACACCGCCTCCATGGTTGAGAGGTTTTTGGAAACAAGTACTCTTTCTGTGCGATATTATTTCCAGGAAAATAAAAAACAGGGTGCGGCAAGGAACCTTGCCGTTGGAAACAGCGATGCCCGCTTTCTGCTTTTTATCGGGGATGATATTGTGCCGGACAGGGGGTTTATAAAATCCCACCTGGACTTTCACGCAAGGCTTGACAATCCGGAAAAAAGTTGTGTCATAGGATATACCACATGGCCCGGGGATATTCCAGTGACCCCTTTCATGGAGTATGTGGGGGAGTTCGGCCACCAGTTTGGATACTCCCTCATTGACGGCAACGGTCCTTTGCCGTTTAACTTCTATTATACATCCAATCTCCTGGTTCCCAGGAGTGCCCTTAATCTTCTGGAGAGCTGGTTTGACGAAGATTTTGATGTTTACGGCTGGGAAGATATTGAGTTGGGGTTCAGGCTTGAAAAAGAAGGCGTGAAGCTGTATTACAACCCTGATGCCCTGGCCCGGCATTATCATGCCATGGATGTTCTATCCTTTTGCTCCCGCCAGATGAATGTGGGAAGGGCATCCTCCATTTTTATGAAAAAACATCCCGAACTCAAGTGGTTTCTCGGAGACGAACATCAGCTCATTGAAAATGCCGGGCCATATCTAAAGGCGTGCATACAAAAATATTTTGTCCATTTCATGGACAAATGGTTGAGGCTGCCCCTTTCCCATGGGCGTTACCGTTTCATCCTGGATACCCATTATGCCAGGGCAGCCCTGGATCACAAGACATAAAGAGGAGAAGTTTTTTTGAAGAGTTCCCCTGCCACTGTATCCATTATAATTGTCAACTACAATGGTGACCACCATCTGGAAGAAAATCTTTCATCCCTGAAGGCCCTGGATTATCCGGCTGATGCACTGGAGCTTATTGTTTATGATAACGGCTCCCGGGACAACTCCCTTGGGACTGTACGGAAGCTGTGGCCCTCGGCTCTGATAATCAGCAGCGATCATAACACCGGGTTTGCAGCTCCCCATGCCGTTGCGGCAAAAAAGGCCCGGGGAGAGGTTCTTGCCCTGCTCAATAATGATAT
>JADGBO010000156.1 GCA_015231465.1 Desulfamplus sp.
TACCTGTTCAAGTCCGGGTACGGCAAATCCCGACGGGTGCATCCATGACCAGGGATATGCGGTAAATCTTACAATCTTCTCTATTACCTCGGCACCCACCTGTATTGTTGACTGCCATCCAAAGGCGGTATCGAAAAAAAATACCCGAAACAGGATGAAACAGAGCAAGGCCCCGTTGAATGCTATGGCGAAAATCTGCATAATCATGAAAAGCGGCCAGAAAAAAATAGAGCCGTAAACCTCTCTGCCCTGCCGCACAATGGAAAGGGCCGAGGAGATTACCTGCATATGGGAAGGGGATATTTTACCTAAAATGGTTCGGTTCATTGCCATGAAGAGCTTTTCCGCCATGCTCCCCAGAAACGGATAGGATATAAAAGATGATATGCCGCCGGGATTCAGTTTTGATGCTGTGAATACTCCTGCAAGAAGTATAAGAAGCAGTAGTAGCTGGGGCAGAATTGCTCCAGCGAGGAAGTATGATACATTCAGGGGCTGTTTTCCGGTGTAGGAAAAAAAGGAGAGGCAGAGGAAAAAACCGCCCATGATGCCCATCAAAAACATGGCAGGCCCCATCAGGGAGAGTACCTCTTCATAAAGACTTCCTGGAAAAACATTTGGCTCACCAACGGAGGAACCCACGGAGAATTCATCCGGGGAGCCCAGGAAGGATTCACCCGGGGAGCCTGGAACATGGGACTTTTTTTTTATCTGTTCAAGCCACAGAAATATAACCTGGGGTATCAGGTGGCCATACTCCGGAGAGAGTAGGGAAAAAGAGCCTTTAGTTTCCCGGGACTCTTCCCTTTCTCTAACCATGGGAGCGATGCAGGGGTATATATGATTCAGAAAAATTGCTCTGTCTCGGTCTCGAAGTGCTACCTCATCGCTGCATGAGCGATCCCTTTCCAGGGCATACTCAAGATCAATGATGGAACCGATTGTCCAGCCTTTTTCCATTTTATCTGCTTTCAGGGGGATTGCCGGTTAGGAGTAAGAATAATTCACGCCAGAATCCCTAAGGTATATTCCAGTTGAATAATAATGTCAACGAGTGTCGGAGGCTGTAAAGAGTCGTGTATGGAACTCCTGCGGACTTCCGGCAAACCGCATGGACTTCCGACAAACCGCATGGCCTTCCGGCAAATGGGATGGATTTCCGGCAAACCGCATGGCCTTCCGGCAAATGGGATGGACTTCCGACAAACCGCATGGCCTTCCGGCAAATGGGATGGATTTCCGGCAAACCGCATGGCCTTCCGGCAAATGGAATCAAGGCATGTTTTTTTGACTGCCGGTTTACAAAGGAAATAATCTGGGTTAATAAACGATTAAAAAAAATAATTGTCCCATCCCCAATGTTTTCAGGTTAAGCCTTCATGGTCGGAGTCCGGCCATCCCCGATCATGGAAATAATGTATCAATTTCCACGGTAAAGAGAGAAATATGAGCGACAAAGTTAACATATCCCACTGGCTGAAAAAAAGCTGTGCCCGTCATCCATATAAAAGAGCTGTTGTTTATCCATCCTCCAGGGACGGACATGGGAGGGTTCTCTACAGTCAGTTGACCTTTGCCCAACTGGATGCCGAGTCCGATTTCCTTGCCCATGGCCTAAAAACGGCAGGCATAAAGCGGGGTCTCAGAACCATTCTTATGGTGCCTCCGGGCATGGAATTTTTCTGTCTTATTTTTGCAATGTTCAAGGTGGGGGCCGTTCCAGTGGTTGTGGATCCAGGCATGGGTATCAATAGGATGCTCTCATGTTTCCGTCACACATCACCCCAGGCATTCATTGGCATTGAAAAAGCCCACATTTTAAGGATCATGAGGCCCGCTACCTTTAAACCGGTACATACATTCATCACCGTGGGCAGACGATGGTTCTGGGGAGGCTATACCCTGGACGATCTAAGGAAAGTAACCACCGAGCCCTTTGAACCTGCCGACACTTCATCCGGTGAGACCGCTGCCATTCTCTTCACCACCGGAAGCACCGGCCCTGCCAAGGGAGTTGTCTATACCCACGGAAATTTTGATGCCCAGATACGAATGATCCAGGAACACTTCAATATCCAGGAAGATGAGATTGATCTTCCCACATTCCCCCTTTTTGCCCTTTTTGATCCGGCCCTGGGCATGACCGCGGTGATTCCGGACATGGATCCCACAAGGCCTGCCTTTGTGAATCCGGAAAGAATCATCGAAGCCATTGAAAACCATGGAGTTACAAACATGTTCGCCTCCCCGGCCCTTCTCAACCGGGTGGGAAAATATGGCCGGGAGCTGGATTTAAGGCTTCCCTCCCTCAGACGTGTGGTATCGGCCGGGGCACCTGTCTCCCCGGCCAACATAGAACAGTTTTCCATCATGCTCAACAGTGATGCCGAGATACACACACCCTACGGAGCCACCGAAGCGGTTCCTGTTCTCTCCATATCAAGCAATGAGATATTGAGCGAAACAAGAAAGCTCAGTGAACAGGGTTTCGGCATCTGCGTGGGACGTCCCATATGTGGGACCGAGGTTGAACTTATTAAAATAAATGAGGAACACATCGGTACATGGTCCCATGATATTCTGGTGCCGGACAAGGATGTGGGAGAGATCACGGTTAAGTCTCCCCTGGTCACAGAGAGTTATTTCCAGAATCCCAAGGCGGATCTATTCTCAAAAATCACCGATGACAGGGGCGGAGTGTGGCACCGAATGGGTGATCTCGGATGGAGGGACACCAAGGGAAGAATATGGTTCTGCGGCAGGAAGAGTCACAGGGTCATAACCGCCGGCGGGACCCTTTTCACCATTCCATGTGAGGCTATTTTCAACAACCATAACCTGGTGTCAAGAAGTGCCCTTGTGGGTATTGGCAACCCTGGAAGGGAGATCCCGGTTATCTGTATTGAGCCGGTGCCGGGAGTTAAAAATAAAAAAGACCTCATAGCCGAGATGCATGGTGTTGCAGCATCCCACCCCCTGACCCAGGACATAGAGCATATCTTAATCCATAAATCCTTTCCTGTGGATATAAGACACAACTCCAAAATTTTCAGGGAGATACTTGCTGATTGGGCTTCCAAAAAATTAAAAAACAAACTCACTGATCTTGATATATCGGAATGAGTTCGCAATAACTTACCTATTCTCCCCCGGTCCATCCATTGAGAGGGAATTTGGGGGTGAGGGAAATGGGAAAGTTAGGAATTGATTTTTAATAACCACCATGGCGGTACTCCCGCCACAATCGAAGCATGAAAATCCCGGGAGCCTTAAAATATGGGGACTTTCATATAAACTTGCCCATTCATCTGATCCCCAGCCACCTATTACAGGCTTGCCATGGGAGCTTGGGTAAGTTAATAATACCGGCATACCGGGGTTCAATCAGGAAGAAGATCGTAAAAGTAGAGCATTACATCGGAACGGGTAACTATTCCTATGACCCTGCCACCGTCCATCACCGGAATCCTGCCTATGTCGTGGCGTATCATGAGCCGGGCAGCATCAATGGCACTTCTGGAATGCTCAATGGTTATCACCTCCCGGCTCATGAAAGCCTTGACCGGTGACTGCATGTGACTCTCCTTTTTTATCTTCCTGAAATCCCTTCTTGATATGATACCCTTCAGACACCCTTCTCCATCCACCACAGGAACTCCGGTACAGCCGGTATCCCGTAAAATCATGGCAACCTGGTCAATGATGGTATCCTCGTTCACAGTCACCACGGGATATGACATTATGTCACTCAGCATTATGGAACCCTGCTGATTTCCCTGGACCATCTCCATGAGCATCTCCTCTATGACATCCGGGTTCGTGGATTTAAGAAGAGCGGAGCCTGCCCCGGGATGGCCGCCTCCGCCGAGACTTCTCATGATAATGCCGATATTTATCTGCTCAAGGTTGCTTCTTCCGATGACCATGCAGCGATCCCGCTCCGTGTCCCTGAAAATGGCAAAGGCTGCATCCACATTTACAATCTCACGGTACATCTGGACAACCACCGAGAGATTCTGAACATGCCCGTCTATGTCCATGCGGGCAATACTGATACTGAAACCTCCCACCTCGGTCCTTTGGGCATTCTGGATCATTTCAAAAAGAATATCCTTCTGTTTCTTGCCGTATGAGTGCCTAAGAAAGGTTGAAAGTATCTGGAGATCCGCCTTTTTATCAAGAAGATAGGCCGCGGCAAGGGCATCCTGGGATGTGGTGGAGGTAAATGTGAGATTTCCGGTGTCCTCATAAAGCCCCATGATAAAGAGGGTTGCCTGGATGGGGGTTATCATCTTCTCTTTTTTTTGGATTTCTCTGAGCATCAGGGTGATGTTGGCTCCCAGCTCCTCCCTGTGAACTTCACCGGCATCAATATCCCCTTTGGGATGGTGATCCCAGTTGATGATTTCAATTCCCCCTCTCCCCTTCAGAGGAGCCAGACCTCCGTCCAGGCGGCTCCAGGAGTTGGTGTCCACAATGATCATGGAGTTTACGTCATTGAGCCTTATCTCCTTTGGGGAGTAGAATCCGAACAGATCCTTGTGAATGGAGAGGAAGGACTTGAGGTTGGGGTTAACCGAACCCGGAAGAACCGGTGTCGATCCAGGGTAGATGATCGTTCCCGCCACAAGGGATGCAAGGGCATCAAAATCGGTACCTTTATGTGTGGTGATAATCTGCATGATCTCCTCGTTGGTCTCCTGTTTTAAACTTTAATTACTCAAAATCGACAGGTTGCTCTCTTTTCCAGAGCATAATGGTGTTACTTATTGTCAAAGTCTTCATAGGGAACATCCCTATAGTCGATTTTCCGAGGCTCTTCCCTGGATGCATAATCATCCGGGGCGGGAAGGGCGTTGTCATACCTGGCGTACTCCATTTTAATCTCATATTTGCGTATCTCGGTCTGGGCATCAATGCTCTTTTTTGCAAGCTGGTACCTCATGTACATGAACCAGACAAACAGAAGCAGCAGCACTGCAAAAACTCCAAGGAAGAACCATTTGAAATTCAGTATGGTATCAATGCCTACCCTGGCAAGAAATGAAAGCAGATCGGGAATGATAACGTAAAGCAGAACTCCGGAAAGGATAAGAAAACCGATGATGAATATATTGAGCCGGCTGAGCCGGTTAAAAATGTTCTCGGCAGAACCTGGAAGTGCTGCCGGACCTTTTCCTGAACCGACTTTCCTTGATTTTCCCGACTTGTCCATCCCTGTGCCGTTATTGATCCCGTCATTGGGTAATGGATCCTCTTTTTCATAAAGTTCATGCTGGGCCTCATCATAGTCTCCTCCCACTGTTTTGCCGTAGAGAAGCACCATAACGGCCTTCAGGATAAATGCAAGCAGGAGAAGCAGTCCCACGGGAACACCGATGGCCGCAGCCAGCCAGGCACGAAATGGAAAGGGAACATCTTTGGTTACCAGCCTGACCTGGTAGTCGTCAATGGAGCCAAAGGTGTTCTCAAAATAGTATTTATTGAAGTTGGTAAGGGTGGAACCCTTTACCTGATAGATAAGCTCGCCGGAATCATCAAGAACATTCATCCAGGACTGGCGTCCGGATTTCATGACGGCAACGGCAAAAATTTCAATCTCTATAAGAAAAAAACCAACGATCACAATAATCAAAAGAAGTTTGTACTCTTTGATTACCTCGGATAACTTTTTGTTTGCCATGCGATTTCCCAGGGTTGTTTGGTTATAGTTTTGCGGGGAGTCTATCAAAAGAGATACTTGATCTCCTTTGCCAAGGGGTGCTTTATCGAAACAGGTACTTTTTCGTCCTTGATTCAAGGATACTTCATCAAAAGGATTAAAAGCACTTTATCAAAAGAGAATCTATAATAACAGCAGATTTTCCCATTTACAATTTTTTCCAGCCCTTATAACTCCCAATGCCCTGACGGGCACAACAATAGATGAAGCATAACCCTGGGGATTCATGGAAACCTGTTCCGGGCATCCTGTAAATCCTGCCCATCCTTATTCAGACAAGTACAATCTTTATCATGCCGATTCCAAGAGTTCTTGACACTCCTTGGAAGATGCCATATTACATGTTCTTCAAATGTTAAAATAACCTAAAATACCCATATCATTTTCATGATCAGGGGGGCCTGGGTCAGGCCATGAAGATATAATTTCCAAGTCCGGAAACATTCAAACCAGGGAGACTCAAAAATGATCTATGGAAAAAATGATGACGTTAATCACTATCTTCTTAAGGCCGTGGAGACCATAAAAAGGCAGATCGTTGTTATCTCTCCTGATTACAGAATCCTTGCATCCAACTGCCATCCAGATAGTGCGTATTTTCTTAACCGAAACAGCACGGAAGGGGATATATGCCACCAGGTTCTTTTCAATCTTAAGCATCCCTGTCCCAACTGCCCTGCCGCCGAAGTAAACAGGACAGGAAAACCTGCCATAAAGGATGTCATGATTTATGAAGATGGCCAGGAAGGGATGGGGAAGGCTGTAAGGACATCCTGCCTCTACGCCTACCCCATGCCTGCACTCAAAGGTGAAGATGAGCAGGATGCCATCGTTGTCCTGGACTTTGATCTCCCGTCACTTTTCAAATATGACGAACAGAGATCAACCTCCAATGCCTTTTTGCGAAATCTTATAAACAGTGCCGCTGACGGAGTCATTGCCGCCGACATGACCGGAAAGATAATAATTTTCAATAAAGCCGCCACAAGGATTTCAGGCTATTCAAGGGAGGAGGCCATTGAGAGCCTGAACATCCGGGAACTCTATCCTCCCGGTGATGCCAAAAAGATAATGAAGAAGATGAGAAGCAGCGGCTTTGGAGGTAAAGGAATGGTAAGGGCCCACAGGCAGGTTGCCATCCGAAAGGACGGTTCCACAATCCCCATAACCCTCAACGCCTCAATTGTATATGAAGGCGATAGGGAGGTGGCCAGCATAGGCTTTTTTTATGACCTCACAGAATCGAAACGGCTTGAGGCGGAACTGGAAAAGATGCAGATACAGCTTCTGCAAGCTGAAAAGATGTCATCCCTGGGAAAACTTGCCGCCGGTGTTGCCCATCAGCTTAACAATCCACTGGGTGGAATTACCCTTTTCACCCAGCTTATACTGGAAGAGCATGAACTGCATGATGATTTGAAAAACGACATTATGAGAATCCAGAAAGATGCGGAGCGCTGCAGTGCCATTGTCAAGGAGCTGCTCGAATTTGCAAGACAGACAAGACGAGAGGCAAAACTCCAGAACATAAACAAGATAGTGGGGAGAACCCTGTTCCTTCTCAGAAATCAGTCTATTTTTCAAAATATTAAAATCATTGAGAATTATGACACGTCCCTTCCTGAAATACCGGTGGATGTTCAGCAGATAAACCATGTTTTCATGAATATTATTCTCAATGCCGCCGATGCCATGGAAGGCAGCGGCACCCTTGAGATAAAGACATCCCTGGACAGTGACGGAGATATGGCACTCATAACCATTGCCGATAGCGGGCCAGGTATTCCTGAATCCATAATATCAAATATTTTCGAGCCTTTTTTTACAACCAAGGAGGAGGGCAAGGGTACCGGACTCGGCCTCAGCATGGCCTACGGCATTATGGAGAGCCACAAAGGAAAAATATCCGTAGAAAATCGCAGTGATGGAGGAGCTGTTTTCTCCATATCGCTTCCTCTTAAAAAGGGAGAAACCGCCTGAGAAGTGCTATAGTTTTTGTGTTGACAGGTAAATAATCCCCATATATAAAGTGCCATGGCAGACTTATCTGCAACAAAGCATGAACATGGCAGACTTATCTGCAACGAAGCATGAACATGGCAGACTTATCTGCAACGAAGCATGAAAGTAGTGAGTTCCTTAAGGACAAGATCAAAGAGACCCGAATATATCTTTTCAGCGTATTTATCTATATTTTTAATCTTCATGCAATCGCGGCATATTTTATTGGAATCATACCCCCTTCAGGGGGATAAAGCCCAATAAATCAGCCTCATTACAGTTAAGGTGCAGAGCCTGATTCACTATATGCCCAAACCTTTTAGGGGAGAAACATCATGAGTGACAAAAAAAGAGTGCTTG
>JADGBO010000157.1:0-4323 GCA_015231465.1 Desulfamplus sp.
AAGACCGGGGGGCACCTCTTCCCGGGAATTGCCGTTGCCCAGGCCATTTCAAGGATGGAACCCACAAGCCATGTCATGTTTGTGGGCAGCGGTGAAGCCTTTGAAACCCAAACAGTTACAAGATATGGTTTTGAACACAGCCGGATCACATCCATGGGCATAAAGGGAAAGTCCATGGCAGGTAAACTGGCAGCCCTTATTCAAATTCCACTCTCCATAATCCAGGCCATGGCCGTAATTAAAAATTACAGGCCGGATATGGTACTCGGTGTGGGCGGATATGCATCAGGGCCGGTGCTTGTGGGAGCAAAGATACTGGGAATTCCAACGGCAATCCAGGAGCAGAACAGCATTGCCGGCATCACCAACAAAATTCTTGCACCCATTTCGGATAAAATTTTCACATCATTTGTATCAACCCTGGGCATTGACGACACAAGACTTTTGAACGTGAAAAAAAAGATCATCCACACCGGAAACCCCATGAGGCAGCCCAGCCTTGAAAGAAGTCCGGAGCAACCCAGTCTTTTTGAAAGAAGTCCGGAGCAACCCAGTCTTTTTGAAAGAAGTCCGGAGCAACCCAGTCTTTTTGAAAGGAGTTCGGAGCAAGCCAGTCTTTTTGAAAGAAGTCCGGAGCAACCCAGTCTTTTTGAAAGGAGTTCGGAGCAGCCCAGTCTTGAAAAAATACAGAAGCAGTCCGGTAATGAAAGGAGCCTGGATAAGTCCATTTTTGTCAAAAAACAGGAACAATACCAGGAAAAGGCTGAAAAACAGGCCTGCACCATTCTTGTCACCGGCGGTAGTCAAGGGGCAAAGAGCATAAATGACGCTGTTCTTGATTGTGTCCGTAATATGCTTGAAGCTGGAAAAATCAGTTGCCACATAATACATCAGACAGGAGCCCTGGATGAAAATCGGGTAATGGAGAAGTACAGGAAACTCTCATCCTCCACCAGGGATAATTCCATAAAGATAACTGCCGGAGCCTTTTTCCATGATCTGCCTCGGCTCATGGCCCGGGCAGATATCATTGTATGCCGGGCAGGTGCCGGAACCATATCGGAAGTGACCGCACTGGGAAAACCCGCCCTGCTGGTGCCCTATCCCCATGCGGCAGATGACCACCAGACCTTTAACGCTAAAGCACTTGCCGACAAAGGTGCTGCATGGATGGTCAAAGACAGTGAACTGACCGGAAAGTATCTTTTTGAAAAGATACTCTTTGCCTTAAACCATCCCCATGAGATGGAAAAGATGGCTGCCCAATCTATGAAGCTGGGCCTTCCCCATGCAGACAGTGCCGTTGCACGTATCTGCATCCGTATGGCCCTAAAGTCAATGCATGAATGCTGAATGCCGAATGCTTACGGCTGAATATAACTGGCCGTCATACTGTACTCGTCAGTCATAAGTTATCCAACCGGCCACTACCGATGCTGCTTTCTTACAGAATAAAACCACAATATATAGTGTGGAATATGAGAACTTACAACTCTTGAGTACTTTGGAACAGGAAATTTACCATGTATCAAAAAAATTACCATATACACTTTGTAGGCATAGGAGGCATAGGAATGAGCGGCATTGCCGAACTGCTGCTCACCCTGGGCTACAAGGTATCAGGTTCTGATCTCAATTCATCCCCCATAACGGATCGCCTCAAATCCCTGGGAGCCACCGTGCATCAGGGACATGACAGAACCAACATTGAAACTCCGGATGTCATTGTAACATCAACGGCCATATCACCGGACAACCCCGAGGTGACCTCGGCCCGAATCAAAGGAATTCCGGTCATTCCAAGGGCTGAAATGCTGGCAGAACTCATGCGCATCAAGTACGCCATTGCAGTATCCGGAGCCCATGGAAAAACATCCACCACAGCCATGACAGCCCAGATTCTTAACATGGCCGGTCTGGATCCCACGGTGGTGGTGGGAGGTCTCATGAAAAGCCTCGGCACCAACGCACTCCACGGCAAGGGAGACTATATCGTGGCAGAGGCCGACGAAAGCGACGGCTCTTTCCTGAAATACACCCCGGCCATTGCCGCCGTGACCAATATAGATATGGAACATCTTGATTTTTATAAAGACCTTGAAGATATCAAGGCCACATTTATCAAATTCATCAACTCGGTTCCCTTTTATGGCCTTGCCGTACTCTGCCTGGACAATGAGAACATCCAGGACATACTGCCTGATATTCGGGTCAGGTACACCACCTACGGCATGGCTGCCCAGGCCGATCTCCAGGCAAGGGATATCGAATTCAGGGACAACCAGGGCATATTCCAGGTGGTACACCATGGAGATGTACTGGGAAGGGTCAGACTCAGTCTGGCCGGCAGGCACAACATATCCAACGCCCTGGCAGCCATTGCCATTGCCCTGGAACTTAAAATCCCCTTTGAGACCATTAAATGTGCCTTAGAGAAGATAGAGGGGGTAAAAAGACGCATGGAGATCAAGGGAATATTCACCTTGAAAAGGGAAATATTAACCTTGGAGCCGGATATAATAAAAGCTCCCCAGGGGGAGATGGAGTCAAAATTTGAAACCAGGGATACAAAATCGGAAACACCAACAGGTAAACCTGGAACAGAGGAAGAGAAAAAAACCGAAGATGATGTCATTGTAATGGATGACTACGGCCATCACCCCACTGAAATAAGAACAACCCTCCAGGCCATCAGGGAGAGCCGCCCTGACAGACGCATGGCCGTTATTTTCCAGCCCCACAGATATACAAGAACCAAGGCCCTTTTCGATGATTTCGCCCGATCCTTCTACCACTCAGATATCCTCATCACCCTGCCCATATACGCGGCAAGCGAAAAACCCATTGACGGTGTCAGTTCGGAAAAACTCAGTAAAGCCATAAAGGAGCATGGCCATAAAGATGTCACCTTTACCCCTGATTTCACAACCTGCCTTGAAGTGATCCGGAAAAGAGTACGGCCCGGAGACCTTATACTCACCCTGGGTGCCGGCAATGTCTATACATTGGGAGAACAGTTAATTGAGATCATGGCGGAAGAGCAATGACTAAGAAACCAATATAAATACCGGGTCGAAGGAACTGCACAATGATACTGGAAAATAAATTGGGCATCACAAATCAGGTGGAACTGGCCAAAGCTGAAGAAAGAATCAGTAAACAGAAGGCCAGACAGTTGTTTGATTCCGGTGATATTTATCAGGTGGATGTCGGCACCTTTGCGGGACTCGCATTTGTTCATGCCTATCTCTTTGACGAGATTTATGATTTTGCAGGCAAGCTCCGTGAAGTGAACATCGCCAAGGGCAATTTCCGTTTTGCACCGCTAATGTATTTGGAGCAGTCGCTGAAACATATAGATGCCATGCCCCAAGGCAACTACGATGAAATCATTGAGAAATATGTCGAGATGAACATTGCCCATCCTTTCAGGGAAGGCAATGGACGGGCAATGCGAATCTGGCTGGATGTCATGCTTAAAAAGGGGATCAGACAAGTAATTGATTGGAATCTTGTGAACAAAGAAGAGTATCTCTCCGCCATGGAACGCAGCGTGGTGAAAGACATCGAAATTAAAGTACTCCTGAAAGACGCGTTGACGGATCAGATTCATGACCGAGCCTTGTACATGAAAAGCATTGATGTGAGCTATTTCTACGAAGGATATAGTGCATTCAGGACGGCAGAATTGTAGGATTTGGAAAAATTATTAAAAAAGCCAAAACTTGCGTCGAAAAACTCATTGAACAATCAGCGGAGGGAAAGTCAACCTGAACAAACCAAAATATGCTGCAAGGATTTATTCCGGGCAATTAGAAATTAATAAGATCAAAACTTTCAATGGGAAAGAATGCCTGTTACTCAACCTTCCATTTTATTTAACTGGTTCTATTGTAGAATATTTAAAATGGGTCATATCCAATGACAACGCGGGGAACAATGAAAGTGAGTGACAACACAAACCCGTTTCCGCCGGAACTCAATGTCCGGAGGAATGTGCCCTTGAAACCCTACACTTCCTTCAAGGTGGGGGGGGCGGCAGATTACTTTGCACAGCCCAGGGATGAGGATGAACTGCTGAAGATTATGGAAATTGCCCGGCTCAAGGGGATAGCTTCAACCATAATGGGCGGGGGAACCAACATTCTGGTAATGGACAGGGGAGTATCCGGGCTTGTCATATCTTTGATGAAATTTAAAAAAGATATAAAGATTGAACCTTACATAAAAAGTTTTTGTTCCCCGGAACATGACAAAACAGATCAAAATAGTTCCTGCAATCAATCCGGTAAAGGCCCATATAGCAATAAATTTGATAAAAAC
>JADGBO010000157.1:4421-8058 GCA_015231465.1 Desulfamplus sp.
TTTAAAAAAGATATAAAGATTGAACCTTACATAAAAAGTTTTTGTTCCCCGGAACATGACAAAACAGATCAAAATAGTTCCTGCAATCAATCCGGTAAAGGCCCATATAGCAATAAATTTGATAAAAATCCTTACTGCGATAAATATATGGTTACGGCATGGTCGGGAGCCTTACTTTCCAGGCTTTGCAAAAAGACCATGGAACAGGGCCTTGGGGATTTGAGTTTTGCGGCAGGTATTCCCGGTACCGTGGGCGGGGCCGTTTCCATGAATGCAGGTACCGGCATGGGTACAATATCGGACCAGCTCCACTCCATAGAGATAATAGATTTGGATGGAACCATCAAAACCCTGGGAAAGGATCAGCTCGCATTTTCCCACAGGCACCTTGCATTTCCCGGCTCATCCATTGAAGATGGATACTTGAGTCAGTCCGGCATCACAGGTAAACAGGCCGGTATCACCGGCAGCCGATCCGGTATCACCGGCAGCCGATCCGGCATCACCGGCAGCCGATCCGGCATCACCGGGAAAAACATAGAAGGGATCGAGCCTGTAAAGGAGAGCCATCAACTTGTAAAGAAGAGCCATGAACCTGTAAAGGGAGGCAATGGACAAAATTATCCCATTATACTCAAGGCCCGTTTCCTACTGGAAAAAGGGGACCGGCAAAAAATTATGGACTCCTGGCAGGCTCTCATGGAGAAAAGAAAGCTATCCCAGCCCCATGGCGTGCCCTGTGCAGGCTGTTTCTTCAAGAATCCAGGTATGGGGCCCTCTGCCGGGGAACTCATTGACAGGGCAGGTTTGAAAAAAAGGCGGGTGGGAGATGCCATGGTGTCGGATATCCATGCCAATTTCATAGTTAATCTTGGAAATGCATCTGCCGCGGATATCCTGGCCCTCGGGGATATTATAACGGAAAAGGTTCAAAAGGAGTTTGGTGTAATACTCTCATCCGAGGTTATCCTGAAAGGGTAAAAAACATGAACAAATACTCTCATACGGGGTTATCCTGAAAGGGGAAAACCATGAACCTATGCTCTAATCCGAGGTTATCCTGAAAGGGGAAAAACCATGAACAAAAAGAGAAAAGAGAACCGATATCGTCCCCCCACCGGTAGTTCACCTCTTCCTTCCATTGATTTCATGGGGCCCCTGGAGGTGGGACTTAAGGTTATTTTCCTGGTCATTGCCCTTACCGCGGCAACACTTTTTTTCATATTTGTGGAAAATGCCGCAACCCAGGCCACTATATTTTCCCTTTCAGACATCTCGGTTTCCGGAAATGTTCTCATCACGTCGGATGAGATTATTGAAAAAGCCGGGATCCGCAAAGGTGACAATATCTTAGATATAAATTTGCAACATGTCAGGTTCAGACTCATCTCCCACCCGTGGATTCAAGATGCTGCCGTTAAAAGGATTATGCCGTCGGATATTGCAATAACGGTAAGGGAGCAGAAACCCCTTGCCCTGGTCAGGGTCCAGGATACCGCGGATATTTTAATGAATGTGAAGGGAGAGCCCTTTTCCGAAAATGACGGTATCGGCGCAGATACCTATCAGAGGCTCCCCCGGGAGGATAACCCGGGGGTAATGGATTGTCCTGATCCCCTCCCCATTGTAAAGGGTTTGAAACTACATCTTGATGACAACGGGAAATACCTCTTTGCAGGCAGGCTTCATGAGTCGGTAATGGAGATTCTTCACATGGAAAAAGAGGAACTGGATATCGAGACCATATATGTTGACATGGAGACGGGTATGAAAATTAAAGGAAAAATAGGACAGGTACCCGATGAATCTCTGTTTCAGCATGGAAATAATTTTGAAGAGCCGGTGGTAACCATAACCCTGGGATTTGACAATCTTAAAGAAAAGCTGAAAAAAATTAGACATATAGTTAAATATATGCAAGAAAACAGTCCTGATAAAAAGATATGTTCAATTGATTTAATAAACCCCGAAAATATTGTCATTAAGACCATAAAAGGGGAAGGGCTGATGGAGATTCTACAGGGAGGAGTCTGATTTGCAGGAACAAGAGAAAATAATCGTGGGCCTGGACATAGGCACAACAAAAATATGCGCCGTGGTGGGAGAGCTTGTTGACGGTTCAATCAACATCATAGGAATGGGATCACACCCGTCGGTGGGATTGAGAAAAGGTGCGGTGGTCAACATAGATTCCACAGTGGAGTCCATTAAAAAAGCGGTAAAAGAAGCGGAATTCATGGCAGGATGTGAAATATCATCTGTATATGTGGGCATTGCCGGCGGCCACATCAAGGGATTCAACAGCCACGGCATCATTGCCGTCAAAGGAGGGGAGATTACCCAGCAGGATATAGACCGGGTAATTGAAGCAGCCAGTGCCGTGGCGATTCCCATGGACAGGGAGACCATCCATATTATTCCCCAGGAGTTCATTGTGGATGATCAGGAAGCCATACAGAATCCCCTGGGCATGACCGGGGTGCGTCTGGAAACAAAAATTCACATTGTGACCGGGGCTGTATCATCGGCAAGGAACATCATCAAGTGCTGTAACATGGCAAATCTTGAGGTGTGTGATATTGTACTTGAATCCCTTGCTTCGGGTGAAGCCGTACTTGCTCGTGAAGAGAAGGATCTTGGATGTGCCCTGGCCGACATCGGAGGAGGGACTACGGATCTGGCACTGTTCAAAGGCAACCATATAAAGCACACCTTTGAACTGACCCTGGGCGGTCATAATATGACCAACGACATCTCCATAGGCCTGAGAACACCCCTGGCCGAAGCTGAAAAGATTAAGATTGATCATGGAACCTGCCTGGCTGAAAAGATAAAACACGGTGAGACCATAAATGTCAAAACAGTTGGGGCAAAGGAGTTCAGAACCGTTTCCAGGTCAGTGCTGGCTGAAATTCTGGAACCCCGGGTGGAGGAGATGTTCTCCATTCTGAAAAGTGAAATTTACAGCAACGGCCTTGAGAACTCCTTTCCATCGGGGTTGATTCTCACCGGGGGCAGTGCCATGCTGGATGGTATAGCTGAAGTTGTGGAGTCTGTATTTGAAGTTCCGGTGAGGATAGGCCAGCCGGAAAACATAGGAGGATTAAAGGATGTGGTGAAGAATCCGGCATTTGCCACCGGTGTCGGACTTGTTATCTACGGCAGTAAAAACGTTCCTAAAATGCCCATAAAAAAGGACAGCAGTATTAGCTTTTCAAAACTTCTGGAAAGAATGAAACAGTGGTTTAAAGATATATTGTAGAAATAACATTTTATTCAGTTCTCATGGGTGATAACTTCTCTTTTTTACACCGTCTATGGCCAGGGTCTGGTCAAGGATGTTCCATTGAACATATATAGTTTTCCGGATAATTAAATTGGCAATAATACTGTAGGGGCAGTCCCTTGCGGCTGCCCCCTGGCAGTCCCTTGCGGCTGCCCCTTGCGGCTGCCCCTTGCGGCTGCCTCTGGGAATGAATTTGTTCCAATATTTTTCTGGAAGTCTATAGCGGTGAATCGGAGATATTATGACCTATGGGTTCGCTTTAAAAGGGGGAAATTTATGAATTTTTCTTACATGGAAAATGAAGCTCCAACCAGGATCAAGGTAATTGGTGTGGGAGGTGCAGGCGGGAAT
>JADGBO010000158.1:0-5672 GCA_015231465.1 Desulfamplus sp.
AATGATACACTTTCATTATCCACACTCCAAATATAGTCCATCTTGTCCACAGGTTTAAGATCGTTATTTACATCTAATGCAACGCCATTCTTCTTGACACCTATAACTTCAAAATAGATATAACCATCGCTTGCTGCAGTGCCCTGGGGTATGAGGGGCCGACTTCCAATTGTGCCCTCAGGCTTATCCCCTACATCCAGAAAATTTTCCCCATCAGTTGTTACTGAATTGCCAAAGGAATCAAACAAAACTAATGTGTTAACCAATTCAGCATGAAGTTCAATTTCAAGGGTATTTTGCAGAGAATTGGGGGCATCCCGCACACACATCACATACATATCCCCTGTTTTATCAGTGATGCTTGTCTGTCCATCCTCAAAAGAAACCACCCAGGCGTTGTTTTCATGGGCTGCAGGAACACTGCTTGACCAGTAAAGGCCATCTTCTACAGTAAAAAATGATGTATCAATCTTAGTTTCTGTAAAGGAGTAATCCACAAGGGATTCCAACTCGGCAACCGTGGGAAGCCTCCAGTCTTCCTTGTCTGCGAAATCCAAATTGTCACAATAATAACAGGCTGCCTCCCAATCCTGCATAACGTCCAAGGGCTGGGCCTGCCACATCAAACCTTTTGAATCCGTAACAGTATCATAAATCTGACCTCTAATGTAGGGATATGCACTGGCATAGCCGAAATATCCCTGGAGAGGGCGTTCCTTATCCGGAACAATTTCTCCACAATCGCTCGCAAAGACAGGACTGTTAATAACCAACAGGCAAAAAAGGAACGCTGCCCATACACTCATCCTTTTACGTAATCCACTTTTTTCCATAACTCCTCCATAATTTAAGATTTAAGTTATCAGCCAGACTTCTAACTCTTAATCATTTTTATGCCACGCCTGAAACAAACAAGGCACAGTATTGTTCACATAACTCTTTATCGGCACTGAAATGAAAAAGTTGATTAAATATTTTTCACTGCTGTAATAAAGCCAGAACAACTATACAGATAATATCCAAAAAACGACACATTTCTTCCTTATCTCTGGAGATGCTGCTATAGAAGTATGCTCTGGAAAAGCCAGCAACCGTCGTTTTTGAGTATCTTACTGTATTCAATGCAAAAACCATTCCAAATGAAGCCACAAGATAACTGTCTTATATCATTGACAATAAACAATCAGTCACACTTCATGAAAATCGTTTATGATAATATAAATTATGGGCATGTATCAGAATCACAATAAAAACACTGGAATACCTGTTAGTTATAGAAATTATAAACGTGAAGATGTTTCATAACTTTTATTATAGCAGTCAAGTATTGATTAAGGCACATCCATTTTTTTCAGGCGATTGCTCAAAGCAGGCTGTGAAATTCCCAGCATTCTGGCGGCAGCGGTCTGGTTGCCCCTGGAACGTTTCATGGCCTCTATGACGAGATATTCGGTGGCCTGTTTGATGGTGGGAAGTTTCTGGGCAAAGGGAAAGGGTGAGGTCTCATCCATATCAATGTTATCCAGGCAGGTATGGCGGCTCTGCTGTCTTTCAATATAGTACTTGAAAACATCAAGGGAGAGGGTGCCGGACTGGTAGCTTCCCATGGCATTATAGACCATGGAACGAAGCTCCCGAACGTTTCCCGGAAAGTGATACTGCTTTAAAAGATCATATATCTCCTGTGTGGCATGGGCACGCTTGCTGAACTCCCGGGATGCCTCCTCCAGAAAATGGTTGAGGAGAAGGGGAATATCGTCTTTACGATCACGAAGGGGAGGGACATTTATGTGATGGGTTCTAAGCCTGAAGTTTAAATCGCTGCGGAATTTACCCTCCCTTTCAAGTTCCCACAAATCAGCATTGGTGGCCGCCAAAATCCTTGCATTGGTGATTTTCAGCCGGTCGCTTCCCAGGGGCTGGTACTCTCCCTCCTGGATGAGCCGCAGGAGTTTAACCTGGAGACCAAGACTCAGATCACCGATTTCATCAAGGAACAGGGTGCCGTTTGCGGCCTGTTCACACTGGCCTTTTCTGACCTTTTCCGCACCTGTAAAGGCACCTTTAACGTGTCCGAAGAGAGTGTCAGAAAAGGTGTTTTCGTCAAGGCCCGCGGCATTGATCGCGACAAAGGGGCCTTTAAATCCGCTGACGGTGTGAATTGATTTTGATACAAGCTCCTTTCCCACGCCGGTCTCTCCGGTTATGAGTACGGGCTGCTTAGAGTGGGCAAAGGCCCTTATCTGATCAAACATGGCCAGCATGTTTTGATTGGCAGTAATCATTTCAGAGAATGCCGGATCATCATGCTTTACATTATGCTTTAGATTTTGATTTTGATTTTGATTTTGATTTTTCCAATCAGAAATCATTTTGCAGGCCCCCTGTATCTCAAAAATGGGCTACCTCAAAAATGGGCTACCTCAAAAATGGGCTACCTCAAAAACGGGCTACCTCAAAAATGGATTACTACTCTTCTCCCGGGCCAATGTTGTTTCAGGACCATGCCCGGTATAGACCACCGTATCGTCCGGGAGGGCAAAAAGTTTGTTTTTGATATTTGATATGAGTGTGTTGTAATCCCCTCCGGGCAAGTCCGTCCTGCCTATGGAACCTGAAAAAAGAGTATCCCCCACAAAAAGGGAACCCTTTGTGTAAAGACAGATTCCCCCCCTGGAGTGGCCGGGGGTATGGATCACTTTTAAGGTTATCTCTCCAAAGGATACCTGGTCTCCATCAACCAGGTGCCTGTCTGCTGCCGGGGAATTTTCCACGGAAAGGCCAAAGGATGCAGCGGTGCGATCAAGCTGGGCAAGCATGGGAGCATCATCGGCATGTATCATTATGGGGGCTCCGGTGACCTCCTTCATTTTACTGTTTGCCCCCACATGATCAAAATGGCCGTGGGTATTTATGATGGCCTTGACTTTAAGCTTCTCCTGGGCAAGGGTCATCAGTATCCTGCTGGAGTCATCGCCGGGATCAATTACCGCGGCTTCCTTTGTATTTTCACATCCGAGTATATAACAGTTGGCCATGATGGGGCCGACTTCAAGTTTTTTAATGATCATTGGTATCTCCTAATTCTTTTAACTTTCTTTGGGAGGCTCAATAGCGGTTGCGGTTTCACGGATACGGTCAAGTACCCCGTTGATAAAAGCCGAGGAACCTGCTGTTCCATACATCTTTCCCAGATCCACGGCCTCGTTTATGGATACCCCGGGAGGAATGTCCGGGCATTTCAACAGCTCATAGACTGCAATGCGGATAATATTCCGATCTGTAACCGGCATCCTTGATATTCGCCAATTTGTTGACGATTTTCGGATAGATTCGTCAATCTCGTCAATGCAGCCCAGGACACCTTCAACCAGGTGGACAAAAAAATTCCTTTGGGATTCATTGACCCTTTCATCAATCATCTCTTGAAAATGATTGCAGAAATCCCCGAAAAGGTTCATGGAGTTCTCACCATTCAGATCAATGAAGAAAAGGGCCTGGAGGGCCAGCTCCCTGGCATTTCTGCGTTCACCCATTTTCTATGCAGTCCCTTCCTTCATATCTGCCATGAGATTTGCCATCTCTATGGCGGAAAGGGCTGCGTCAAAACCTTTGTTTCCGGCCTTTGTGCCTGCCCTTTCGATGGCCTGCTCAATGGTGTCGGTGGTAAGGATGCCGAAGATTACAGGCACTCCTGTCTCCAGGCTCACCGAGGCAATTCCCTTGGACACTTCTGCACATACGTAGTCGTAATGGGAGGTTGCCCCCCTTATCACTGCACCGAGGCAGATCAGGGCATCGTACTTTTTCATTGCAGCCATCCTGGCCGCGACCAGGGGAATCTCAAAGGCTCCAGGAACCTTTACAATGGTGATGTCACCGTCCGAGGCCCCGCTGCGCAAAAGGGCATCCAAGGCTCCGCCCACAAGTCTTTCCGTTATAAAATCATTGAATCTTGAAACAATGATACCAAATTTTTTCCCGTCAGCCCCCAGGGCAGACTCAATAATGTTAGGCATTTTCAATCCCTTTTCCTAATGACGGCATAAAGCTTTTTTTTTTGCAATCAGTCAAGGTCGCTGACGCACTCTTTAAATGTATGTCCCATCTTCAGGAGCTTGCACCTGAGATAACCCTTATTATACTCGTTGGGTGCCACCTCAATGGGAACCTGCTCCACAACGCTCAATCCATAGCCTTCAAGTCCCACCATTTTTGTGGGATTGTTGGTCATGAGCCTCATTTTCCTCACTCCGATATTCACAAGTATCTGGGCTCCCACACCATAATCACGCATATCGGGCTTGAAGCCAAGTTTCAGGTTGGCCTCCACCGTGTCGCACCCCTGCCTCTGGAGTTCATAGGCCTTGAGTTTATTGACAAGTCCGATGCCCCGGCCCTCCTGGCGAAGGTACAAAATAACACCGCTGCCCTCTTCTTGCATCATGTGCATGGCCTTGTGGAGTTGATCTCCGCAGTCGCACCTCATGGAGCCGAATATGTCACCGGTCATGCATTCCGAATGCACCCTCACAAGGATGGGCTTTTCCGGATCAACATCACCCTTGACCATGGCTATGTGGGTAAGGTTGTCCAGGTCGTTCTCATAGGCGATTATCCTGAACTCCCCTCCATACTCTGTGGGAATAAGGCTTTCAGCAGCTTTCCTCACAAAGGATTCATGCTTTAACCTGTACTGGACAAGATCGGCAATGGTGCATATGCCGATGCCATGCTTCTCGCTGAACTTCTCCAAGGAGGGCATACGGGCCATGGTTCCGTCATCATCCATAATCTCGCAAATGACACCCGCGGGTTTACACCCTGCAAGCTGGGCAAGGTCAACAGAACCTTCGGTCTGGCCCACCCGGACAATGACACCCCCATCCCTGGCCCTCAGGGGAAAAACATGCCCGGGCCTTGCAAGATCTTCCGGCCTGGTTCCATCGGCCACGGCCACCCTTATGGTTGTTGCCCGGTCAGCAGCCGAGATGCCTGTGGTAACACCTTTTTTGGCTTCAATGGAGACCGTGAAACCGGTTCCATACTGGGATGTATTATCCTCGACCATGGGAGGAAGTCCCAGGCGGTCCGCCAGGTCTCCAGTCATGGAGAGGCAGATGAGTCCCCGGCCATACATGGCCATGAAATTAACGGCTTCCGGCGTGACAGCCTCGGCTGCCATGGTGAGATCACCCTCATTTTCCCTGTCTTCATCATCCACCAGAATCACCATTTTTCCAGCCCTGATATCTTCTATGGCCTGCTCAATTGTAATATGCGGCATTTTTAATCTGTTTCTCACTCCTTAGTACTTTTATCAAATAATTTAAACCATCATGATTGCCTCACAATCACCACGTATTGTTTTAATTCACTTTATCTATACCGATGACTTTTGAATCCGATTTGTTCTTCCATGCTCCAAAACTAAGCATTTCAAGAGTGATTCCTCTGTCTGATTCCTCTCTCGCACGGCTCAGTATTGCTCTGTTGATTTCGGATGAAATATATTCTTCTCCACAGTTGCTGCAAATCTGAGCCGGTACATTTTTAAAAACCAATGTTGTGTCATCCCTTTCCAGAAGAACAGTTGTATAACCGTTCTCTGTAATGCCGTTTCTGCATATTGCACATCTCATTTTATTCTCCCTGAAAAATCGGAAGACCAT
>JADGBO010000158.1:5771-8043 GCA_015231465.1 Desulfamplus sp.
CGGCTGTCCCGTTTCCATGGCTGTTGGTCAAAAATTTTCTAACATATTTACCCAGCATATCGGTTTCAATATTGACATCGTCCCCCACACTCTTTATGCCGATGGTGGTAATTTTGGCAGTGTGAGGAATGATACTCACCTCAAAATCCACATTGGAGCAACGGTTGACGGTGAGGCTTATCCCGTCCACTGCAATGGAACCCTTTGTGATGATCTCGGCGGCAAGATCAGGGGAGACGGCAATTGAGACAATGACGGCATTGCTTTTGGTGGTTTTGGCAGTTATGGTGCCGGTTCCGTCAATATGTCCGGAGACAAGATGGCCGTCAAGCCTGTCCGAAAGACGCAGGGCCCTCTCCAGATTGACCCTTGCCCCGGGTCTGAGGGCATTGAAGGTAGTCATTACAACGGTCTCCGGAGCCATATCAACGGAAAAGGAGTTCCCTGTCAATGTTACCGCTGTCAGACATGCCCCATTGACGGCAATGGAGTCACCGATTCTGGTGGAAGATATATCCATATCCGTTTCAATGGTCAGTCTTTTACCCTGGCCCCTGGGCAAAATGGTTCTAACTATTCCTGAACCCTCAATGATTCCCGTGAACATGGGATGTTCCTTGGTTAAAAAAGTATAAAGTGCTTTTGGGTATAAATCATGCCCAATGTAAGATCATCTTTAAAGGCAATCTACTTTAGGAATGGGTCTTAAATAACTTGCCCAATTAAACTCAGGGCAAAGCATGAATCATGAGGCAGCATATCTTTGGGCTTGAAAGCTTTGCCATTGCTGTTCCATCTGCTGTAAAATCTTATTCATATATTCAAGTTTCATATCCTTGAAATTTTCTTTGGAATAGGCTGGAAGCCCCATTAAATTTTGAAAAAGCTGTATTTTGCCTATAACTTCACCTTTTTCCATTCCTTTTTCCATTCCTTTTTCCATTCCTTCATTAATCAATTTTTCTGCAAGTGTCATAACCAGTCCTCCTTTATCTTTTGATAATCCCTTTTCAACAATTTGTTTTATATTTTCGGTCGATTCTGTATCTGTCACTGAAAAAACATATCTTAAAAATGTCTCAAAATGGTGTTTGTCTGAATCAGGATTTTAAGGATTGAAAGGATTTACAGGATGGAGCTGATATAGATTGGTTAGACTCCGTCCAACAGTTTAAGGAATGGGCAAGAAATCACTTACCCATGCTCCCCCCCTCTCCATTCATGGAGAGGGGGATGGGGGGTGAGGTAAAGGGGCAAGTTATTTAGTGCCCATTCCTTAAATAGCCCTGGATAAGAATGTCGTCCTCAAAACGGACCATATCAACCCTTTTAAGCTGCAATGCATCCTTCATCAACAAAGGCCCCCGGCCCCGGCACACAGGTACGCCGTCGTCACCTCCGAGCATTTTGGGAGCAATGAAAAACATCACCTTGTTCACCAGCCCGGCCGCGAGGAAAGATGCATTGACCCTGGAGCCGCCCTCCACAAGAAGAGATATTATGCCCATCTCCCCGAGTTTTTCCATAAGAACATGGAGATCAAGAAGTTCCCTGGCATCATAAACTTCCTGGGCATCGGGACAGGGGGAAAGAATATCTTCCCTGGTTTCCGGATTTGAAGGGGCTGGGGGTATCTTTGATGATGGGGGTATCTTCAATGATGGGGGTATCTTCAATGCCGGGGGTATCTTCAATATGGTTGCTCCCTGGGCTTCCAGGGCGGCACACTTTTCGGACGGGGCATTCAGGGATGTGGCAATGATGGTGTCAGCTTCCGAAACCTGGGTCAAAACCCTGGCATCCATGGGTATGGCCAGGGATGAGTCCAGGATTACCCGGCGGGGGTCCCTGGTGGTGACACCGTCAAGGCGGGCGGTCAATGAGGGATTGTCTCCGGCAACTGTTCCCGAACCCACAAGGATTGCATCACATGCATGGCGCAGCCCATGCACCGCCCTGCGGGAAGAGGGGGAGGTGATCCAACGGGAATCGCCGGTGGAGGAGGCAAGCCTGCCGTCAAGGGTGGATGCGGATTTAAGGATCACAAAGGGCTTTCTGCCGTTTTTTACATACCAGATGAAATCCTCTATCAAAGCCTCGGCATGGTCCCGGCACACCCCTGTCTCAACATCAATGCCCTGGTCCCTCAAAAAAGCTATTCTCCTTTGCGGAACCGGTCTTGGGATGTCCATTGCGGCCAATCGTTTCCCCAATGTAAGGGCAGCTTTGTGCAATGATATCTTTTTGGCTCGAATGTCCCGGGAACACAATG
>JADGBO010000159.1 GCA_015231465.1 Desulfamplus sp.
TATATGAAGCATAACCCGGCCAACCCTGCATGGAGCGACAGGGATCGTTTCGTTCTTTCCGGAGGGCACGCATCCATGCTTCTTTACTGCATGCTCTACCTGAACGGCTATGGTCTCACCATGGATGACATCAAAAACTTCAGGCAGTGGGGAAGCAGAACCCCGGGACATCCCGAATTCGGCCACACACCAGGTGTCGAGACCACAACGGGTCCCCTGGGCCAGGGCCTGGCCAATGCCGTGGGCATGGCCATGGCGGAAAGACACCTGGGGGCCCGCTTCAATGTCAAGGAACCGGGGAACCGGGACATTGTCGGCCATTTCACCTATGTTATGTGCGGTGATGGAGATCTCATGGAGGGCGTGGCCTGTGAGGCTGCCTCCCTGGCAGGACATCTCGGCCTGGGGCGGCTCATATGCCTTTATGATGACAACTCCATCTCCATTGAAGGAAGCACTTCCATTGCCTTTACAGAAGATGTAAAGGCAAAGTTCGAGGCCATGAACTGGCAGGTAATCCCGGTTGACGACGGCAACGACACCCATGCCATTGGAAAGGCCATAGAGGCTGCCCAGAAAGAGACCATGAGGCCCACCCTGATCAAGATTGCCACCGTCATAGCCTATGGAAGCCCCAACAAACAGGGCAGTGCCGCTGCCCACGGTTCTCCCCTTGGAGAGGAGGAGATCAGGCTCACCAAGGAGTTCTACGGCTTTTCCCCGGACAAATCCTTCCATGTGCCCGACGAGGTACTTGATGAGTGCCGTAAATCCTTGGAAAGGGGTGCCCGGTCAGAACAGGAGTGGCAGGAGACCTTTGATGCATACAAATCCAAATACCCTGAAATGACAGCATCATTTGTGGATGCCGTCAGCGGTTATCTCACCCAGGGATGGGACAGGGAGATTCCCATTTTTTCACCGGAAGATAAACCCATTGCCACCCGTGCCGCATCAGGCAAGGTATTGAATGCCATTGCTTCCAACCTCCCTGTTCTCATGGGAGGTTCCGCCGATCTTGCACCGTCCAACAACACCTACCTTTCAGGGTGTACAGATTTCCAGAAGGACTCCTATGACGGCAGGAATATTCGGTTCGGAGTCCGGGAACATGCCATGGGAGCCATTATGTCCGGTATGTATCTCCACGGTGGAATTCGTCCTTACGGAGGCACCTTTCTGGTTTTTTCCGATTATGTTCGTCCCGCAGTGCGTGTTGCATCCCTTATGAAACTGCCCCTTATATACGTCTTTACCCATGACAGCGTTGCAGTGGGAGAAGACGGCCCCACCCATCAGCCCGTGGAGCATGTTGCCTCCCTTCGGGCCATTCCAGGTCTCCATGTGATCCGGCCTGCCGATGCCAATGAGACCGCGGACGCATGGAGAATGGCCTTGACCACCCTTGATGCTCCCACGGCCCTGATCCTGAGCAGGCAGAACCTTCCCATACTGGACAGGTCCTCTGCCGACGGTGATTTGAGCTATGGTGCTTATATCCTAAGGGATGCTCCAGGAGGCCAGGAGATGGACATAATCCTCATGGCCACAGGCTCCGAGGTTCATATTTGTGTGGAAGCGGCTCTGGAACTGGAACACCAGGGAATATATTCAAGGGTTGTGAGTATGCCTTCCTGGGAACTGTTTGAAAAGGCTCCTCTTATCTATCGTGAACGTATTCTTCCCGGGGATATGAAGGTCAGAATGGCGGTGGAAGCCGGAATATCCATGGGTTGGGAAAAATATACCGGAGATGGTGGCAGAATCGTGGCCATTGACGGATTCGGTGCTTCGGCTCCAGGCTCAAAGGTTTTAAAGGAGTATGGCATGACACGGGAGAATATTGTGGCACAGGCCTTGAATCTTTTAAAAATCCACTAAGTAATTGGGTTTAATTAACTTACCCAATCTCCCATGGCAAGCCTGTAATAGATGGCTGGGGATGAGATGAATGGGCAAGTTATTAAAAATCAATTCATAAGGAATAAGACTTAAATAACATTCCCATTTGTGAAACAGGAATACACCGCATCCAAGGCTGCCTTTCCTGAAATGGGCAGGTTATTTGAAACCTGTTCCTTAAGGCAGTACCTTGTATTTTAATAAAAGGGCATGATCGTCGATTTTTTGAAATTCCATAAGCTCCAGTGCCGCATCAAGTTTCCGGGAAAAGATGGACAACCCCTGGCCAAAAAGTTTCGGTACAACTGTTATGTAAATTTCATGGATCAGCCCTTTTGGGGCAAAAAGATCATTTATAGTGGTTCCGCCCATGAGTACCGCAGATTCAAACCCCTCATCTGCAAGACCCTTTAAAATATCCTCCGGCGAGGCACTGGTGAAGATGAGATTTTCATGGTTGCTTTGACGGTCTTTGCTGGAGGTCATTACCACATTTTTACGGCCGGGAAGTGGTCTTCCTATGGTATCATAGGTTTTTGAGCCCATTATCACAACTCCTGCCCCTTTAGTAATCTCCACAAAAATACCTTTGTCCGTCCTGCCTGTCCAGTCAACCGGTTCAAGGGAGTGCCTTGCAATCTTACCGTCAAGGGTCATTGCCATAATCAGGACAACTTTAATTTTGCCGTCTTTTTTCAATATCCCTCCCGGTTCCATCGTTTTATCGGTTATTTTTTAAAAACTCTCCCTGGAGAAATCCCTGTTATCGGTTATTTTTTTGAACTCTCCCTGGAGAAATCCCTGTTTTTTTTCACGCACAGTATGGGGGTATTGAACACCAGGGCAGAAAGATCATTGTCCCTCTGAACCTCCAGTTGAAGCGATTCCGTATCAATCTCGAAATATTTGGAAATAACCTCGACAATATCGTTCTGAAGGCTGGAAAGGGTAGTATCATTGATCTCTAACTTGTCATAAACGAGAGCAAACTGTAACCGTCTTTTAGCCGTATCCTTGGGAGACTGTTTGCCGGAAAATTTTCTCATAAATCCCTGAAGCATGAATATATCCTTATCTGTTCAAGCCCAGTTTCTGGGAAATTTTGTTCCACATACCGACCCGGGCAGAGGGAACCTGTATGGGAAGATCAACCTCTCCGTTGATCCTTCTGGCAATCCTTCTGAAGGCCTGTCCGGCCGGTGACTGGTTATGCATGACAAGCGGCATCCCCGTATTGGTGGATATGACAACCTGGTCATCCATGGGAACAAGCCCGAGAAGATCAATGGAAAGTACGTCCATGACATCTTCATGGCTTAACATGTTTCCCTTTGCAACCATATCAGGAACGATGCGATTTACAATGAGCTTAGGCGTAATGGAGCGGGAGTACAATAATCCTATTACCCTGTCGGCATCCCTGACCGATGAGACATCAGGGGTACATATCACTATAGCTTCATCCGCGGCCACCACCGAGTTTTCAAATCCCCGCTCAATGCCTGCAGGGGAGTCCATGAGAATATAATCAAACTCGCTTTTGAGCATTTTTGCTACCCTTTGAACTCCAATGGCCGTGAGAACATCTTTATTGTCACTCTGTGATGCAGGAACCAGAAAAAGATTTTCTATGCGCCTGTCCCTGATTATGGCCTGATTTAAATTACATCGTTTGTTCACAACATCAACGATATTGAAAACAATGCGGTTTTCAAGCCCAAGAACTACATCAAGATTTCTCAGCCCGATGTCCATATCGATAACCGCTACCCTGTTCCCCTCCAGAGCAAGGGCCGCACCAAGGGAGGCGGTGGCCGTAGTTTTACCAACCCCTCCCTTACCAGATGTCACCACTATTATTTTACCTTCCAATGCACACCTCTAAGTATTTTTTATATTTGATAAATAGTTTAAAGCATTTGGCTATAGTTTGAAACTTGCCGTGGAAATGCATCACATTTTGATTATATGGAACATGGTATAACATAATCGTGACGGTTTATCATGAAAATACCCATTGTCATTTTCATGATCCGGGGCGGCCAGGTTGGTCTATATTGCTGTGGGCCATGGAAGCTTGCCAAAGGGCTGGCTCTCCATGTAGTCCTGGGTCGTAATCCTGTTATTTGCAATGGATGCGTAAACCGTTTTTCCTGTTAGTGATGTATATGAACCGGAAGTTGTAATGCCTCCGATCTGAACCTGGGTGGGCCGAAAATCCAGTGCAATCACAAAGGCATCTTCACTGTCCGGGTAACCGGCATACACTTTTCCCTGAAGGGAGCCGAGTACAATTACATTTCCCGAGGATATAATCTCTGCACCAGGGTTGACATTTCCGGCAATGATTAGATGGCGCCGGGTCTCAATTTTCTGACCGGAACGTACCCTTCCCGTGAGGATAAGAGCATCGCTTCTATTGGTCAACCAACCCTTGCCCAGCTCAAGCTGTCTGCTCCTTTCAATTGATTCCGGTCTCTTTTCCGGTGGTGTGGTTACTATACCCACATCAAAACGTGTTTTTAAAAGCTGTTTGATATTTGTGAGAAGATCATCACACCCCTGGGCACCTCCCAGATCAATTACCACCTTGGCGTTTATGGCAAGGTGCTGGAGACGCTCGAATAGAAGGCATATCTCTTTATTTATAACCTCTTCCTGGACATCAGGATCAACCGTAAGCCAAAATCCGTCCCCGACACCTTTAAGCTTTACAGGGGGTATTTCATTTATCATCGCTGTTCCATTTTTTTTTCCGCCAAAGACTCTATTCCACATCATATTTCCATATTAACTCAAGAGTGCTAAGTTCTCGCTCCTGCCACTGTAGATTGTGTTATGGTCTTGTTTAATCCTCATGGTCGGAGTCTGGCCCCCCTCCCCGATCATGGAAATAATGTATATAGTTCCACGGTAAACCTTCATGGTTGGAGGCCAGCCACCCCGATCATGGGAATAATGTATCCATTGCCACGGTAAAAATACCATCTGTAGCATCCATTGGGAGAACTTTATGACTGCATGGAGAGTCGGCATGCCGAGGCAAAATCCTCGGGGTAGTGACCGTTTATCCATCTAAGCTGGGCTTCGCTGAAAGCACCGGGTGATTGGGGAATCCTGGGTAAAAAGGAGTAAAGTATCCGCTCATCTCCATTACCATGATCAAATCTTCCTGCATACTCAATGGATGTAACCATCCTTGCCCCCATTTTTTCCAATATTTGAAGGGCCTTTAAAATTCCATTGTCCAGGGAATTTCGCATGGCAGTGTCAGCCGCCAGGATATTGCCGCACTCCTTAATCGGCATAAGCTGAAGCTCCCATTGGGATGTCTGGGCCTTGGGCACAAAAAGCATAACATTATCATCTTCATAAACAATCAATGGGGAGGGGAGACCTTTTTTGCCATCAACCCTCTGGTTTGAGCGTACTGCTTTTATATAACATTCAAAAAAATTCTCTCCGGTGGCTTCCCTGTAGTTTTTTACAAAATCACCTACCATATCTCCGCAGGAAAATGAAGGCATTTTTCCATGGAGAGCCTGGGAAATTTCATAACGGCCATCCATGGGGGGCATTGTGGAAAGGATATTGTCACTGCATATTTCAACCTCTGCCGGCACCATTGCATACTGCTGATGTATCTGCTGATGTGATGCATGGAGCCTGTAACCTGAATGGGCGTATCCAAAACCGAAATTCCATCCCCACAAAGAGGCATTGAAAATCAGTCCAGGGAAAGGGTTGCCGGAATCGGTTACCTGATCTGTCCAATTTTTTGTCAAAATATCTACAATATGGCAGCGCAGGGTCTCAATCTCCCCCAGGGATAGTCGTTTTTTTGAATTGCCCTGCAAAAAGGGCATTGACGGAAAAGTTATGCCTCTATTTTGAAGCTCCCGGGCCACCCTTATATATGTACGCTGGTAATACAGATGGCGCATGCCTGCCATGTCGTTGTCGTCAAGCTGGCGGATGGCGTACCTTACTGTGTCATGGGCGGTGTTTGCGGCAAAGTGTCCCCAGGGAATGTAGCTGTTACGTCTGAGGTACTCAAATACATGGCTCCTGTTATCCTGCCACTCCCCTGTTATCTCGCTGCTGCCCTGGATGCCCGGCACCAGAACCATTGCCTGTTTATAACTATCCGGAAGATGTGTGTTGTTGGCGACCACCTCAAAGAGTTCATGGTCGGTTATGGCGGGCCTGGGCACTCCATGGCTGTCCATTATAAATTGGATGCCCCTGGGATTTTTTAAAAAGCATGAATTCCCATCATCATCCGCACCGGAGTCATCCTGATTATTTTCCGAGGTCTCATCGTATAAAAATTGACAGCAGAGCGAGGCAAGGAGTATCAAATCTTCGGGGTCCGTTGAACTCTCCCCAAGGGCAAGAAGCAGGGGCCTTGGAAGTATTTTTATAAGCTCGCTGTGCATCTTCCTTACATGGGCGGAATCAATGGCAATATTTTCGGCAATATTTTCGGCAATATTTTTGGAAAGCTTTGCATTTTCCCGGAGACAGGAAAGCAGGGACTTGATCCAGGGATCAATGAGGCTTTTCATGGAAACCCGGGGAGAAGGGTGAATATATATTGATTCCGGCCTGCCTGCTTTTGAATCTGCCCATTTGGAATTTATATATGTAACTCCCCTGAAGGGCAAGGGATTGGGTATCTCATAAATGAGATCGGCACAAGGCTCCTCAACCTCATCCCGGGGGAAATTGGTACTATTTTCAACAGGAGTTCCATCGGGAAGGGTGCCGAGGGTATGGATAAAATCATTTTTCCTGAGAATGTTCACCTTAAAGGTCGGTCTGTGAATCCCCACAATAAAACGTCCCCCGGGTAGAACGCAGGTTCCAGGCATCTTTTTTTTGGGGGGCACCTTTTTGTGTTTTGGTATCTCTTTCTGTTTTGGCACCTTTTTTTGTTTTGGCACATCTCTTTCTTCTGGCGCCTTTTTGTTTCCCATATCAATCTTTCTGGAATCTCTCTTAGTCAATTCAACTCTTCCTTTTCATTTTCCGGACGGGTTCCCAAACTCACAACCGGAACTCCTTCCTTTTTCAGGAGCTTATCCTCCTCGGCAGTTGTGATCCCCCGGATATTTTTGGGTTCTGTAACACCGTAATGGATTTTAAGGGCCTCCCTGGCAAAATCAGAGCCTACGTTTTCAAAATTATTCTCAACGAAATTAACGATTTTTGCAGATAACTCAGCCAAAACATCCTGGCGGGCATTTCCGTCAAAGGAGACACCGGAGGATCTTTTTACTGCAACCGGAGAGAGTTTCTGAACCACGGAATATGTTTCACACACCGGACAGGCAATCATACCCCGGGCCTGCTGATCCATAAAATCATTACCGTCGCCAAACCACCCTTCAAAGGTATGGCCGTTTATGCATTCAAGATCAAAGGCGATCATAATCTATGTCAATCTCCCAAAATATAAACTTCCTTAGAACTCAAGAGTGGTAAATTTTCACTCTTGCCACTATATATTGTGGTATTGTCCTCTTAAATACCATTTGTAATAATCATTCCGAAAACTTATCACTGACGAGCTTAGAATAAATTTTACATCGGACAAGCGGACAATCAAACAAATGGACAAACGGAGGATACTTTAATACATAAAAAAATATTTTGCAAACGATTCTACAGTATTCCAAAAGACCACTTTGTGGCTGGATTGCTCTGCTGTTGGTTATCCCCATCCTCACTTTTTAAACGACCTGTAAAAAATAAATGCCGCATTTTTGCTTGACAGATGAAGCAAAAGATTGTAAGAAAAAAAATCATTATAAAGGTGCGTAACTCAGTTGGTAGAGTGCTACCCCGACACGGTAGAAGTCAGCGGTTCAAGTCCGCTCGTACCTACCATAGAATTTAAGGGAGTGCGGAATTTTTCGCACTCCCTTTTTTCATTCAACTATCCATAAGGTATATTTTTTATATGAAAGTCCCCGTCGTTTCAGGACTTTCATCACTTTGATTGTGGCGGTAATGCCGCCATGGAGGTTTTATATGAAACACATTGACAGCAAAACCATATAGTAATCCATTAACTTTTGAGCT
>JADGBO010000015.1:0-892 GCA_015231465.1 Desulfamplus sp.
ATTGTGGGCAGAATTCCTTATCGCGGCACCATAAGGGAGAACATCGTCCAGATGCTGGGGGGCCTCAAGGCAGGCATGGGTTATATCGGGGCAGGGACAGTGGAGGAGCTGAGAAAGAGGGCCAGGTTTGTCAAGATAAGTGCCGCAGGTCTTAAAGAGAGCCACGTCCACGATGTAATCATAACCAAGGAGTCTCCCAATTACAGTGTTGACTACATGAAATAGATGACGGCTTACCTTAATGAATGAGCAGGAAATAACTTGCCCATTCTCACCCTCTCCATTCATGGAGAGGGATTACTATAGACTTCCAGAAAAATCTTTGAGCATATACATTCCCAAGGGCAGCCACAGGGGGCTGCCCCTACAGTACGGTTGCCAATTTCATTATCTGGAAAGGGGCTTGATCATCTTTTCGGCCAGTGTCGCCATCTTGTAGGAGCAGACCTGTGTGTCTGCCCTGGTGAAGGGCGAACACACAGGTTCGCCCCTACGTTGCTGGCCGAAATAATGATCAAGGCCTCTGGAAAGCTATCAAACCGGTTCATCAGGATTGATTCATGAGGATTGATTCATGAGGAGTGATTCATGAGGAGTGATTCATGGTATTTATTACCAGAGGCTCCTTGAGAATAAGGCTTCCGGCCTCCTGACTGGTTTTGGCTATTTTGGGAAAGGTGTGGGCCAAATTGGAGAGTTGTCTCAGGTTCTCTCCGGTTCGCAGGGTAAGCCTTGCCAGATCCCCTTCTGCCATTCCAGAGCGTCTTACCACACTTGGCCAGGGCTCATCCTGGGCCCATGAAAATATTGTGGCCGCGGGCTGGAGATATACGGCAGGTGATGGAAACCCCTGTCCAAGCATACGGGCGGCAAAGGGGCGTATGGCCTTTTT
>JADGBO010000015.1:970-27514 GCA_015231465.1 Desulfamplus sp.
GACAAAGGATGCCATAATCGCGGAGAGCAGTACCGGATCCCCATCGGGCAGAAGTCCCTCCCGGATACAGTGTGCCACCATTAAGGGGGAATCAATTCTTAGCTTGGAAGCCCACATGCCGTCTTCCGTTAGATTGCCGTCGTCGGTGACAAAGCCCTCTGCCTTTAGAAAATTGAGGTGGGCAAGGAAATCATCCCACAAAAATTCCATATCCCTGCCATAGAGTTTTCGAGCATATTTGCCCCGTTTCCCCTTGGTGAGCATATAGGAGGCAAAGGATTTTTTCAAAAGCTCCCGGATCTGGTCCGGTGTATGGGAGAGAAGGAGGTTCAATACCATGGAAAAATCTATTTTGAGCTGGCTCTGAACATCTGCCGGGGGAGCTGAGACCATGCGGGCAGCGTGGCGAATATCCATGAACTTTCCCGGCATCACAATGGCAAATCCGATCTTGTCCATGCCCCGACGTCCGGCACGGCCCGTCATCTGCTGGAATTCACTGGCTGTGAGGGGCAGAAAATCTTTGCCGTTGAAACGATCCGAATTGAGGATAACCACACTTCTTGCAGGGAAATTGACTCCGGCCGCAACCGTTGAAGTAGCAAACATGGCATCAAGGAGACCTTGGGCCATAAGGGTCTCCACCACAACTTTCCAGGCAGGGAGATGACCGCTGTGGTGGGAGGCCGAAGCGGTTTTTTCCACCTGTTCCCGATGGGGATGCTTTGAGAGATGATCGTTGGTCTCTGCAAGTTGAGCCATGCGTTCCACAAGGGCATTATGTCGATCAGGTTCACTGTTTATAAGCTCGGAACTGCAAAGCTGGATGGCATGATCGCAGTCAGCCCTTGATTTTAAAAAAAAGATGGCAGGCAGGAGATCGAATTTCTTTAAAACTTTAAGGATTTCGGAAAACCTTGGAAGATGTCCCGGACGGGCAATGAGGGGGGGAGCATCCATTTTGAGAAACTCAAGGGGTTTATGGTGCATCAGGGCATTTTTGCCGGGCTGGAAACCGTTTTTCAAAAGGGGCTGAAGGGTGCCGGATGGATGAAAAAAAAGGGGAAACAGGGGTACCGGCCTCTGGTTCTCCTGGATAACCCTGCACTCCCTGCCCCGGATGGAGACAAGCCAGTCAGAAATATGGCCAGGATTTCCGATGGTTGCCGAGAGCATCAAAAGGGGAATCCTCACCGGAAGATAGATTATGATCTCCTCCCACACAACTCCCCGATCCGGGTCCCCAAGGTAGTGGGCCTCATCCAGTATCACCAGATCACACTTCAGATCCTCCCCGGTGAACATGGAATCATAGAGCTGGTTTCTCAGTATCTCTGTGGTGCCTATCACTATGGCGGCATCCGGGTTCTCCCTGGTATCCCCCGTAAGTATGCCCACATTTTCCCTGCCGAAGATGCGTATGAACTGGGCATAGATGGAGTTTGTCAGGGCTTTGAGAGGAGTGGCATACCATACCTTTCCGTAGCTCTCCCCTAATGGTGTTGTCTCTCTCCTGCTCTCCCCTGATGGAATTGTCTCTCCCCAGTTCTCCCCTGATGGAATTGTCTCTCCCCAGTTCTCCCCTGATGGAATTGTCTCTCCCCTGCTCTCCCCTGATGGGGTTGTATCTCCGTAACCCTCCCCGCATTGGGTTGTATCAGGAAGAGTCACAGGGCCTTTATTGTTTTCCTCCCTGGAGCTTTTACCATGGCCCCCCAACCGCCTACTTAGATGGATATTCATAACTTTTTGGGCTGCCTGTTCCGCAATCCAGGTTTTGCCGGCCCCTGTGGGGGCGGTCACAAGGCAGTCTCCCAGGCCGATGGCTTCGATGGCCTGACGCTGAAATCTATCCGGGGAAAATTGTTTTTTCTTTGGAGTGCCTATTTTGGAAAATACATTTCTAAGTTCTGGCTCGGCAGCCGGATTCATGGAGAAAAAATTTTTATCCGGACTATCTTTTATTCTCTCTTTTTTGACTGTATCTTTCCTGAGTGTATCCTTCCTGACTGTATCCTTCCTGACTGTATCCTTCCTGACTGTATCCTTCCTGAGTGTATCCTTCCTGAGTGTCTCTTTCCTGATCGTCTCTTTCTTGATCGTCTCTTGTTTAATTCCGTTGTTTCTATAATATTTTTTTTTCATTATCTCTCATAATGGCTTTAATCATCAGTGCATTTTCAGAAACTGTTATCCCTACTGGCAATGACAAATGCTATATTTAATTTAAGATCATTGTATAGTTTTAATATCCAAAAAGAAAGCATTCCCCTGGCAGAGAGAAAAGCCTTCAATGGGATCATATGAAATCATGCGGAAAGTGCTTCGGATATCCGGGCAATTGAAAAGGGTTTTTTCAAAAATTCATGGGCACCCTGGTCCAGGAGTTCCTGAACCCCTTCATCAAGTGTATAACCACTGCATATAATAATCCTGGCCTCTGGAGTTATCGCTTTCAATTTAGAGAGCAGCTTTTGTGCCGACATATCCGGAAGAATCACATCAAGAAGAATCACGTCAATGGAATCCCCCTCTTTTTTCACTCTATGCAGTGCTTCTGCCGCGGTTCCGGCTGTGAGGACATGGTAACCCAATATATCAAGTATGGCAAAGTTGACCTCCATAACCATCTTCTCATCCTCAACAATGAGAACAGTACCTTTCTCTTTGTGCCCGCCGCTGTGAGGCAGCTTCCCCCGGGCATGGCTACCTTTGGATGGACTCTCCCCGGCGTACCGAGGGAGGAAAACCGATACCGTGGTTCCTTTATTCAGTTCGGAATCTATATATATCCATCCCTTATGGTGCTTTACAATGCCGAAGGCCGCAGCCATGCCCATGCCCCTTCCCTGGAATTTTGTGGTGAAAAAAGGCTCCATAACGCGAAGTCTTGTATTTTCATCCATGCCGGGGCCGTTGTCTTCAAATTTCAGGCAGACATAATCTCCGTTTCTGAGCCCTGGATAATGCAGGATATTTTTCGACGTTACCTCAAAGGGCATTGTCGTTATTTTTATGGAACCGGAACCTTTTTCCTTCAGGGCTTCCCGGGCATTTCCGAATATGGCCGAAAAGATCAACTCCATATAGGTTTTATCAATGTTGACGGTAATATCTTCACTTGAGACGTTCCACATCAATTCAATGTCACCATCACTTTTATCATCTTTGTAACGTGATATGTTCTCCTGGAGAAAATGATTTAAGGATATCTTGATATCCCTGTAACTCCCTCCCCTGGCATAGGTGAGGAGCTGGGATGTAAGCCGGGTCATCTTTTCAATGGATTTTTTGATCTTTTCACAACGGGCCGCAATCTTTACCTCTTTTTCAAAATCCATCTTCAAAAGTTCTATGTTGCCCAGGATTTCGGCGAGGGCATTGTTGAACTGATGGGCAATGCCCCCGGCCATGGTGGAGAGGGCTTCAAATTTATGGAATATTTTTTCCATATTATGGACTGCCTGTTCCGTCTTGGCGGCAAGTTTCATCGTTTGCCGCTTTTCAAGGCATTTTTCCACACGGGCTTTCAGGATGGCCGGCTCTGCAGGTTTTACAAGAAAATCATCTGCACCCATCCGCATGGCATCAACGGCATACGAGAGTTCGCCATGGCCGGTGAGAAGCATTACCATGGTTTCGGGAAAATATTTTTTGCTCTCCTGGAGAACTTCAAAGCCGCTCACCTCATCCATGGCAAGGTCGGTGATGATAAGATCATATGAACTTGAATGGATAAATTTAAGGGCATCCTCACCGCTACAGGCCGTCTCTATGGAGTATCCTTCCTGCCTCAGCATGATGGAGATAACATTTATGATTATGGTCTCGTCATCCACAAGCAAAATTCTGTAATCAGCCATCATTTCCTCCATACATTATTGATTTAAGTGGGTCAGGGCTGAAAAAATTGTTATATCCTGACGTTCTACTGGTTCATCAATTATGGTATTTTAAAACAAGCTCTAAGCTTAACCGAGATGGGGCATCCATATTAAAACAAACACTAAGCTTCACCAAGATAGGCATCCATATTAAAACAAACACTAAGCTTCACCAAGATAGGCATCCATAACGTCCTGATTATTCTGTATCTCCCTGGGGGTTCCCTCAGCAAGTTTTCTGCCCCGGTCCAGGACGATGACCTTATCGGAAATTCCCATGGCAAGGCTCATGTCATGTTCCACAAGCATCATGGTTATACCCTTTTTTTTGACCTTTTCAATTAAAAGCCCCAGGGCTTCGGTCTCCACAGCATTGAGTCCCGCCGCGGGCTCGTCCAGGAGAAGAAGTGAGGGCTCCGATGCAAGGGCCCTGGCAATCTCAGCCATCTTCTGGCGGCCAATGGGAAGATCCCCGGCGGATCTGTGGGTATAGTCCGAGAGGCCGGTAAAGTTGATCAGCTCTTCTGCCCTCTCCCTGGCCTTCCTCTCCTCCCGGAGAACCCAGGGCAGTCGTGTTACAGCACCCCAGAATCCACTCCTGGTACGTACATGCATACCCACAAGCACGTTTTCGAGAAGGGTCATGCTGCCGAAGAGTTCCACATGCTGGAAGGTTCTTGCAATACCGGCCTTTACAAGGGCATGTACCGGTATCTTGCGGATACTCTTTCCCTTAAAAAGGATATAACCGCTGTCTGGTGCATAGATGCCTGTTATCATGTTGAAAAGGGTTGTTTTCCCTGCACCGTTGGGTCCTATGAGACCGCATATGATTCCCTTTTCCACGGAGAAGGTTATATCGTCTAAGGCAGTAACACCTCCGAACATCTTGCTCAGAGAATGCACCTCCAATATTCTCTCTTTCCGGGAATGGAGTTCACTTTCGTGCAAGAGTGGCGATGCAGTGTCATTGGCATTGACTGTTTCAGTCTTATCTGTTTCCGGCTGTTCCATGCCCATATCTATCATAATGGTTTTAAAAGAGAATTTTTTTATCTGTTTTCTTTTTTTTGGCCTTGATCATCGTTTGGTCCAATTCGTAGGGGCAGATTCCATATCTGCCCCAAAACAGGGCGGGTATGGAACCCGCCCCTACAATCTTGGCAGAAATGATGATCATGGCCTTTTTTTCCAGTGCCCGTATATGTCGAGAAGACCCCGGGTAAGACCCTGGGGCATAAAAATCATCACCAGCATGAGAATAAGACCGAAAACAATCATCTCATACTCGGCAAATCCATGGAGCATCTCCGGCAGAAGGGTCAGGAGGGATGCTCCAAGAAGGGCCCCCCATACGCTGGCCATGCCTCCTATTACAACCATAGTCACCATCTTCACAGAGACCATAAAACCAAAGGATTCAGGACTTATGAACATAACAAAGTGGGCATATAGAAAACCTGCCACAGCTCCCAGGGCGGCACTGAACATGAAAATCTGGAGTTTCAGAAAATGGGTGTTCACCCCCACGGCCATGGATGCTTTCTCTCCGTCATGGATGGACCTCAGGGCCCTTCCCATGCGGGACGAAAGAATTCGCCGGCAAAGGAGAATGGCTCCGAACACTACTCCCCAGACAAGAAAAAAATAGTTCTTTCCATCCATGAATGAGAGGGAACCTGCCTCAAGCATTGGAATGCCCACAAAACCGGATGAACCTCCGGTTACGCTGCTCCACTCCCGAAATATTATATTGACGATCATACCGAATCCCAGGGTTCCCATGCCAAGATAGTAACCCGAAAGTCTCAGGGTGGGAAGACCCACAACAAAGGCCACAAGGACGGCTCCTGCAACGGCACAGACAAGGGCTGCCCAGGGAGAGACCCCAAAGGTTCCGGAAAGTACGGCGGTGGTATATGCACCTATTCCATAAAAAGCTGCATGGCCCAGGGAGACCTGACCCGCATATCCCATGAGCATGTTAAGACCCAATGCGAGAAGGGTATTGATGCCTATGAAGGTCATGATCTGAAGATAGTAGGTGTTCTGCACGGCAATGCCGCACATAAGAACCGCCGTTACAAAGATGGCATTGGCAGCGATATCTCTGCGGTTTGAAATGATCACGATGTTTCCAGAATACCCGGTAACATTTTCGGTATCCTTCATAGTTCCTCAAAAATGGATTAAAATCTTTTGGCATCCCTGGCGGCAAAGATGCCTCCCGGACGGATATAGAGAATCAGAAGCAGCAGGACAAAGGCTATGGCATCCTTGAAGCCGGAAGAGAGAAGCCCCGCACCCAGGGACTCAAGGAGACCAAGGAGAAGACCCCCGGCAAAGGCCCCCCACAGGCTGCCCAGGCCTCCTATCATGGCCGCACAAAAACCTTTAAGACCCAGCATGGTTCCCATGTCATAGCTGCTCATGGTTATGGGAGCTATGAAGACCCCTGCCGCCGCTCCGGTACCGGTGCTTATAACGAATGCCGTCACTGCCATGGTCGATGATGGTATTCCACTGAGCCAGGCCGCTTTTTTATTGACGGCACATGCGATCATGGCCTTGCCCGTCAGGGTTCTTTTAAGAAAAAAATGGATCCCTCCGGCAAGGACAAGGGCTGCAATCACGATGAATACGCTCTGGGGGAGAAGTGCTGCCCCGGCAATTTCAATGGAGTCGTGCCCTAAGAAAGGGGGCACGCTGAAGGGATCCTTTCCCCAGATAACCATGCCCACACCCCTCAAAAATATGGAAGCACCCACCGTAATTATAACCAGTTCAATGTGACCTGCATTTCCGGCTGTTCTGATGGCAAGACGCTCAAAGAGAAGCCCCGTACATGCAACACAGGCAACGGTTAAAAAAAATGCCACTGCAAGGGGAAGGGCCATGTGAACCCAAAGGGTTACAATGCCCATTGCCCCAAGCATTACAAACTCACCGTGGGAGAAGTTTATCAGTTCTGTGGAGCTGTAGAGCATGGAAAGACCCAGGGCAATCACGGCATAGATGGCACCGGTTGTCAAACCGGAAAATATATATTGAAGGATCTCCTGCACGGGCTGCCTCTTTACCTACTTGATAAGTTTCCATGTACCGTTTTTAATTTCAACCATTACAAAGGCATCCGAAGAGAGTCCGTTGTGATCCTCCCGGGAAAAATTGAACTCCCCGCTTACACCCATGTGGTTCCCAATGGACTCAAGGGACGACCTTATCTTCTCCCGGTCTCCGCCGCTTCCCTTGAGGGCCTTTGCCAGAAGATTCACCGCATCATAGGCATAACCGCCAAAGCCCGAGACGTTGGCCTTGTATTTTTCCATGTAGTCTGTTTCATACTTTTCAAGTATGCTTTTCTGGGGATCGTTATCCTGCAGAAGCGATGTCACAAGGATTTTACCGGTGGGAAGGATGATGCCCTCGGAAGCATCCCCTGCAAGCTCAATGAACTTGGGCGATGCCACGCCATGGCTCTGGTAAAGGGGAATCTCCATCCTCAACTGCTTTACATTCCGGGCAACCACGGCGGGACCAGGATTGGTTCCCCAGCAGACAACTGCATCGGGTGAGGCCGACTTTATTTTGGTAAGCTGGGCCGTCATATCAGTATCCTTGGGGCCGAAACTCTCGGATTGGATCACCTCTATATTAAATTTTGCAGCCTGATCCAGAAGCTGGTTTCTGCCGCTCTCCCCAAATGCGTTGGCTACAGTGAGAATGCTTATCTTCTTGATTCCCCGGGCCTGCATGTGCTGATAGACAGCAGCCACGGCAAGGAGATCACTCTGGGCTGTTTTAAAAACCCAGGGTTTTACAGGGGTTGTGATGGCAATTCCAGCGGCACAGCTTATGAGGGGCACCTTTGCTCTCTCCACGAAATTTATGATGGCAAGGGTTGTTGGTGTGGTGCTGGGGCCGATTATGGCAATCACCTTATCTTTGTGCAAAAGCTTGTTCACCGCACTAACCGCCTTGGCTGGGTCGCCCTCGGAATCATAGATCACCGCCTGGAGCATACGACCGTCAATGCCCCCGGCGGCATTGATCTGCTCAATCATCATCTCCATGCTTTTCTGCTCAGGGTCCCCGAGAAAGGAAGCCGGACCCGTAGCCGAGAAGATGCCGCCGATCTTATAAGTTTCATCTGCCCAGGCCGCCATGGTCATAAGGCAGATGAGAAGGGCCGGCAGCATGTATCTGAGCAAAAAAGAACCCGGGGCTCCTGCACCGACCCTGTGTTTCCGGTTATCTATAGGGTTCATATGAGGAGGGTTCATATGGTTTAGCATGCCTATGCCGCCTTCAACGGCAGTACCGTCTTGCACTTTTCCTGCTGTTTTACGCATCTCTTTTCTCCTGTTTTTTCGAGTCATTTAATTTCATAATTTTGCTGTTTCATGTAGGATATGGCGGCCTTCACAATGGCCCGGGCCCACACCGGTGTGCCGGAGGCCATGATATGGGTATATGTTCCAAAAACATTGTTTTTAAAAAATCCGTCTTTTTTATGGATTATGCCCTTTCCCCGCTTCATGGCAAAAGCCATCTCGGTCTCCTTGTAATCTATGTCCAGGACGCTGGAATATCTGAACTCATGGCCCCGGATAACTTGACCCACCTCATAAAACGGATTGGGGTTTACAACTTCAACTGTTGTGTAACCATGCCCCACCGGACGTTTTGAGAGTCCAAAATTAAGGGGAAGAATGTCTGCCATGGGATAGGTATGGGTCTCAAGGGTCAGACTTTTCCCAAGAAAAATCAGCCCCCCGCACTCTGCATAGATAGGAAGACCCCGGGCGGCAAGGGACTTAAGTTCTTTTCTGAATGATTCGTTGTCCGCAAGCTGGGCGGCATGGGTCTCGGGAAATCCTCCACCCATATAAACGGCATCCACCGGAGGGATGGACTTTTCCGACAGAGGCGAGATAAATTTAAGCTCCGCACCCATTGCTTCAAGGGCTTCAAGGTTGTCAGGATAGTAAAACTGAAATGCCGAATCCTTTATAATACCTATAACAGGCTTTTCTATAATATCTATAACAGGTTTTTCTATAATACCTACAACAGTTTTTTCTATAATATCTATAACAGACTTTTCTATAATACCTATAACAGGTTTTTCTATAATATCTATAACAGACTTTTCTATAATACCTATAACAGGTTTTTCTATAATATCTACAACAGTTTTTTTGCAGAAGCTATCTAATATCTGTGAATCTCCTGGTTTTACCTGTGAAGCCTCTGGTGCTATCTGTGAATCTCCTGGTGTTATCTGTGAAGCCTCTGGTGCTATCTGTGAAGCTCCTGGTGTTACATGTGAAGCCTCTGGTGCTATCTGTGAAGCTTCTGGTGCAGGTTGAGTACCCGCATAATCCGTGATACGGGAAGATATATTTTCATCCCTGGGAGATGTTTCAGACTCCATGACAGGGTCATCGGATGTTTGGTTATCCCTTGCAATGGTTACGGATTGGGCAAAGGAGTCCCGGGGGAATATCTCTTGTGATATTTGGATGGCTGCCTGGTGCAGGGTCTTGAGGTCAATGTATGCTGTGGCCATCTTCACGGCAGCATCAAGGGATTGATCTGCCAGTTGATGCTCGGCAGAAGGCACAAGTCCCATATGACGCTCGGGAAAATCATCCGAACTAAGCTTGGGAACCGCCCCGAAAACAGGAATGTTGCAGAACTGCCGGATATTGTCCCGGACCTTTCCCTCATGGCGTTTTCCTGCGACCTGGTTCAATATCACACCCATTATCTTTACATGGGGATCAAAATGGATACATCCCATTAAAAGTGCTGCCATGGTTCGGGTGCTTTTGGTGCAGTCCAGAACTATCAGCACCGGAAGATCAAGAAGCTTGGCAATTTCCGCGGTGCTGGTACGCCCATGGGTATCAATACCATCGTAAAGTCCGCGGTTTCCCTCGACAAGGGCAATGTCTGCGTTGTAAGTATGTTTCTGGAAGGTATTCAGTGTTTCATTGGAAGAGCATAGAAATGTGTCCAGATTATAGCAGGGCCGGCCGGCTGCCTGGGCCAGCCAGCCAGCATCAATATAATCAGGGCCTTTTTTGAAGGGAGCCACAGTAATATCCCATGTTCGCCATGCAGCGGTTACTCCAAGGGAGATTACAGTCTTGCCTGTTCCGCCTTTAAGGCCTGCAATTACAAGCCCCGGTATCTTTTCATCAGATTTCTGCATGGCATATAACCGGGATCCTCACAATTACTCTTCGCCCTCGGAAGAGTGCTGTTTCCCTGCACCCTTAAGTCCGTACATGGTTGTGCTTCCGCTGGACCAGAACTCAAGAATACCGTCTGTCACCATGGCGTTGATAACATTCTTAATCGCACGGGGTTTATCATCGGGAAAGATGGCATAGAAATCTTTAATATAAAATTTGGTTTTATTTTTCGCTTTTTTGGTCAGGAAATCTACAACCGCTTTGGTTGATTCCTCTTTGTTACTAAGCAGATCACTCATGGTATTTTCCTTTATTTAAAAAAAACGTAATAGCCGGAGTGCCCCGTTATTATAAAAAAGGTACTCCGGCTTAAGTAAGCGATTCAAATTTTATAATGTATCAATGAAAATCATGAAAATCATGGAAATCATGGAAATCATCATTAAAATTTGAACTGGGTGGACTGACGCCATGACATGTATGCCTGCTGACGGAAGTCGTCAATGAGGTGATGGGTAAAATCCAGTTCACAGACCTCAAAGAATTTTTCCCATCCAATCCTGTCTGCCCAGTCGCCAAGCCTTTCATACTTGTTGGCACCCTGAACATAGGCATTTACCATCTTCATAATGGCATCTGTCATGGAGGGCCATCTTGGCATTTCATTGGGAAGGAAAGCGACAACGACCTTGGAAAACTTGGGATCGCTGATTCTGTTGGACACTTTACCCCCGGCCATGAGAACGATACCGTCACCCTGGGTGTCTGCAAGGGGGAGGGAGGGACACATGGTGTAGCAGTTACCGCAGAACATGCACCTTTCATTCTTGATTTCCACGGATTTTACCTCTTTTCCATCCTCCAGGGTCACCTTGGTGGGCTTGATGGCCGCGGTGGGACATGAAGCTATTGCCAAGGGGATTTCGCAGAGTCTGTCAAGGTACTCGTGGTCGATCATGGGGGGTTTTCTGTGGTAGCCGAGGATGGCGATGTCCGAGCAATGAACCGCACCGCACATATTGAGGCAACAGGCCATGGAGACCCTGAGCTGTGCAGGGAGTCTCATTTTCTGAAAATCGTCGAAAAGTACGTCCATAGCCGCTTTTACCGTACCGGAGCCATCCGTTGCCGGGGTGTGGCAGTGAATCCAGCCCTGGGTATGAACGATATTGGTGATGCCTGCACCGGTTCCGCCGACGGGAAATTTGTAGCTGCCGCCTGCAAATTTTCTGGTGTTAAGATCGTTTTTAAGGGGCTCCACCTTATCTTTTGAGTCAACCATGAACTCAATGTTGTTCCTGGTGGTGAATCTTACATGGCCGTCACAGTGCTTGTCGGCAATGTCGCAGATTTCGTTGATGAGGGATGTACTCATGAGACGGGCACCGCCCACGCGAACGGTATAGACTTCGTCCCCGGACTCTCCCACATGCACCATGACACCCGGCTCCAGGATTTCGTGGTGGGACCATTTACCCTTGTTCTTTTTTATAACTTCAGGGTAGAACTCTTCGTAATGCCTTGGACCGATATCGGTAATACGGTTTTCCATTGGTTTTTCTGGATTGTAACCAGAAGATATAAAAGCCATTGTGTTTCTCCTTCCCTTATCTCAGATGGTGTTTTCTGTATTCAGCAACATCACGTTCCCAGCCGCCTTCAACCTCATCCTCTTTCCAGAAGATGTATGGGTTGGTTCTTGGGTATGCAACATGCTGGGGCATTGGATCTATACCGGTCACTTCCAGAAGTTTCTGGAATCCCTGGCGCATGATCAGCTCGCCAAGTCTCTCGCGGTTTTTACCCTCTTCCATCCACCAGTCCCAGACATTCTCAATGACCTCTGTGATGGCTTCATAATCGTTTTCAGGATTTACTTCAACAAAGGGTGCAAGGAGAGAACCCATCTGGGCACCGTCAAGAATCGGGGCCTTTGCACCGACCAGGATGGAGAGTCCCCGGTCATCGCCTATTTTGAGTGCCCTGGGCATGGTGTTGATGCAGTGCATGCAGCGGGTGCAGTTGGCGTTATCGATTTTAAGGGTTTTGTTCTCGAATTTCATGCATTTTGTGGGACAAAGAGAGAGTACTTCCTTCTCAATGTCAAAGGGACCCCAGTTGCCGTCCTTGTGGGCACCTGCATTGGGGGGATAGGCAGGATCGTTTTCAACATATTTATTGACCGCATCCTGATCTACTTTTATTCCGTCTCTCCAGGTGCCGATGAAGGACATGTCAGCCCGGGCAATGGAGGCCACACAGCCGTTGGGGCAGGCATCAAGTTTGAATTTGAACTTATAGGGAAAGGCCGGGCGATGGAGTTCATCCTGAAATTCGTTGGTCAGGAAGTGACACAGTGCATTGGAATCGTAACAGGCATACTCACACCTGGACTCACCAAGACAGTCGGCAGGGGTTCTCAGGTTGGAGCCTGAACCGCCCAGATCCTGATTCATTTCATGGGTCAGTGTGTAGAAAATCTCTTCAAGCTGGGGTGTGGTGGTTCCAAGGAGAATGATGTCTCCTGTGGAGCCGTGCATGTTGGTAACCCCGCTGCCTCTCAGATCCCAAAGTTTGGTCAGTTGCCTTAGAAAGTCGGTTTTGTAATATTTACCGCAGGGCTGGGCAACCCGCATTGTGTGGAAATGTTCCACGCCCGGGAACAGTTTGGGCTGATCGCAGTAACGACCGATAACACCGCCGCCATAACCGAAAACACCTACGATACCCCCGTGTTTCCAGTGGGTCCTTCCATGTTTGTAAGAAAGTTCAAGAACTCCAAGAAGATCCTCTACAGAATCCTGGGGAATCTGGAACTCCACACCCTCCTCATTCTTTGCTCTAATCTCGGCCTGATGCTTCAGATCAGAAACAAAACTCGGCCACGGTCCAGATTCCAACTGGTCCAGTAAAGGAGTTTCATGTTTTGCCATTTACTTACCTCCGTTAAAAGTTAAATTACATTCGATTGATGAAATGGCTGCCGGATAACGTATCCATAATACCATCTCCATTCAATTGCCGTCTCTATTCAATTGGCATTTTCAATTAAATTGCATATAACAAACATTGCGGCATTACCGCCACAATCGAAGCGTTGAAAGTCCTTAAAAAGGCAGAACTTTCATAACAAATAAAACCTATAAATTCAACGATGATCCTGGCGATCACCAATTCAGTACCTCTTGCGGCTGCTTCTCTATGTTCCGTCAGCCTGTATGTATGGATAATCTTAGCTGATATAAGGTTTCTACACAGCATTGTCAATAAAAAAGCAATTTTTTCCCAAGCTTCGAATTTTTTGTGACAGAACTTCTGCATGAGACTCTATATGCTGTTTAATGAAGCTAAATTCCGGGTTGTGTGGATTTCCTCCATCTGTAATCATGTCAAGAATCATCAGTATGCTTTGCCGGTGAAATTGCTGCAGGTAGGATAGAAACAGGCTACCCATACCCCTTTTTTCGAGTTTCATGGATGCCGGAGAATCTTTTTTATCAAGGGAGATGAAAAACCCCTTGATAATGAAATCAAGGGCATCATGGTGGAGAAGGGTATAATCTCCGGTGCCATCTATCCTGTCAATGCGCATTCTCAGTGACAGATTGAGAAAAAATATCAGCAGGGCTTTATTAATATCGTCATTGATATCATTATTAGTATCGTCATTGATATCATCATTGATATCATTGTGGAGATGCTCCTCTCGGTTTTGGTCCGGGGTTCCTGCATCATCGTCATCACAGGATATAAACATTGAATCATAGCCCCTCACGGTGATGAGTTTCACATCAAAACCGTTGCCCATGTATGCCGGCTCCTCCTGGATCACTTTTTGGTAATGTTGAGGCTCTTTTCCGGAAGGTTGAAGCTGTTCTCCCAAGGGAAGATGTTCCCCGGGGGGTTGAAGCAGTTTTCCATGGCATCGAAGGGGTTTTACTATGAAATCCCCGGCGGCATGGTGCCAGGGGAATATCTGTTCAAAGGTCTCAATGTTGTAGAAATCGGTGAGGATTTCGGAAGCTCTTTCATAAATGGGATAAAATTCCGGAGGGTCGTAAATTTCCATGGTTCCATCGCTGTTCCACATATGGAGTGTCTGGTATGGATGCGAGGGGTTGGGCCCGGAAAGGTGAAACTCTTTATAGCCGTCAAACCACTCCCCGAGGAAGAATGCCGTCTCCATGCCCCTGCAATGGAAGGATGCCGTGGCAAATACCCGGGGAATCAGGCGGGTCAAATGTTTTTTTCTGCCCAGTTCCCTCAAAAGGAGATACTCTTTTTCTATAAGGGCAAGTCCATGGGGAGATACGGCACAATTCAGCACCAAATTGTGGACAGAGCTGTCTTCCAGGATAATCTCAACCCTGGCCGGGTGATAAAAAGCACCATGCTTTTCAAGAAAGATTGATGTTCTGCTGACCGGCGTGAACCGGTTTTTCAATGGAATGACATCCCTCCAGGAAAACTTCCTGTCCAGGGGATCGTTATTATTGAATAACGGTTCCAGGAAATCCCTGTCCAGGAAGGTCTGGGGCAAAGCCGGGGGTAGTTCAGTGGTCACCCTGGATGGATGTTCCCCGGCCCATGGGTGAAACAGTACAGTTGTAAGGAACGATTCGGCTGCCTCAAAAAATTCATGGATCAGCAGGCTGCTGTTTTTTTTACAAAGGGAAGCACTCCAGAGGGGGGATGCCCGGGTAATCTCTCCGGAAACTCCTGCAATATACCATGTAAATACAGGGACGAAGTGGGCCATGGGTTATCTATGGTTCTCCAGCTCTTTTTTCATGGCCGGGGAAACCTGAAAACCCAGGGCTTCGGCCCTGTCGCAGTGTTCAATGGCCAGAGCGTAATCCCCTTTCTGGAGGTATGCCACAGCAAGATTATTGTGGGCAACGGGGAATCCTGGCTCTACATTGACTGCCTCAAGGTTGGCCTTGATGGACTCTTCCACAAGCCCCTTCATAAGATATGCATTGCCTATGGTGGTGTATGCCTGGACAAACTTGGGGTTATGAATGATTGCCTTGCGAAGATTTTTAATGGCCAGTTCCAGCTTCTCTTCATCATCTTTTTCATTTGTGCCGTCAATGAGCTGAAGAAGCACAAAGCCTATATTGGCATATCCCTCGGCAAATCCGGCCCGGGACTTTACAGCATACTTATTGTACCTGAGACATCCCTCAAGGTCGTTCCTCTGGAGACAGATGCCCCCAAGAAGGACATAGGCCTCGGCAAGATTGGGACTGCACTCCACGGCATCATGGAGGGAGCGTTCGGCTGCATCGTAATCCTGTTTTCCCATGAGAGCCACGGCAAGGTTGTAATGGGTTGTGCCGCAGTCACTGTTCTGTTTAAGCTGCAAGCGGAGATTTTCAATGTGCTGGTCTGAATTTTGGGGCTTTGTTCTCTCTGACATCATATATCCTTAAAAACGGTGTGCAAATTTAGGTTAAAATAAAAAGGCGTATTCTATTTTTGTTATCTGTTCATGTCAAGTTAAAACAATACCTAATTAGGTTTCCAGATAATGAAATTGCCGCCATGATCATCATTTCGATCAAGATTGTAGAGGCGGGTTCCATACCCGCCCGGTTTGGGGGGCAGATATGGAATCTGCCCAATATGTACACAGAAGCAATAGTTACGTAAATAATGCACGATGCCGGTTGCCATTGGTACACGATGGCGGTTGCCATTGGTGCACGATGGCGGTTGCCATTGGTTAAATATAAATTTAAACACCTGCCTGCCTTGACAATCTTGAATTTGCATCAATTATTATGACACACTTGAGTACAATACCAGGCAGATATTAACATATCAAGTGTTGTAAGCTCCAATCATACCACTACATCTTTATTGTTTTAGTTTACTAAAAACTACTATGGGAGGTAATCAACCAGCCTTTCCAGGATAAGGGCTAATATTAGGGTGTCTAAAAACCAATTTGATGCCCAAATCGTGATGATGTAGAGACGCAATGCATTGCGTCTCTACCGTTTGATGGTCAAAAAATGAGCAACCTAAAATGGCAGATTTTGACACCCCAGGCTAATATATTTAACTTTACCGTGGAAATGGATATATTATTTCCATGCTCGGAGATGGCCGGGCTCCGGCCATGAAGGTTTAATCAAAAACAAATTTCAGGAGAAATTATGAGCAACAAAAAGGAAACATGCGAATTTAAAACCGAAGTTCAGCAACTGCTGCATCTTATCATCAACTCCCTCTACTCCAACAGGGAGATATTTATCAGAGAGCTTATATCCAATGCATCCGATGCCATTGACAAGGCTCGTTTCCGGGAACAGACCGAACCGGCTCTTTTTGAGGGAGACAATGACTACCACATCAGAATATCCACGGATCCTGAAAAAAAGATTTTTGAGATCAGCGACAACGGCATAGGCATGACCTATGATGAGGTCAACGAGAATATAGGAACCATAGCAAGGAGCGGCACCAAAGCTTTCATGGATGCCATTGAGCGTTCCAAGGAATCAAATGCTCTTACGCCTGAACTGATCGGTCAGTTTGGTGTGGGTTTTTACAGTGCATTCATTGTTGCAGAGAAGATAATTTTGCTGACCAGGGCTCCAGGTGCTGAAAAAGGTGTAAGGTGGGAATCCGACGGAAAGGGAAGCTATCTCATAGAAGAGGTGGAGAAAGAGTCCAGGGGGACAACCATAACCCTTCATCTCAAGGAGCCCGAAGAGGGTGAGCAGAATTTCACCGATGAATATACCATAAGGCATATTGTAAAGAAGCATTCGGATTTTGTAACCTACCCCATAATAATGAATGTTGAAAAAAGTGAACCCATTCCGGAAAACGAGCGGATAAAGGATGCCGACGGCAAACCCCTGGGAGAAGCTTTCCGCAAGGTGCGTGCCGATGAGACCCTTAACTCCATGAAGGCCATCTGGGCAAAAAACAAAGAGGATGTCACCGATGAGGAGTATGAGGAGTTCTACAGACATATAAGCCATAACTGGGACAAACCCCTGGAGATACTTCACAAGCGGTTTGAAGGTGTTACCGAGTATGATGCTCTGCTTTTTATCCCCTCCAAGGCACCCTTTGACTTGTTCCGGCCCGAGAGAAAACATGGGATGCAGCTCTACTGCAAAAGGGTCTTTATCATGGATGACTGTAAAGAGCTGCTTCCGGAATACCTCGGATTTATACAGGGTGTGGTGGATGCACCGGACCTCAACCTCAATGTCAGCCGTGAAATACTCCAGGAGGACAGGCTTGTCAGAAATATCCGTAAAAATCTTGTGAAAAAGATTTTCGGCATGCTTGAGGAGATGCCCCAGGAGAAGTACGAAGAGTTTTACAATGAGTTCGGCCAGGCCCTGAAAGCCGGCCTTCCCATGGATTTCGAAAATCGGGAACGCATAGCATCGCTTCTTCGCTACAAGACCACGAAATCGGACGGTAAATATGTGACATTGGATGAGTATATCGAAAGAATGCCCGAGGATCAGAAGGAGATTTACTACATAACCGGCGAGAACATGAAATCCCTGATTAACAGCCCCCTTCTGGAGAGTCTCAAAGCCAGGGATTACGAGGTACTTCTCATGGTTGATCCGGTGGATGAGTGGGTAACCCAGTCCCTGCATGAGTACAAGGAGAAGAAACTCAAAAGTGCGGAAAAGGGTGATCTGGAACTTGACAAAGTCGATGATGAGAAAAAGGGAGAGTACAGTACTCTTTTCAAATTCATCAAGGAAAAGCTCAATGAAAGGGTAAAGGAAGTGGTTGTATCCAACCGACTCAAGGAGTCTGTGGCCTGCCTTTCGGCCGATGATTATGCCATGAGTGCATACATGGAGAAGATTCTCAAGGCTTCGGGCCAGGAGACCCCGGAGCAGAAGAGATCCCTGGAGCTTAACATCAGCCATCCTCTGATCCAGAAGATGAAGCATATTTTTGAGACAGACACCACAAATCCCCTGCTCACCGATTACAGTGAGATGCTTCTGGATATAGCCATTGTGAGTGAAGGAGGCAAGATCGACAATCCGGCAAGGTTCAGTAAACTGATGGGGGACATGATGGCCAAATCCATATAACCTCCATGGCGGCATTACCGCCACAATCGAAATGATGAAAGTCCCGGGAGCTTTTAAATATGGGGACTTTCATATAAACGGCCATGCCCTGGCAGGCACAACTAACAATGAAAGTCCCGTAGGGGCGATTCATGAATCGCCCCTACTATAATAACGGCTAAGCAGGTGTGTCTAAATCTGCCATTTTTGATTTTTCATTTTTTGACCATCTTGATTTTTTGACCATCTTGCCAAGGACAAAAATAACCGAACGGTAGAGACGCAATGCATTGCGTCTCTACATAATCACGATTTACATAATCACGATTTGTACATCAAATTGGTTTTTAGACACCCCACCCCAGTTCTATCCTTTTCAACACTAACTCTATCCTTTTCAACACTAACTCTATCCTTTTCATCACTAACTCTATCCTTATTCAGCACTAACTCTATCCTTTTCAACACTAACTCTATCCTTTTCAACACTAACTCTATCCTTTTCATCACTAACTCTATCCTTATTCAGCACTAACTCTATCCTTATTCAGCACTAACTCTCTATAGACTTCCAGAATAATATTTCAGCAAATCAATTCTTAAGTTCAGCCGCAAGGGAGTGCCCCTACAGGGGTCAGCCCCAAGGGAGTGCCCCCTGTACCCCCAATGGAGTTAACAGCCCAATGGTTTTTAACTATGAAAACATACTCCTGTGTGTTAAAAAAGCCCGTTAAAAAAAGATTTTTAAATTAAATTTATAATTTCATAAAGAGGTGCATTATTATGGAGAGGATAAAGATCAAAAAACTTCTGGCATCGGATTCCGAGATGGGCAGGGTTACAGTGAAGGGATGGGTCAGAACCCGAAGGGATTCCAAGGGTTTTTCCTTTATGGAACTCAACGATGGTTCATGCCTTGGCAATATCCAGATTATTGCAGACAACACTCTTCCCAACTACGCTGATGCTCTGTCCATTACAACAGGCTCGGCCATCAGCGTCACCGGAAAACTGATTCCATCCCCTGGAAAGGGCCAAAAATGGGAGATACACGCAGACAGTGTGGAGATTGTGGGCCAGGCACCGGAAGATTATCCCCTTCAGAAGAAACGCCATTCCGATGAGTTCTTAAGAAAAATAGCCCATCTAAGGAGCAGAACCAATAAATATGGAGCCATGTTCCGCATCCGCTCGGAGATGTCCTGGGCCATTCACAACTTTTACAGGGAAAAGGGATTCAGATATCTTCACACCCCCATAATTACGGGTTCAGATTGTGAAGGGGCAGGTGAGATGTTCCGGGTTACGGTACTGGACCCTGTGGCTTCCGGAAAAACAGGCAAGGCCGATTATGCCGGGGATTTTTTCGGCCAGGAGGCCAACCTTACAGTCTCGGGGCAGCTTTCAGCCGAGATGTTTGCCCTGGCCCTTGGCGATGTATATACCTTCGGCCCCACCTTTCGGGCGGAAAATTCCAACACAAGCCGCCATGTGGCCGAATTCTGGATGGTGGAGCCCGAGATGGCCTTCTGCGATCTTCAAGGAAACATGGATCATGGAGAGGAGCTTTTGAAATATCTTGTGACCCATGCCCTGGAGTTTTGCAGCGAAGATATGAACCTCTTTACAAGCTTTGTGGACAAGGGGCTGCAAAAGGTACTCAATACCCTGCTGAATGAAACCTATGAGAGAATCAACTATGAAGATGCGGTGGACCTGCTTTTAAAATCCGGCAGGGAATTTGAGTATAAAGTGGAAAAGGGCATGGATCTCCAGTCCGAACACGAGCGGTTCCTTGCAGAAGAGTATTTTAAGAAACCACTCTTTTTGATGAACTACCCCAGGGGCATAAAACCCTTTTACATGCGCCTGAACGATGACGGCCGTACCGTGGCCGCGGTGGATCTTCTCGTGCCGAGGATCGGGGAGATAATCGGCGGCAGCCAGAGGGAGGAGAGACTTGAAATGCTTGAAAAGAGAATGGAAGAGATGAACCTTCCCAGGGAAAACTACTGGTGGTATCTGGATTCCAGACGATTCGGCTCGGTGCCCCACTCGGGTTTCGGCATGGGATTCGAACGTCTTTTGATGTTGATAACAGGTGTAACTAACATCAGGGACGTGATTCCCTTTCCAAGAACCCCGGGAAGTATTGATTTCTAACTCCTGATGCTTCCATAGTCAACTACCCCTGAGCACTTCGTGACTTAGGGGATTGTGAACTTATATGAATTTTGGGTCAATATGTACCGTGGTAATGGATACACTACCGAGAAATATTAAGATAGAAGAAGAGGAATATAGATGCCGACATTGGAGGAGAGAGCCGTGGAAAGCAAATCCGAGCTGAAAAAACGGCTGAACGAGAGAAAAAAGGAATTTGGTATCACCGATGAATTTTCACAATATATCGAGATGATGGAGAAATATATTCTAACCCTGGAGAGACGGGTCAAAAGGCTTGAAAATCGTCATAATTTCAGCAGCGAGGATGAGCTGGATGTTGACGGATTTGAAATTTAAATTCTGCCTTTGATCATCGTTTGGTCCAAATCCGCAGGGGCAGATTACATCATATAGATTACATCATATGAACTCAAAATTATAGTGTCGGTCATATGACTTGATACTTGTCGTTATAATATTGAGTTGTGCCTGGTATCAGCTCGTATGACCTGAACTATAGTTTACACTTTCCGAAAAATTCTGAACCATGATTAAAGGATTTAAGGATTAACACGATTAAAAATCAAGGTAATCCCTTAATCATGAAAATCATGGTTCAAAAAAAGTGTAAACCTACAAATGAAAGATGCCCTTTTTTATCATTATGAATTTTTCTGGGCGTTTGTTATGGCAACCTCTTCAAAGGTCTTTATCTCTGCAAGAATGCGGGTTGCAGCCTCCATGAGATTGAAGGCAAGCACCGCACCTGTTCCCTCTCCCAGTCGAAATCCAATGTCAAGGATGGGCACAAGATTGAGTCTTTCATGCATGAATCCATGCCCCACCTCCACCGAACGATGGCCCGCAAACAGATACTCCCCTGCCGTTGGTGCCAGTTCCCAGGCAATAAGGGCACCGGCCGTTGAGATTATCCCGTCACATACGACGGGAATACCGTGGGCTGCAGCTCCAAGGACAAGGCCGGCAAGTCCGCCAATTTCAAAGCCCCCCACCTTGGAGAGGACATCAATGGGATCCAACGGATTTGGTCTGTGCAGATCAAGGGCATGTTTAATCACGGAGATCTTCTTTTCCAGCATGGCATCGGTTATGCCGGTACCTCTTCCTGTAAGCTTTTCAGGTGCTATTCCTGAAAAGGCGGCTATGATGGCCGATGAGGGAGTTGTGTTTCCTATGCCCATATCACCGGTGCCTATCATGTCCACCCCCCCTTTTTGTACCAGCTCATCCACAATGGAGATTCCCGCGTTAATGGATTTAACAGCCTCTTCCCGATCCATGGCAGGCATCTTTGTAAAGTTGGAAGTGCCCTTTCTGACCTTTTTGTGGAAAATCGGCATGCCTGGATCAAAATCTTTGTTCACGCCGAAATCAGCTACCCTTACCGATGCCCCGGCATGGCGGGCAAGCACATTGATGGATGCACCTCCGTTTACAAAATTTTCCACCATCTGACATGTCACCTCCTGGGGAAAGAGACTCACCCCCTCCTCGACAACTCCGTGATCTCCGGCACATGTCACCACCACCTTTTTTTCAAGCCTGACATCAAGTGTTCCTTTTATGGCGGCCAGCCTGGCGGCCACCCCTTCAAGAATGCCGAGACTTCCAGCCGGTCTTGCCTGCTCGGAAAGTCGTATAAGGGCCTTCTCTTTTATTGGTCTATTTATCTCTTTAATATTTTTTATGGTTTCCTCAAGATATTTCATATCAGACTCTTCTCTATCGTTTTTTATATGAAAGTCCGTAGGGCGATTCATGAACCGCCCCTACTTTCATGTTTCGATTGTGGCGGTAATGCCGTCATGGCCGGTTATAAACTATTTTGCCGTTAAAAATGGTCATATCCACGGATATATCCTTGATGGATTCCCGGGGGCATGTGAAAATATTCCGGTCAATGACCACCATATCCGCAAGCTTTCCAGGTAAAATTGAACCCAGATCCCTGCCCATGGCTGATACAAGGGCAGGGATCAACGTGTAACCCTGCAGGGCCTCATGGACGGTGATGGCCTGATTGCCGTACCAACCCTGTTCCGGCGTACCGTTCATGCGTTTTCTGGTGACTGCCGAGTAGATTCCTTCAAAGGGATTGGGGGCAGCAACCGGAGCATCCGAGCTGAAGATCACCGGCACTCCGGTGGCAAGAATACTTTTCAAAGCATAGGCATATCTGCCACGATCCCCGACACACTGGTCAATCATGGAGATATCCAGGCTCATGTTGTTGGGCTGGCACGATACTGCAATATTTTTCAGATATCCCAGGGCCTTTAAATCTTCGGGAAGAACCATCTGGAGATGCTCGATGCGGTGGCGAATCCTTTGCCCGCCATGGGAGATGGATGCTCCCTGGGCAACAAGCTTCTTTCCTGCAGATTCAATCCTTGTAAACATACTGATGATCTCATGACAAGCCCTGTCTCCCACGGCATGAACCATGCAAGAGAGTCCGGCATCATCAGCCTTTGTAACGGCAGCCTCAATCTCCTCCAGGGGGGTCAGGGGCATTCCATATTGGGCATCAAGATATTTCCGGGTCATCCAGGCTGTTCTTGCACCCATTCCGCCGTCGGCAAAGAATTTCAGATGGCCGATTCTTAAAAGATCATCGCCAAACCCCGTGCGAAGTCCCAGGGCAACGGCCTGATCCGTCATCTCCCCTGGAAGGGTCACATGGCACCTTATACCAAGCTTATCCCGGCTGTGGAGAGTCTGCCATACACCAAGGGCAGCGGCACCCTCCCCTCCCCCCATGAGGCGAATGTCGTGTATGGATGTCAAGCCCAGGGATTGGGCATGGGCAATGGCCCTCTCCATATTTTTGAGAAGTTCGGCCTCGGACAGGGGAGGGATTGCCCGGCGGATAAGATTGGGGGCAAGCTCCCTAAGGAGTCCGGTGGGTGTTCCATCCGCTTCCATCTCAATGGTTCCGTCAAGTATATACCGGGTATTTCCGTTCCGGGTATTTTTGTCGATGCCAGCCAGGGCCAGGGCCCGGGAGTTGGCCACTGCAAGGTGAAGATCGCACCGCCATATACAGACCGGATTGTCAGGAGCCACCCGATCCAGATCCCTTCTATGGGGCATGCGTTTTTCAGGCCAGTCCGACTCGTTGAACCCGTATCCGGTTATCCATTTGCCGGGTTCAAAGGATTTTGCACGAGCGGCCACCGCATCTTCCATCTCTCCAAATGTCTTTGTCGAGGCAAAATCGATACTGTCATAGTTCATTGCCCACTCATAAAAATGGAAATGGGAATCGATAAATCCGGGCAACACCTGCCGACCTGTCAAATTGATCTTCACCGTATCGGGCCCTGCCATGGAGAGTATGTCAACATCGTCCCCCACTGCTGCAATGCGTCTGCCGCATATGGCAACGGCAGTGGAACGGGTTTTATTATATTGATCATGGGGGTGTATCTCTGCATTAAACAAAATAATATCAGGTATCTGGTATCTCAATGGGATCTCCCGGGCAGTTCATGGCTGTTAAGACATATCAGGGACAGGCTGGAAAGTACTATAATCACAATATAGACTTCCAGAGAAATATTTTAGCAAATGCATTTTTATATGAAAGTCCTCATAATTTAAGGCTCCCGGGACTTTCATTTTTCGATTGTGGCGGTAATGCCGCCATGTCCGTTATATAGTTTTTGTTACAGGATAAAGCCTTGCTGGAAGGGGTCTGTGGGTTCTATTAAAAATTTATGAATCCCGGTTATCCATGCCCTGCCCTCTATTTGAGTGACAACGGCATCAAGCTCTCCTACCCGGGTCTTTTCCACAAGGAATGCCCGAAAAGAGGTGCCCAGGGGACTAAAGTTGATGTAGGGCCGGTGCATATCAAGTTCTCCCCGATGGTGAAGCAATGCAAGCTTTGATGCTGTGCCTGTTCCGCAGGGAGAACGGTCCATGTGGGATTCACCATAAATGACGACTCCCCGGCCCCGGGCCTGGCCGTCAACGATTTCCGAGGTGTAGAATTCGGTGACATCCACGGTGTTGACATCCCTGTTAAGAGGGTGCTGCACCTGAAGCTGATCATTGGCTGCATCAATTATTTTCATACCCAGATCCACAAGCACGTCCCTGTTTTCAATGACAGGATCAATACCGATGCGGCTGCCCTCCACCATGGCAAAAAAGCCTCCGGTGCAGACAAGATCAACCAGAATATCACCGAATCCCTCCACATGGATTCTTTTGTCTATGGCAAAAACAAAGGATGGAACCATCAGCACGGCAACAGAGACAATCTCCCCATCCTTTACTGTAACCCTGGCATCCATGATGCCGGAAGGAGTATCCACATAAACCTTGTTCTCTCCCTCATGAAACTCAATATATCCTGTGGCCCCAAGTGTTGTTACAGCTCCGATGGTAGCATGGCCGCAAAGGTACGGGTATCTCTTTGCATCCATGTAGATGAGTCCAAAGGATGCCCCGGGAGAGACATTTTCCGTCAGCATTGCAACCAGCACCTCACGGCCCCTGGGTTCACTGGTCAGAAGAAGGCGTACATGGTCATATTTAGATTTAAAGAGGCTGAGCTTCTCCATCATTGTCTTTCCGGGAATGTCACCGATCCCGTCAACTATAAGCCTTGTGGCTTCACCTTCTGTGTGGGAGTCCACGGTGGTGATGGGTTTTGAAAATTTCCTGGGCAGTCTGGACAAATCCATTTTATAATTCTTCTCCTGTTGGTTGAGAAGGCGAGGAATACCTTCCCGGGACAATGACCTGTAAAAAGCTATCCATCCTTCAAATTATCTTTCCCATTGTCGTCATCTTTTTCATCTTCGCCATCCTTTTCATCTTCGGCATCCTTTTCATCTTCGGCATCCTTTTCATCTTCGTCATCATTTTCATCTTCGTCATCCTTTTCATCTTCGTCATCCTTTTCATCTTCGTCATCATTTTTTTTTCCAAAAATTTTTGCACCAAGAATGCTGACTTCAAAAAGGAACATCAGGGGAATGGCCATCATTATCTGGGTGACCACATCCGGAGGTGTGATAAGGGCGGAACCTACAAAAAAAATAAGTATGGCATATTTTCTGTTCTTTTTAAGAAAAGGGACGGTAACCATTCCCATGCGTGCCATAAATGTAATGATCAGGGGAAGTTCAAAGACAAAACCAAAGGCCAGAAGCATTTTGGAGGAAAAGCTCAGGTACTCCTTCATGGAGGGCATGGCCTGGATGGTATCGGACGAGAATCCGAGGAAAAACTGAAACCCGTAGGGGAAAACGATAAAGTAGCCAAAAGCCGAGCCAACCATGAAGCAGATAATGGAGAGAAGGACAACCGGAATGATAAATTTTTTCTCATTCCGGTAAAGCCCTGGAGATACAAACATCCAGAACTCATAAAAAAGAACCGGAACTGCCAGGATTATACCCGCAAGCAGCGAAACTTTGAGATAAGTGAAAAAAGCTTCGGGAAGGCCCGTAAATATCATCTTCTGGCCATCCCCCATGACCTTTATAAGGGGGGCTGTCAAAATTTCAAAAAGTTTCTCCTTGAAAAAGAAAGCAATAAAAAAGCCGATAATAACAGCGACAAAACAGCGAATCAAACGATCCCGAAGTTCTCCAAGATGATCTTCTAAGGGAGCTTTGTCATCTTCATGAACACTCATTTTACTGCATCTCCATGACTCTTACTGTTTTTCAGATCATTTTCCAGATGCTTTCCGGCCTTATTTTTACCTTCATTGCTCTCTTGGGGCAAGATATCCGATATTTCATCTCCGGTGCTGGAATCCTCTTTGTTGGAAGTATCTTTGCTGTAATCCTCTTTATTGGAATTATTTTTTTCCAAACCGGATTCAAGGGGATTCATGGTCTTTTTTATATCGTCCCTGATATTTTTAACCGGTTCTGTGAACTCCCTGGCAGAGCTTTCAAGATCAATGCTGCGTTTAAAGTCCTGGGCTGCATTTTTGAACTCTCCAAGGGCACGCCCAAGGCTCTTGGCCATGTCAGGCAATTTTTTAGGGCCGATTACAATAAGAGCAATGGCAAGAATAAGCAGAATTTCAGGCATTCCCAAACCAAACATTATAAAACTCCTTAAAGGTCTGTTAACTTAATTGCTTGAGCGTTCCCTGCCAAGGAACAATATCGTTAAATTGCATGGAAAAATTCGGCTGGCTTTCCGACTCTTTCATAACAACGGCCATGGCAG
>JADGBO010000160.1 GCA_015231465.1 Desulfamplus sp.
CTGACTCACTGTCATGTTAGGTCCCTGGAGGCCGTAGCAGATGGATATGTGTGCGGATACTGCATTGTGGACGGAATTTGAAAAATGGGTGGGACTTGCAAGTCCGTCTCCTTTATTGATGTAGGAGTCTAAAAAGCAGAAGGTGGTTTCCAGGGCACCGAAACCTGTGGCCACAATAACGCCGAGATTCTCTTTTGAATAGATATCCGGAGCTGTATCTTCAATGGCACGGCCCGCAGCGAGAAGCCCGAGACGGGAGAACCGGTCTATTCTTCGCAGTTTTTTGGGGGGGACAAAATTAACTACATCCGATGTCTCTTTCACCTTGTGAAGTCGGGATGACTCCTTTTCCCACTGGACAGGTTCATGGCCAAACTCCCGAAAAAAAATATCCGGGGATCCGTCATAAGGGCAATCCTGGGAGTCATCCATGGGTGTGACGGCCCCTATACCTTGAATTGCAAGTTTCAAGGTAAAGCCTTTTGTCTCTTATTATTTGATAATTTTGCACTGACAAATCGGGTCAGTGTATTGATGGACTGCATTGCCGGACGACCCTCTTCAAGAGTTTTGATTTCAACGCCGAAATGTATCTGCAACTGGACCACAAGTTCAACTGCATCCAGTGAATCAAGGCCCAGGCCCTCGCCAAAAAGCGGAGCATCATCATCAATTTCATCGACGGTGACATCTTCAATCTGAAGTTCTTCTATTATCATCTGCTTTAGTTTCTGTTTCAGTTCCATTTCAGCTCAATTATAAATATTATTAATCAATTTTTGGCATCCTTCATATGCCCCCCAAAATTACTTTACACTTTTTAGAACATAAATCCCGACAAATAAGCATCTCAAGAGTTGTAAGTTCTCATATCCCACACCATATATTGTGGTTATATATTGCATTACAGTACTATCAGCAGTGGTCAGTGGGAGAACTTATCACTCACGAGTAAGCATATACTCTCCGTAAAAGTGTAAACTGATAAATGAAGGATGCCCAATTTTTAAGATAATTTTTCATTTCCGGAGATGCTTTCATTTTTTGTTCGGCCCGCCACGCCAGGGTATGAAAGTTTTTATTATTTTGATGTACCAATATCATTTTGATTGAGGCTGATCAATAGTGTGATGAAAAATAAACCTTCCATGGAGTTATTTATTCCAATCACCAACCTTGACTTCAAGGCGGGTTTTTTATATGTATCATCATTTTTGTGCGGCAGGTTTGTAATGTTATTTTTCACAGCCCTGGAATAGGAGTCCGTGTAAATTGATTGGGCACCATCACTAAGGAATTGATTTTTAATAACTTGCCCATTCATCGCATCCCCAGCCACCTATTACAGGCTTGCCATGGGAGCCTGGGTAAGTTAATTAAACCCTATCACTAAGTCAACTACCCCTACGGCACTTCGTGACCGTAGGGGTTACCTTGAGGAGGTATTTATGAAAAAATTTTATTGTGGGGTTCTGGTATTACTTGTGATGTGCAGCTTTTCCGGATGTCGGGGGACAGGAACTTCACCGGCAAAGGATATGCAAGGGGATAAAACCAGCGGGATCATGTACAATAAATTCAATATCCATGTTCATTACAAAACCGCCGGAGATATTAAAGCCCATTGTGCTAACTGGACAGGCCCATTTTCCGGCCACAGGGTCATCCCCACCGGCACCCCCATGGTAGTAAAGCCCTGGTCCAAGGGATTCATTCTTGAAAGAACCGACAATGGTGAAAAAATTCATTTCATATTCAGCAGTAAAATCATGGCAATGGAAAGAGATGCATACATTGACACCATTCTTTCCGGGCAAAAGGTATCCCTTGGCCAATTTTCAGCCGTGGATCAGCAGGGTATCAAAGACGGAACCGCCATCAAGGGTATGACTAAAAAGGGTATAATGACGGCACTGGGATATCCGGCAGCCCACAGAACCCCCTCCTTGGATGCCTATGAGTGGATTTACTGGACAAATCGATTCAAAACCTATGCTGTGATCTTTGATAAAAATGGCAGGATGATTGACAGGAGGAACTGAGTCCATTGCTTATCCAGGATAATGATGCCGTTGGTATTCGATTTGATTTTCCCGGGCAGGCATATGCCTCACTGCAATATGCCTGCCCCGGGGAGATAAGGGATGCCCAGACACGCCTTTTTCTAAAGCATCTCCATTATATTGCGGAAAATTCAGGATTTTACCGTCGTTTATTCAAAGAAAATAGGGTTGATATAAATAAAATCCGGACACCCTCGGATATTACAGCGTTGCCTCTAACGGAAAAAAAAGACCTTGGTGATTCCAATGCGTTCCTGTGTGTGGGAACCGACGAAATTGTAGATGTCAGCCTCACTTCAGCCACAACCGGTTCCCTGCCCACGGTATTGCATTTGACATCCGGCGATCTGGCACGGCTGGCCTATAACGAGGAGATTGCCTTTGCCATGACCGGGATTACCCAACAGGATACTCTTTTAATATGTGCCGCACTGGACAGATGCTTCATGGCCGGCATCGCTTATTTTCTTGGCGGTGTAAAACTCAAATCACGGGTAGTCCGAAGCGGTTCCGGCAGCGTGTCGTCCCATTGGGAGCTAATACGATTGACAGGGGCCACGGCTGTTGTGGGTGTGCCCTCCCTGATTTATAAAATCGGCCGGTACGCTCTGGATCAAGGTGATGACCCTGCAAAAGCAGGGGTGAAAAGACTGATTGCCATTGGTGAGCCCACAAAAGATCCCGCCATGAAACTGCTCCCCCTTGCCCGGGACCTGGAAAATATGTGGGGGGCATCTATCTTCTCCACCTATGCATCAAGTGAGATTGCCACCACTTTTTGCGAATGCACGGAAAGATGCGGGGGTCATCTGCGGCCGGAGCTTGGCATCACTGAAATCCTGGATGATGCCGGAGAACCTGTTTCGGACGGCTCCCCCGGGGAAGTTGTGGTAACACCCCTGGGTGTCACAGGTATGCCTCTGATACGCTTTAAAACCGGCGACATCTCCTTCCTGATTGATGAAAAGTGCAGATGCGGTCGCACCACCAAAAGAATTGCTCCGGTCCTGGGCAGGAAAAACCAGATGCTCAAATATAAAGGTACGACGGTTTTCCCGAATGCCGTCATCGGGGCCCTTGAAGGGGACCCCCGGTTTCATGGCGGATATGTTGAAGCCTTTATGAATCAGGACGGAACAGACCGCATTGTACTCAATGCCGCCATTGATGAGACCCAAGGTGTTGACTGGATGAAAGATATTCTTCGTGCCAGGGTAAGGGTTGTGCCTGAAATAAAAATTATTGACCGCAATGTGGCAGACCGCAGAGTCTATCAATTTGACAAGAAGCGTAAAAGGGTTACATTTTTCGATTTAAGGCAAAAATAGCATGGATAAAAGACCGGCCATTGTTTTGACGGGCAATGATCTTTCATTTCGAGATATTGTGGCCATCGGAATAGGCGATAAAAGGGTTGAGCTGGATGAAACCGCACTTGAAAGATGCCGGGCATCCCGAGGGTTCCTGGACAGGGCGGTTAAAGAGAAAAAAGTGATCTACGGTGTCAATACCTCCTTTGGCCCCATGTGCAACAAGATCATAGATATAAGCAAGATCGAAATCCTGCAGAATAACCTCATCATCAGCCATGCCGCAGGACTTGGCCCCCCCATACTGCCCTATATTGCCCTGGGGATTCTGGCGGTGAGGCTCAATACCCTGGTTAAGGGCTATTCCGGGGTACGTATAAGGCTGCTGGAGCTTATGCGTGATATGATCAACAACAACATAGCTCCATTTATACCGGAATGCGGCAGTGTCGGGGCATCCGGGGATTTAATCCATCTGGCACACCTCTCCCTTGCCATTATTGGAAAGGGCCGGGTTTACCTGGACCGTGAACTTATTCCGGCGGCCCAGGCTTTGGAAAGGGCGGGCCTTGCACCGCTGGCACTGAGCTACAAAGAAGGGCTGGCTCTCATGAATGGTACGGCAGCAATGACCGGTATTGCTGCCTTTACGCTGTTCGGGGCGGACAAGCTTCTCAACATCGCCTGCGTCAACGCGGCCTTTGCCGTTGAGATATTCGGCGGTATAGACGATGCCTTTGACGCGGATCTGCACAGGGTGAAACCCCATCCTGGGCAGGTGGCCATTGCAGAAACCATCCGAAGGCTTTACAAGGGTACCTCGAATATAACCGTCCGGGAGGAGCTGCATGGCCGCATCAGGCAGGAGAATAGAGATGAAATACCGATTTTTGAAACATCCATCAATGTGCAGGATGTCTATTCCATTCGATGCACTCCCCAGATACTGGCACCGGTGAAAGAGGCCCTGGATTATGCGGTAAAAACCGTTGAAACAGAAGCCAATTCGGTCAATGACAATCCCATTATCATAGCGGAAAAGAACAAAATTCTCCACGGCGGAAATTTCCATGGCCAAAGCGTCTCTTTTGCCATGGATATGCTTTGCATTGCAATTTCAACGCTCTGTAACCTGTCCGAAAGAAGAATCAATAAATTTCTCGATAAAAATTTGAACGAAGGGCTTCCCGAACATCTCATTGTGGGTCAGGCAGGTCTTACCATGGGTTTTATGGGTGCCCAGTACCTGGCCACTTCATCTACGGCTGAAAACAGGAACCTTGCAAACCCCATGAGTGTCAACTCCATATCCTGCAATGCCAGCAACCAGGATATAGTCAGTATGGGGACGGTTGCGGCAAGAAAAGCTTTTCGTCTCGTCAGTAATGCAAAACACATTCTCACCCTTGAAACCCTGGCCGATCTCCAGGCCCTTTCGTTCCGGGATACTGGAAAACTGGGTTATGGAACATCCGGAATTTATGACATATTGAACAAAGAGTTTGAAGTTTATGACAATACAGCCATTTTCCACGAAAGCCTGGTAAAATTCAGGAAACTTCTCTTTTCAAGCCAGCTTTTTGATGATTTAACTGTTTATTTCCCCCGGGACAGTCGGTGATTATTTCCCCCGGGACAGCCGGTGATGAAAGTGCTGAAAAAAATTACCAGGAGCAGACATGGGTGACACAAAACAATGGACCAGCAAGAGCATGGGAACCCGTTTCGGCCATAACTTCTTTTACCTGATGGTTAAAATCGGAGGCCGCAGGGCAGCCTACTTTGTTTTATATTTCATTGTGTTTTACTATGTTATATTTCATCAAGCTGTTAAAATAAAAACAGAACCTTACCTCACCAGAAGATTTCCCAAGACATCTGGAATTAAAAGAATATTACAGCGTTATCAGCTTGTTTTGAATTTTGGTAAGGCCCTGGTTGACCGAGCCATCCTGGGCATACTTGGGCAGGCCTCCATCCATATGGACTTTGAGTATGAAGCAGATATTAAAAAAATCAGGTCATTGAACTCCGGCTTCATTCTTCTGATGTCCCATGTGGGGTGCTGGCAGGGGGTGATGTCAGCATTGCCCGAGCTTGGGAAACCTGTCAATCTTCTGATGTACAGGGATGAACAGGATATTGACAAACATTATTTTGAGCATGGGCAAAAGGGAACCCCATTTAATATTATCAATCCGGATCAGTTCCTGGGCGGCACCATAGAGATGCTCAAGGTATTGCAAAATGATGAAATCCTCTGCATCATGGGTGACAGGGTATTTAAGTCCGCTGAATTCACCATTAAGGTTGACTTCCTGGGAAAACCGGCTGGATTTCCTCTGCTCGCCTATAAAATGGCTTCCATATCTGGAAAGCCCATTGTGGTACTCCATTCACACAAGAGAGGACCTGATCAATACAGCCTCTCCATTCCTGAGATCATCTATGTACGGAAAAAACTGGGAAAAGATAGAAAAGTGTATATGCCTTATGTGACAAAGTTTATTGCTTCCCTTGAAGCATATACACAACGATTTCCTTATCAGTTTTTTAATTTCTATGATATGTGGAAAGAGAGTGTCGAACCAAAGTGATATTTAACAATAGACAGGACGTGGCCGTCATGGGAGTCGGGTGTGTCAGTGCCGCTGGAAAAGACGTTGACACCGGCATTGAGACCATGTTTTCGGGTATCAGAAATCCCGGGGCTCCCACCCGTTTTACAACGGATCATCTCCGACCCCTGCCGGTGTTCGAGGTTAATGAAGCTACCCTGCCGCCTGGAAATGCTGATACCGGCCATCTCACCCTGACCGCCCGTTTCGGGCTTGGGACCGCCTTGCAGGCACTTTCGGATGCAGGAATTCATCCCGCTTCCCTTGGGGGCAGGAACGTAGGCGTAATCATGGGAACCACTGTGGGCTGCATGCTGAACAACGATGGTTTTTATGTTGATTATCGAAATGGCAAAAAACCCGGGATGTCACCGGTGAGACGATTTTTGAACAGCAATCCATCCGGAGCCATTGCACGGTATTTGAAGCTTGCGGGTCCGGTTCAAACCGTAGTCAATGCTTGTGCGTCAGGCTCGGATGCCATAGGAATCGGTGCTTCCTGGATCCGGGCAGGATTATGCGATCTTGTCATCGCCGGTGGAACAGATGAACTTTGCAAAGTCACCTACAACGGTTTTGCCTCTTTGATGATTGCCGATGCCATGCCCTGTAAACCCTTTGACAAGGCACGCAACGGCCTTAACCTGGGGGAGGGGGCCGGGGTACTCATACTTGCATCCCATAAAGGGTTTGCTTATTGTGCCGCTGACCCCAAATGCAGGTTTTCGGGTTATGGTACAGCATGTGATGCATATCATCTTACAACCCCTGCACCGGATGGCCGGGGCCTTGAAAAGGCCCTGCTGTGGGCACTCAAAGAGAGCGGTATCCCGGCATCGGGCATTGGATTCATCAATGCCCACGGAACCGGTACCAAGGACAATGACCGTGTCGAGGGCAAGGTGCTATCCAAAATCGTGCCCAAAATTCCCTTTCTTTCCACCAAGGGTTATACAGGCCATACACTGGGGGCCGCGGGTGCTGTTGAGGCGGTTTTCACCGTCCGACACCTTCTTGGGGGCAGGATACCGGCCAGCATGGGTTTTGAAAATAAGGATGATGAGATGAACCACTCCCCTGTACAGGAACCGATCAATATTTCAAAGGAAGCTGCCATATCCCAGTCCGTGGCCTTTGGCGGCAACAACTCGGTTTTAATCTTTTCAAAGCTATAGACTTCCAGAATAATCTTTCAGCAAATCAATTCTTAAGGGCAGCCACAGGGGGCAGCCCCGGCCTTGATCATCGTTTGGTCCAATCCGTAGGGGCAGATTCCATATCTGCCCCCAAAATCGGGCGGGTATGGAACCCGCTCCTACAATCCTTGGTCGAAATGATGATCATGGCCGTTGCCCCCACAGTACGATAACAATTTAGGAATGGGTCTTAATTAACTTGCCCATTTACCTCACCCCCCAACCCCCTCTCCATGAATGGAGAGGGGGAGAATGGGTAAGTTATTTCGTGTTCATTCCTTAATTATCTGGAAAGCTGTTATGATGCCGCATCATAAAAATAGAAAATTCATTGTTATCCCCACCGTAATTTTTATTTTCCTCTCTATTTCGCTCATACCCCACCTGGAGGTGAACGAAACCATCATTCCCATGCTGCCGGATTCTGAACCAATGGCCCGGGACTTCAAGTTTTTTATGGAGCATATACCGGCAGGGGAGAACCTTTACATTGACATTGAGAGTCTCTCCAGCGACATGAAGGCACTTGAAAGTGGGGCTGATGCCTTTTATACGGCAATCAGGGAATCTTCATTTTTCAGCGATATCATTTACCGCTTTTCCCATGATCAATATTTGAAACTTTTGGCAACTATAGGAGAAAACAAGGCTTCCCTCCTTGATGAAGAGGGGATTTCACTATTGGGGGATCGTCTGACACCTGAGAAGATAACTGCCCGGGTCTTTGATATCAAACG
>JADGBO010000161.1 GCA_015231465.1 Desulfamplus sp.
GATCATTTACACATCAGACGGTCAAAAAAAAGAATTGGCCCCGGGCAATCTGAATTTAAACCGTGAACAGTTACTTATAACCCTGAGCAGTAATGAGGAGATAACCGGCTGGCACTGGGATCATATGGCCTGTATCATATATGACACTCCACATGAGACAAAAATCTTTGAAAAAAAATGTGTCATCTGCCTGTTGTTCTCCAATGGCAGCACAACCACTGTTACTGTGGACATTTTTCAAGGTGCTGAGTTCAAGATGGCTGAAGGTCTGATAATTATCAGGGGAGCAGGTCAAACCGCTGTTATCAATCATGATTTTTTGAACTGGTATAAAATTGAGGTGGGCAGATGACATATAAATCCATTAAAATTGTCTCTTCATATTCTGAAGAATATAATTTTAAAGATGTAAAAAATTTCATTGCCAATACTGAAAACGGAATAATTGAAGTTCAGCTTGCTGACAGCAGCTTTGTCATGCTCTTTGATAGACTGAAGTATTTTGAAGTTGAATTCTCTTCACCTCAAAAAGCTGATACCAGGTTCAGTCATGGCAGTGTCTGCCTGATAACCCATCCAGAACTTATTACAATTGAAGAAGTTATTAACTTTGAGTGGAAAACTGACCAGGGGCTTCTCATGCTTTTTGGCAAAAAAGCAACTCTTGGTATTTATCTTCAGCACCTGATTTCATTCCGCCTGGAGAACCCAACAGTTAAGGCATAGAGGACTTTCACATAACGGCCATGCCCTGGCGGGCATAACTAACAATGAAAGTCCCGTAGGGGCGATTCATGAATCGCCCCTACGGAATACTTTCATATAACGGCCATGCCCTGACAGGCACAACGAACAATGAAAGTAGGGGCGTATTGCAATACGCCCTTACTTAAAATATGGGGACTTTCATATAAAATGTCCATGGCGGCATTACCACCACAATCGAAATGGTAGAAAATTATCGCAATAATCCAAGTGTGAATTTATGAGCGGCGACAAGACAGAACAGCCTACACCCAAAAAAATTAGGGATGCCAGAAAAGACGGTCAGGTGGCCAAAAGCCAGGAGCTTCCTGCCACTGCCACCACAATTACCCTTTTTGCGGTCATCATAATGGGGTGGGATTATTTTTTCAATGTTCTCAAGGAGCTGTTCGACCTGCCCATCTCTGTTATGAACCGCCCCTTTGACGAAATCTTTTATCCTACCCTTGGAGCGGTTCTCATCTGCATTGCCAAAATAGTTCTGCCGGTTGTTATATCGGTCATGATCATGGGAACCATTGCCAATCTCATACAGGTGGGATTCATGGTATCCATGAAAGCGGCAATGCCCAAACTCTCCAACATGAACCCAAAGCAGTGGTTCCAGAAGACCTTCTCCATCAAGAACCTGGTGGAATTTATCAAAAGTTCCCTGAAGGTCGTTATAATAGGGTATGTTGCCATGATAGTTGTGGAGAAACATATTATTTCACTTCAGTTGATTCCCAGGGTTGGTGTGGGTGCGGTCTTTTTTTCCCTTGGTGTCATTCTCTTCGAGCTTGCGGCCTATGTTAGCTGCACAATGGTTGTCATTGCCGCCCTTGACTATCTTTTCCAGCGGTGGCAGCACACAAAAAAGCTTATGATGTCCAAGGATGAAGTTAAAAGGGAGTATAAAGAGATGGAAGGAGATGCCCAGATAAAGGGCAGGAGAAAGCAGCTTCACCAGGAGATCATCTCCCAGGGAGCTGCCCAGAGTACGAGAAAGGCCACGGTGCTTGTGACAAATCCCACAAGGATTGCCGTTGCGATATATTATGAGGAGGGTGAAACCCCTCTTCCCATTGTACTTGCCAAAGGGGAGGGTGCCCTTGCAGCAAGCATGGTTGCCGCGGCAAAGGAGGAGGGTATTCCCATCATGCAGAATGTACCCCTTGCCAGGGCACTTCTTTCCGATTCCACTGAAAACGCATATATTCCAGGAAATCTTGTACGCCAGGTGGCTGATGTGCTGCTGTGGGTAAAATCATTGGAAAAGGAGCCCCAATCCAAATAATCTTTTTTATGATTGTATAATATTGTAAATGGGGGCCTTGATCATCGTTTGGTCCAATCTGGGGTGTTTAAAAAACAATTTGATGCACAAATCTTGATTATGTATAGACTTCCAGAAAAATATTTCAACAAATTCATTCCCAGGGGGCAGCCGCAAGGGACTGCCCCTACAGTATGTCCGTCAATTTCATTATCTGGAAAACTATAGAACAATGTTCACATGGCATTGAGAACATCATCGGATATGTCGGCATTAGTGTAAAATTTCTGGACATCGTCACACTCATCAAGGGCATCAAGGAATTTTACCATCTGTTCGGCCTCTTTTCCGGCAAGGGCTGTCCTGGTCTGGGGTATCATGGTCACTTCCGCCATGTCGTATTTGATGGATGCAGCATCCACAGCCTCCCTGACAGCCTCAAAGTCAGCCGGATCCGTTATGATCTCAAAGCAGTCACCTTCATCCTTTACATCTTCCGCACCGGCTTCCAGGGCCAGCTCCAGGAGGGTCTCCTCATCGGCCTGGGATTTATCGACGGAGATAAGCCCCTTTTTGTCGAACATCCAGGAAACGCATCCGTCCGTACCGATATTGCCTCCGGCCTTACTAAATATATAACGGACATCAGCAATGGTCCTGTTTTTATTGTCCGTAAGGCACTCCACCAGCATGGCCACGCCTCCGGGACCATAACCCTCATAGGTGAGTTCTTCATATTCCACACCTTCAAGCTCGCCGGTTCCCTTTTTGATGGCTCGCTCCAGATTGTCCTTGGGCATGTTCTGGGTCTTTGCCGCTGCAACGGCTGTTCTGAGGCGGGGATTTGAATTGATGTCTCCCCCCCCCATCCTGGCCGCCACCGTGATCTCCTTTATAAGCTTAGTAAAAATTTTACCCCTTTTGGCATCGGCAGCACCTTTTTTGTGTTTGATGGTTGACCACTTGCTATGTCCTGACATTAAAAATTCCTCCTGAAATTATTGACATGCTTCATATAGACTTCCAGAAAAATATTGGAACAAATTCATTCCCAGGGCAGCCGCAAGGGGCAGCCGCAAGGGGCAGCCGCAAGGGGCAGCCGCAAGGGACTGCCGCAAGGGGCAGCCGCAAGGGTCAACCGCAAGGGGCAGCCGCAAGGGGCTGCCCCTACGAGTATAATTGCCAATTTCATTATCTGGAAAACTATATCATGCCAAATTATTTTTTATCTTTGCCAATAATATATATCTCTTTACTTGATTTCCTGCAGCTCTCCGGCTTGAAAACAGCACATTGCCCGAAAGCTTTTTTTACATCCCTTTCAAACTCCTTGAATTCAGGCCCCTGGAATATTTTGCACACAAAATGCCCCCCGGGCCTGAGAAGACCGGAGGCTGCATCAAGGGCCCCCCGGGCCAGGGAGAGGGACCTGGCCGCATCCACATCTTTTCTGCCCGTGGTTGCAGGTGCCATATCACTTAAGACGGTATCATACCCGTTTCCCACAATCCCGGCAAGCTCTTCATGCATCTTGAAAATATCCCCCACATGGGCAGAGGCGTTGGACGGAAGGGGTATATCAATTTTTTTGAGATCAATGCCCAGGGCCGCTCCCTGGTCCCCCACAATTTTTGCGGCATGGAGAAGCCAGGAGCCTGGAGCACATCCCAAATCCAGCACCCTGCCGCCTTTTTTGAGAACCGAATATTTTTTTTGTATATCCATGAGCTTGTAAACCGACCTTGCAGGATAGTTCTCCTGTTTTGCCCTGTGGGTGAGGTGATCCGCCCACTGCTGCCCGCCCTTTTTAAAGGGGAGACCCCTGGCCCCGGACTTTCCGCCCCTTTTGCCGGTCTGTTTTGGCTCTTCTCCTGCCCTGTTTTTTTTATTACTCATGGAAACAAAATCTCCATTGCCTGTTTGAGTGACGTTACCCCCTCCACGGAAATATCTTTAATATCCGGTAACTGTTTTTGACTGTTACGGGGAAGTATGCAGCGGGTAAAGCCCATTTTGGAAGCCTCCTTAAGCCTTGCCTCCACATGGCCCGCAGCCCTTATCTCCCCTGTAAGACCTATCTCTCCGATGACCGTTGTCCCTTCCGGTACAGGCACGTCAAGAAAACTCGAGGCCAAGGCCACGGCCACACCAAGATCCACGGCCGGCTCCACCACCTTTACCCCGCCTGTGACATTCATGAAGATGTCAAGGCCGGAAAGGTTTATGCCGAGCCTTTTCTCCATCACCGCAGCAATGAGGGCCACCCTGTTCTGATCCAGACCCAGAACCGTCCTTCTCGGATTTCCAAAACCGGAACCGCTGGCAAGACCCTGGATTTCGATCAGGATGGGCCTGGTCCCCTCCATGCTGGCCGTGACCACCGAACCAGGTGCATTAACGGAACGCTCCTCAAGAAAAACCGCAGAAGGATTGGGCACCTCCCGGAGGCCGTTCTCCTTCATCTCAAATACCCCGATCTCATTGGTGGAGCCAAAACGATTTTTCACGGCCCTCAATATTCTGAATACATGGCTTCGGTCTCCCTCGAAATAGAGAACAGTATCCACCATATGTTCCATTATGCGGGGGCCTGCAATGGCCCCCACCTTGGTGACGTGTCCCACCAGAAAAAGGGGAATACCTGACTGTTTGGCCATGTTCATGAGGCGTATGGATGCCTCCCGTATCTGATTCACACTACCCGGGGTGGATGCCATTTCCGGATTATATACGGTCTGAATGGAGTCCACCACCATTACATGGGGTTTTTCCGTCTCAGCCATGGAAATTATGGAATCAAGGTCGGTCTCGGCGGCCACAAACATGTTGGAGTCCGAAGAAGAGGATAAACGGTCCCCCCTCATCTTTAGCTGGCGTATGGACTCCTCCCCGGACACGTAAAGGGTTTTTTTACCCCGGGCGGAAATCTCCGAGAGAACCTGGAGCATCAGTGTGGATTTACCGATACCCGGATCTCCGCCGATGAGAATGAGGGTCCCCGGCACAACTCCGCCCCCGAGGACTCTGTCAAACTCCTGGATGGAAGTTGTGAGCCTGGGCTCCTCGTCAAAGGTGATGGAGTCCATGGGTATGGCAGCACTTTTTTTTCTCGAAAATTTTGCTCCCGGAGGAGTTCCGTCCTCGGTTTTTTCCGCCACAAGGGTATCCCAGTCCCCGCACTCCGGGCACCTGCCCATCCACTGGGGAGTCTGGCAGCCGCATCCCCGGCACCGGAAAATGACTTTGTCTTTTTTTTTCAAGAAGAGTCCTCGCTTTTTTAAATACGGTGATGATTATGGGGTTGTCGTGACACTATAGACTTACAGAAAAATATTTTAACAAATCCATTTTCTGATTTGTGCCATTATCTGAATCACAGATTAAATGATTGCCTCGGATTAAATGATTGCACGGATTGAAAAAATCCTTGTCATCCGTGTAATCCGAGGCAATCCGTGATTCAGACAAATTAAAAAAAGTGTAAAGTAATTTTGGACGTATATGAAGGATGCCGTTATTTCCTGATCATTCTTTAAGGTGGTAATATAGTATTAAACAATGATCGACTGCAAATTGATTTTTGAAGAACTCCCGATCTTTTCTCCTTGACACCTCATTTATGGATGTGTATTTCATTTGATTAAAAATTTAATCAAATATTGGTAATTTCCTGGCAATCCGTCATGAACATAAATTTGGGAATTTCCCGGTAATGTGCCATGGACATAAATTTATTTTATACTCTGGAAAATGAGCAAACTATCGCAGCAAACTGTCGCAGGAAACTGTCGCAACAAACTGTCGCGTTGAGTTTAAGGCACTCAAACTTAATTTTTAAGGAAAAAGTCATGTCAAAAACAGATCAGTCAATGATGGAGAGGAGGGAGCAAAATATCCCTTCATCCATAGTAAGCCAAAACCCCCTTTTTATTGAGGAAAGTCAGGGTTCATTAATAAAAGATACCCAGGGCGGAACATTCATTGATTTTGCCTCCGGCATTGGTGTTAACAATGTTGGGAGCTGCCATCCTGCCGTGGTGAAAGCCGTTCAGATGCAGGCTGAAAAGTGCATCCATGCATGTTTCCATGTGATGATGTACGAAAGTTATATTGAGCTTGCGGAAAAGCTCAACGCACTGGTGCCCATATCAGGGCATGTGAAAACCATGTTGGCCAATTCCGGCGCCGAAGCAGTTGAAAATGCCGTCAAGATAGCCCGATGTTACACAAAAAAAAGGGCTGTTATCTGTTTTGACAACGCTTTCCACGGCAGAACCATGCTGACCATGACCATGACCAGCAAAATCCGGCCCAATAAGATGCATACAGGTGCCTGGGCTCCGGGCATATTCAGGGTGCATTTTCCCTACTGCTTCAGATGCCCCTGGAATCTGGCAATGCCCTCATGCAATATGCATTGCGGCCGGGATTATTTTGAAAACTATGTATTCAAATATCAGGTGGATCCCGAAGAGACCGCGGCAATTATCCTGGAACCGGTCCAGGGAGAGGGAGGTTTTATTCCTGTACCCCCGGGATATCTTGCCCAGCTCCGGGAGTTGTGTGATAAATACAACATTGTGTTAATCTATGACGAGATACAGTCAGGCTTCGGCAGGAGTGGAAAGATGTTTGCATCGGAACATTTCATGCCGGAGGAGGGCAGGGGAGAGAGTGCCGAGCCAGACATGCCGGAGGAGGGCAGGGGAGAGAGTGCCGAGCCTGATATCATGGTCATGGCAAAATCCCTTGGCGGAGGCATGCCCATTTCCGCTGTAACAGGAAGGGCCCGGATGATGGATTCGGTTCCGGCTGGGGGGCTGGGGGGTACCTACGGGGGAAATCCTGTGGCCTGTGCAGCGGCCCTTGCAGTCATCTCCCTTTTTGAATCCGAGGACCTGCTTGGAAAGGCCCGAAGGATGGGGGATATTATATCTGTGAGGCTCAAGGCCATGGAAGAGAGATTTGATTTCATCGGGGATGTCCGGGGCCTTGGGGCCATGCTGGCCCTGGAGCTTGTAAAGGATGGCATATCCCCCGACGGAAAAAGGGCAGGGGAGTTTGTGAAGCTTTGCCGGGAAAAGGGACTTATCATCCTGGCCTGTGGAACCTTTAAAAACAACATAAGGCTGCTGCCTCCCTTAACCATTGGGACAGATACCCTTGAGGAGGGACTCACTATTATGGAAGAGGCGTTTTCACAGATTTAAACAAAAACTCGAAATTGAACCTTTACAAGTTTTTGCTCTAATCCATGGTTTGGATACAAGAGGGTCCAGGTGAACTAAAAACAGGGAATAGATGATCTAAAACCTTCCGGATGTAAGATTGATGGTTTTTGCGGGACATTTTTCATAAACAGTGGTATTGGAGAACTCAAGACTCTTTATATAACTTCCAGAAAAATCTTTGAGTAGGGGCGAACCTGTGTGTTCGCCCTTCACCAGGGCAGACACACAGGTCTGCCCCTACAGTATGATTACCAATTTCATTATCTGGAAAACTATAACAGTAATGCCCTGAAAGGCACAACGAACAATGAAAGTCCCGGTAAGCTTTAAATATGGGGACTTTCATATAACCACCATGGCGGCATCACCGCCACAATCGAAGTGATGAAAGTCCCGGGAGCCTTAAAATATGGGGACTTTCATATAAAAGGAGATTATAATGGCTATTGAGACAAAAGAAGAGTATCTTCAAAAGATATTGGAAATGGAAAAACCGAAATGTCCCCATTGTGAAGTGAATATGACAATCTGGGAGGTTCCCGATATAAATTTCAGTGACGGTCTTGGATGGGGAACCCCTTATCTTTTTGTATGCTTCAATGATGAGTGCCCATCATATAAAAAGGGTTGGGATGATATCAAGGA
>JADGBO010000162.1 GCA_015231465.1 Desulfamplus sp.
AAATCGGGGCAGATGCTCCGAAGTACCCAGGGCCTCTTTTCCATGGAGAGCGGGCACACGGTCATGGTCAGCCGGGAGAGTACAAAGATAGATGGTGAAAAAATATTGATGGGATAACTATTTTATTGATAAAGTGGCCTTGATCATTATTTCGGCCAGCAACGTAGGGGCGAACCTGTGTGTTCGCCCTTCGCCAGGGCAGACACACAGGTCTGCCCCTACAAGATGGCGACACTGGCCGAAAAGATGATCAAGCCCGATAAAGTGGACTTATAAAGTAGTCAAAATCGACGGGCCTGGGGTGTCTAAAAAACCAATTTGACACCAAAATCGTGATGATACAGAGACGCAATGCATTGCGTCTCTATAGTTTTCCAGATAATGCAATTGGCGGACATACTGTAGGGGCAGTCCCTTGCGGCTGCCCCCTGGGAATGAATTTGTTCAAATATTTTTCTGGAAGTCTCTACCGTTGATGATAAAAAAAGGATCGAATATTATGTTTGCAAACTGCTCAATGCCCCCTGGAATGGATTTTGGTATGCCGGATGTCTGTCTCACCCCATTTTTTCCGGCCCCCATACCCGTCCCCTATCCCAATTTTGCCATGAAGGTGATGGCCCTGCCGCCCACGGCATCCATGAAGCACCTCATCTCCTTTATGCCGTCCCATAATGTGGCCACAACAGTGCCCATGAGCATGGGTGACAACACCGGGGTACTGCTGGGGGTGGCATCCGGTATGTTCATGGGGCCTTCCCGGAACATCCGATGCAGTGTAAAGGTTATTACCGGCGGCTCCCCGGCGACACGAATGCTTGATAACGCCATTCAAAATTCAACCAACGTACCCACCGGCATGACCTTGCTCCCGGGTCAGTTTAAAGTACTCTATATGACATAGTACTGACGGCTTTTTTTATAACGGCCATGGCGGCATTACCGCCACAATCGAAGCATGAAAGTAGGGGAGTATTGCATACGCCCCTTAAAATATGGGGACTTTCATATAAAAAGTACATGGCGGACCTCCGCCACAATCGAAGTGATTGGAGAAAAATTTATGAATTTTTGCAAAGTTTTTTTTGTTTACATGGCCATTTTCCTGTCGGGCATATCTTTATGGGTACCTCTTCTCTTTTCTGAACCTGGTCGTCTGGATCATATTCGTCAAAGTGGAGAGGTGAAGATTTGTGTATGGCCCGATTACTACAGTATCTCTTACAGAAATCCCAAAACCCGGGAACTGATAGGCATTGACGTTGATATGGCCCATGAACTGGCAAAGGATCTGGAGGTGAAGCCGGTATTTGTGGAAAGTTCCTTTGCCACCCTCATTGAAGACGTACAAAATGACCGCTGTGATATTGCCATGTTCGGTATTGGCATAACTCCCTCACGGCAGAAACATCTTCGATTTACCGAGCCCCACCTGAAAAGCGATATTTACGCCATCACCACCCGATCAAACCGTATCATTCAGAGTTGGAAGGATATTGATCACCCCGATGTGGTGGTAGCTGTTGCCAGGGGGACCCTCCATGAAAAAGTGATGCAAAGAAAATTAAGCCATGCAGAGCTGATAATCCTTGACACCCCCCATGCCCGGGAGCAGGAGGTGGAATCGGGACGTGCCGATGTTTTCATGACCGACTACCCTTACAGCCGTAAGATGCTGGCTACCACGGACTGGGCCCGGTTGGTAAAGCCGGATTCGGTTTACCACATAACCCCTTACGCATATGCCATGAAACAGGGCGATGACCCCTGGTACCGGGCAATGACCGATTTCGTCCGTCGGGTCAAAGCTGATGGAAGACTTGTTAAAGCGGCACAACGCCATGGATTAGAACCCATTGTGATAACTGATTGAGCCATGCTGACTTTTAAGTTTAAAAAATTGTTTCATCCTTTACTGATACTTGCACTGCTCGTTGTAGTGGTAAGTGTTGGTACAGGTTTCACCCTTTGGAGTTTGCGTACGTCGGAACTTGAAAAACATCTCGCATTGGCCGCCATGAAGGCCCATCTTTTTGAAAGTTATCTTACCCAAAATTTTGAAGCGACAAGGCTTATCCTTGAACAGGGACTTGAAGGGGCAGAGTCATCCAATGACGGTGCCGTTGGGTACAGGAAACTGATAAAGCGTTTTCCGGTGTTAAGGTCCATCTCCTTCATTAATGATCAAGGTGAAATTATCCTCTCCTCAAATAGACGTAACCTGGGAGTAACTTTCGTTGACACAACCCTTTTGCCTCCATTTGACGGATCAACCCTGCTGCGTTTTGACGCTCCCTGGGAGGGGCGGGACTTTCATTCCGGCAGCCCCACCACCCCGGATACGCCTGGTGATCCCAATGGGAGAATCTTTATGCCTGTTTTGCTGGATACTGTAACCAGATCCGAGCTTCCCGCCAGGTCAGAAATTCCCGCCAGGTCAGAAATTCCCGTCAGGTCAGAAATTCCCGTCGGGTCAGAAATTCCCGTCGGGTCAGAAATTCCCGTCGGGTCAGAAATTCCCGTCAGGTCAGAAATGTCCGCCGGTTCAGAAATTCCCACCAGCTCAAAGCTTCCTGCAAGGTCAGAGCTTCGTGCCCTGGCAGTCATCAATCCGGATGTAATACTAAATTACATGCTCGCCAATGTTCCTCCCGGGAGCGGTTCTGTTGACCTGTTGCGTTACGATGGTACCCTGCTGCTTTCCACCGATATACGAGAGAAGCCAGGTATGTTCCACTCCTTTTTTCCCGGGATCGACCTTGGCAGCAAGGAGTTCGGAGAATTGGAATCTGAACATCAAGGGGAGCCGACCCTCACCGCCTTTCGTGCGTCACGCCATTTTCCCCTGGTAATTTTGGTACATCTCAAGCGGGAACGTGCCCTTGAAACCTGGGCTGATGAAGCCCGGGGCATCGTCATTCACGTTGGCATAGCTCTAACAATGCTCATCTCAGTATCTCTGCTGGCCTATAGATTATTCCGTCGGGTGAAGGAGCGGGAGAGGGAGATAGAACACGACAGGCAGGAGAAGGAGAAAGCTGAGGCTGCCAACCAGGCAAAATCAGCCTTTCTTGCCAATATGAGCCATGAAATCCGTACCCCTATGAATCCAATCATCAATATGACCCGCCTTCTGCTTGATACAGAGCTGACTCCGCAACAGCAGGAGTATGCCCAGACGGTTCTTGATGCTTCCGAGCTACTCCTCTCTTTGATCAATGACATTCTGGATTTTTCCAAAATAGAATCCGGAAAAATGGAATTGGAAGCGGTTTTATTCAATATAAATGAGCAAGTTGATGATATTATCAGACTGATTGCTCCCAGGGTCCAGGAAAAAGAACTCTATCTAAAATATAATATCGAACCCGATGTATCTCCTTTTCTTTATGGTGACTCTCTTAGGTTACGTCAGATTTTGTTAAATTATATCACAAATGCCATTAAATTTACCCACAAGGGTGGAATTACGATTCATATTTTAAAAGAGCTTGAAGATGAACTCCACACAACCCTTAGGTTTGTGGTCAGGGATACAGGGATTGGTATCAGTGAAAAAAAATTGAGGCTTCTTTTTAAAGCCTTTTCCCAGGGTGATTCGTCAACGACCCGGAAATATGGAGGCACTGGTCTGGGTCTTGCCATCTCCAAACAACTGGCAGAGTTGATGGGGGGTACGGTTGGTGTTGAAAGCATGGAAGGTCAGGGCACCCAATTCTGGTTCACTGCAATATTTGAGAAGAGAAGCGAAGCTGATAAGTCGAAAGCCGATAAAACAGATTCTATAAAAAATGGCGGGGATATATCTCAAAATTCAGCCCTTGATGGACTCAGGGCTTTGCTGGTGGAAGACAATGAGTTTAACCAGAAAGTGGCTGTAGGGATATTGAAAAGGTTCAAAATTTTGGTAGATATAGCCCACAATGGAAAACATGCCCTGGAAATTCTTAATGAAAAGTCCTTTGACATTATTTTTATGGATATAGAAATGCCGGAAATGGACGGTATCGAAGCCACAAGGATCATCCGGGAGTCAAACCTGGAAATTGCCCGTCTCCCCATTATCGCAATGACAGCCCATGCCATGTCTGGTGATCGGGATCATTTCATGCAAAAAGGTTTTAGTGGTTATATCACGAAACCCGTTGAACCGGAGAGATTGTTTCACGCTGTTTTAAAAATCATGGAAAAAGATTCCCCACGGTCACTTGCAACTCCGGAAGTGAAAGTGCCTTCCAAAGAACTCAACCCTGTATTAAACCTTCATGTTCGGAGTCCGGCCGCCTCTGATTATGAAAATAATGTATCTGTTCCCACGGTAAAAGAAGTCAACCCAGGGCCAAAAGAACCTAATGGGGTATCAAAAGATAACCAGCATATTTTTGACCATGGGGCTTTTTTGAGACGATTGGGAAATAATCAAAAAGCATTCCAACATATGATCCAGGTTGCGGAACGGGAAATTGAAAAACATTTTGGCAAAATCAACGCTGCTCTCAATGGAAATGATTTGACTGAAATTGCAAACGAGGCACATGCATTTAAAGGAGTATGTGGAAATTTTAGTGCCAATGCCTTATACGGTGTTCTCCAGGAGATAGAATCCGCCGCCAAACAAGGGGATATGGAAAACAGAGACCGTATAAAGGAGGAACTTAGCCAGGAATACCATAGATTAATGCATGTAGTGAAGACCGTTTCCTCTCCCCTCTCGGTTGGGGGTTAAGTGTGGGGTGTCTAAAAACCAATTTAGTAATTGGGTTTAATTAACTTACCCAAGCTCCCATGGCAAGCCTGTAATAAGTGGCTGGGGATGAGATGAATGGGCAAGTTATTAAAAATCAATTCCTTAATGCCCAAATCGTTATGATTTAGAGACGCAATGCATTGCGTCTCTACCGTTGATGGTCAAAAAATGGGCAATGGAAAATGTCAGATTTTGACACCCCAGTCCAGGCCCTGTTAATGTTCTTCAACCCAGTTCAATGTTCTCTCGACAGCTTTTTTCCAGCCGGCATAACCCTTTTCCCGAACTGCCTCATCCATGTGGGGATACCATGTTGAATGCACCGACCAGTTGGCCTTCAGATCGTCAAGCCCCTTCCAGAATCCCACTGCAAGACCCGCGGCATAGGCAGCACCCAGGGCTGTTGTTTCGGAAACCCGGGGACGTATCACCGGTACATTGAGAATATCCGATTGAAACTGCATGAGAAGATTGTTGTGGACCATGCCCCCGTCCACATTGAGTTTTGTAAGAGCCACACCGGAATCAAGGTTCATGGCATCCACCATATCCCTGGTCTGATATGCCGTTGCCTCAAGAACCGCCCGGGCAATGTGATGGCGATTGGCATATCCGGTGAGACCCACGATGACCCCCCTTGCATCGGATCTCCAGTAGGGGGCAAAGAGTCCTGAAAAGGCAGGAACACAGTAAACATCGCCGTTATTGTCTGTTCCCCGGGCAAGTTCTTCGATTTCCGGGGCGGTCTTGATGAGACCCAGATTATCCCTTACCCACTGCACAAGGGCACCGGCATAGGATATGGAGCCTTCAAGGGCATATACCGGCTTTTCACCCTTCACCTGATAACCCACGGTGGTTATGAGTCCATGGGTGGAATCCACTGCCTGATTTCCTGTATTCAAAAGGAGAAAACAGCCCGTGCCGTAGGTATTTTTGGCTTCACCCGGACTGAAGCAGGTCTGGCCAAAGAGTGCAGACTGCTGATCCCCGAGGTTTCCACACACCGGCACCGATGCCCCCACAGGGCCATCTTTTCTTGTCTCACCCCATGTATCGCTGTCCGATGAAGGGGTGATCCTGGGCAGTCCGGCCCGGGGAATATCAAGAATTTCCAGAATTTCATCATCCCAGGAGAGGGTGTTGATGTCCATGAACATGGTTCTTCCGGCATTGGTTACGTCGGTAACGTGGACTCCCCGGTCAGGGCCTCCGGTGAGATTCCAGATGATCCATGTATCCATGGTTCCGAAAAGGGCTTTACCATCCATGGCCGCATCCCTGATATGGGGAAAGTGATCGAGAATCCATTTTATTTTGGGGCCTGAAAAGTAGGTGGCAACAGGCAGTCCGGTTTTCTTGCGGAATCGATCCTGTCCCCCTTCCTTAATCAGGTTCCTGCATATGCTGTCTGTCCTGCTGCACTGCCACACAATGGCATTATGAAATGGTTTTCCTGTGTTGGGATCCCAGACCATGACCGTTTCACGCTGGTTGGTTATGCCCAGGGCAGCAAGCTCAGATCCTGAAATACCTGTTTTTGCAAGGGTACCTCTAATGACATCGCAGGTATTGTTCCAAACTTCCATGGGATCATGCTCCACCCATCCTGGTTTCATGAATATCTGGCGATGCTCCTTCTGATCCTGTCCAACAATATTGCCGGAATGGTCAAAAATAATAAATCGGGTACTGGTTGTCCCTTGATCCACTGCACCTGTATATTTGCCCATAGCTCCTCTCCTTATTTAAATTTTTTTTGATTATTCAAAAATGACCCATTAAGCATGGTATCCCTGATTACGTTGCAGATACCCCGGCATAAAGATTCCGTTGTAAGGGGATCGGGACCTTCCACCATAACCCTCAAAAGTGGCTGTGTTCCTGAATATCGCACAAGAACCCTCCCGTTTTTTCCCAGTTGGTTTTCAACCCGGTCTATCTCCCTTTTTATCCCGGGAATCGCCATAAAATCGGGTCTTGAAGCATCCACCTCAACATTCATCAATACCTGGGGATAGACCTTCATAATAGAGGCCAGTTCCGACAGGGGAGTTCCTGTCTCCATCATTACCTCAATTACCCGTAAGGCACTCAGAAGGCCGTCACCGGTGGTATGGTACCTGGAGAAAATCATATGTCCGGAATCCTCTCCCCCCATTATCGCACCCGAGGCAGTCATCTCCCGGAGTACCTCCCGATCTCCGACATCTGTCATGATATGGTCGATGCCAAGGGAATCCAGAAGCCTCAAAAGCCCGATGTTGCTCATGACGGTACTTACCACCAGATTGTTTTCCAGTCTGCCTTTTTTTTTGGCATGGGCAGCACAAAGGGCAAGCATTCGATCCCCTGTAATCACTGCACCTGTCTCATCAACGGCAATGAGCCTGTCGGCATCGCCGTCAAAGGCAAGTCCCATTGCCGCACCTGTTTCGGTTACAAGGGAACGGAGGGCCTCGGTATGCTGGGACCCGCAGTTGAGATTGATGTTTTTTCCATCGGGTCGGTGGTTAATGAAATGGGCATCAAACAGGGGGGGAATAAAAAGCAGGGGGGCGACGCTGCTTGCTGCTCCGTTGGAGCAGTCAACCACAATCTTCAAAGGAACATGTATGTTGTCCATGAAGGTTTGGCTGGTGCGGGTGTCACTTCCTGGGTCCAGGAGGGTTTGGCTGGTGCGGCTGTCACCGCCTGGGTCCAGGAGGGTTTGGCTGGTGCGGCTGTCACTGCCTGGGTCCGATTTTTTTGGAGTATTGAGGGTATATTCTGTTATATTTTTAAATGTGTCTTTCAAGAATTTGCAGTAGCTATGCAGTCCGTCGGTAAGGTTTATGATGCGGCCGGTCTCCCTGGGGCCTGCCTGGGAGCTTGATTTTCCATGGGGTATTCCATTGCTATGGGGTATTCCATGGGAGTTGCCGTTTCCATGGGGGGTACCGTTTCTATTTAAGGAGAAGATGGGGCCGGTATCCATCTCATTAATAAGGGACTCAATCTCTTTCTCTTCTTCATGGGAAAGTTTATATCCCCCTTTTTTAAAAATTTTGATTCCATTGTCTGTCCAGGGATTGTGGGATGCCGATATTACCACTCCTGCCCCCACATCTTTGATATGAGAAGCAAGGAAGGC
>JADGBO010000163.1:0-3883 GCA_015231465.1 Desulfamplus sp.
CTGCCCTTTATATGAACTCTTCTGATTTTCTTTATAATATCAGATGGAATCATGTTTGCTCCCTTTTTCCATGTATGGCTGTCCATGGCTGTCCGTCTCAGGGGAATTCAACGGAATCGAACAGGGTCCTTACAATATCATAGGTTGTCAGTTCATGGCTGTCCGTCTCAGGGGACTTCAACGGAATCGAACAGGGTACTTACAATATCATCGGTTGTCAGTTCTTCTGCTTCGGCCTCAAAGGAGAGTATTATTCTGTGACGCAGCACATCCGGGCCTACAATCTTTACATCCTGGGGCGTAACATAGGCCCGGCCCTGGAGAAAGGCATTCACCCTGGCAGCCCGGGCAAGAAAAATCGTGGCCCGGGGAGATGCTCCAAACTCCACATGGTTTGCCATATCCATTCCGTACTTCAAAGGGTCACGGGTTGCCATGATGAGATCCACAATATACTCCCTGATCTTGTCGTCCATGTATATCATACCTATAATATCGGACATCTCCTTAAGATCAGCCGGCCCCACAACGGGCTCTATACTCTCCAACAATGGAGATTCGCTCCTTTTGAGTATCTCCATCTCCTGGTTGCGGTCAGGATAGTCAATGATGATCTTGAGCATGAATCGGTCAATCTGGGCTTCGGGCAACTGATATGTACCCTCCTGCTCTATGGGATTCTGGGTGGCCAGTACAAGAAAGGGTTCAGGAAGGGGATAGGTTTGATCTCCTATGGTAACCTGCTTCTCCTGCATGGCTTCAAGAAGGGCTGACTGCACCTTGGACGGGGCACGGTTAATCTCGTCGGCAAGGATGATGTTGTTAAAAAGAGGTCCCTTTCTGGTAACGAAATCCCCCATTTTGGGCCTGTATATCTCGGTGCCCACAAGGTCCGCGGGCAGGAGGTCCGGAGTAAACTGGATCCTCTTGAACTGTGCCTGGACCGTTGATGCAAGGGCTTTAACGGCACTGGTCTTGGCCAGCCCGGGAACCCCTTCAATCAGAACATGGGCACCGGACAAAAGGGCGGTAAGAAGGGAGTCCACCATCTTCTGCTGCCCCACCAGTTCCTTGGATATCTCATTTCTGATCCTGCTGATCAGAATGTGCTTTTCCTCGATTTTTTTTCTTATCTCTTCCATGATGCCTCTTTTGTAAAATTACAGGTGTCGATTCTCGGTAAATATAAATTTAGGAATGGAGGGCATCCCTGCCGAGAAATCCCTATATAACCCTGTGATGTCGATTTTCGGTAAATATAAATCGGCATGGAGATGTGTCAAGTGATCCGGCTGCCGACAAACAGCGTAACAATTCCAAAGGTCATGCCTTTCCATCTCACCTGGCTGAAACCGCACTCCTTCATCATGGCCGCAAACTCACCAGGAGGCGGAAATTTGAGAACCGAGGCCGGCAGATAGCTGTATGCCCTTGAATTTCGTGAAAAAAATGCACCAACGGCTGGTAATATGCGTTGGAAATAGAGCATGTAAATATCTTTGAAAAAACCCCTGGGAGGGGATGTCAATTCCAGAACCACAAGCCTCCCACCTTTCTTGAGTACACCATGAAAAGACCTGAGGGCACCCTTCCTGTCCATGATATTACGTATGCCGAAGGCAATGAAAACAGCATCAAACAGTGCCCCGGGAAAAGGCAGATAAAGGGCGTTGCCCGCCACAAGATGAATTTTTGAAAGGCGCGTTTTTGAAAGATTAATTTTTGAAGGCTTTTCCCTGCAACCATGCCGGAGGGGTGCGTCAATTAAGGCATCAGCCTTTAAAGCATCGGCCTCTAAGTCATCAACTTTGGCTTTTCCAATGGCCAGCATTCCAGGTGAAAAATCCGTGGCAGCGATGGTGGCCCCCGAACCTGTTTGACGGCAGACCTCAATGGCAACATCACAGGTGCCGCAGGCCACATCAAGAACCTTACATCCCTGGCCTGCAAGGGCAGCGGCCTTTACCATCTCCCTTCTCCAGACCACATCCTGGCCCATGCTCAAAAAACGGTTTAGAAAATCATATCTGGAAGCGATGCTGTCAAACATCTCTTTAATAAAGTCAAGTTCCATGTTCATATTGACAATCCTGCTTTATGAGTTAAATTAGAATGTTCAAAAATTAAATTAGGCAAATGGAAAATGATATTTATCATAACACTTTTTTTTGAACAATGTTAAATATTCATAGAGTTATCACTGACCATGGGCAGGATTATTCATGGCCAGAATTATTAATGATACAAAACCATAGACAATAAAGAGCCAATACAGGGATGCCATGTCAAACAAGCGTGATTACTACGAGGTACTGGGGGTACCCAGGGATGCGGGAAAGGATGAACTGAAATCAAAATATAGAAAACTTGCCCTTAAGTATCATCCAGATAAAAACCCGGGGAACAGAGAGGCCGAGGAGAAGTTTAAGGAGGCATCGGAAGCCTACGGGGTGCTTTCCGATGATAAAAAAAGAGCCATTTACGACCAGTATGGTCACCAGGGACTGGACAACAGCAACTTTTCCGGCAGTTCGAGCTTTGAAGATATTTTTGCCAGCTTTGGGGATGTTTTTGAGGACTTTTTTGGTTTCGGAGGTTCGAGAAGGGGCGGCCCCAGGGTTCAAAGGGGGGCTGATCTCCGCTATGACATGACCCTTGAATTCATGGAGGCAGCCTTTGGGGTGGAAAAGGAGATCACCATAAACAAATATGACCTGTGCGATGTGTGCCACGGGAACGGCTGCCGGGAGGGTACCCAGCCTGAGACATGCAGCCAGTGCCAGGGTACGGGTCAGTTTGTCCAGAGCCAGGGCTTCTTCAAGGTAAAAACAACGTGCCCCTACTGCCGGGGTAAAGGCAAATCCATTCCCCATCCATGCAGCAAATGCGTAGGTTCCGGAAGAATGGAGATATCCAAAAAGGTGTCGGTAAAAGTACCTGCCGGTGTAGATACAGGTGCCAGGCTAAGGCTTAACGGAGAGGGGGAACCCAGTTCCTCCGGCGGTCCCCATGGAGATCTCTACGTTTTCATAAATGTAAAACCCCATAAATTTTTCCAGCGCAACGGAACCGATGTCTTGTGTGCCGTGGATATTTCCTTTGTACAGGCGGCCCTGGGTACTGAATTGACCATTCCAACCTTAGACAGCGAAAAATCCTTTACAATACCTAAAGGAACCCAGTATGGAGAGACCTTTCGACTAAAAGGAGAAGGCATACCATCCCTTAGAACAGGAAGAAAGGGAGACCAGATAATACAGGTGAACATAAAAACGCCCACCAGACTCTCCAAAAAACAGGAAAAACTTCTAAGGGAGTTTGATCAGATGGATTCGGATAAAATATCCAACAAATTAAAAAATCTCTTTAAAAACATATAATACAGAGGCCCCATGTTTGAACTAAAGATCAAAACCCATTTTGCCGCAGCCCATCAGCTTACAATGGTGGGAGCCAAGTGTGAAAATCTTCATGGACATAACTGGAACATCGAGGTTTATGTCATCGGAGAGAAGCTCAACTCCGCGGGCGTGCTTGTGGATTTCGGGGATATAAAAAAGGCTGTGAGGGAGATTATGGGAGAACTGGATCATAAATTCCTGAATGAGCTGGAAGCCTTTAAATCAATACAACCGTCATCCGAAAGAATTGCTGTGTATATTGCCGTGCAACTTCAGCCCCACCTTGACACTCTGCCCGAAAAGATAAGGGTGTCAAGGGTTTCAGCATGGGAATCCGAAGATGCATGTGCCACATATATTCCATAGGCAGGCAGTGACCAGTGTTGATGGTCAAAAAATGAGCAACCGAAAATGTCAGATTTTGACACCCAAGCTTAAAACTACTGATACGAAATCAAAAATAAAAACCTGGAAATTTTCGG
>JADGBO010000163.1:3982-6452 GCA_015231465.1 Desulfamplus sp.
AAATTTTCGTTGGTTCATATTTTCGTTGGTTCAAAATATTGAACTTTGCCATGGGATAAATTCAATATTTTGAACTATCCTAAACATGGGCCATGAAACTCTTTTTTGAAGGATATTGCCATCCTTTAAACCCATCTTTCATTGCATGAAAGTTTAAAATTATGAACTTACCCGGGCATCATGGCCATGGAAACGACCCATCCATAATCATTTCCATCATCATTTGAAGGTTATGGACATTTTGCAAGAGAGAAAAAAGCTTGAATTCTTAAAACATATTATTTTTTTATCAAAACCAGTCATTGCCAAAGCAAAGTCCATTTTACAGTAACACATTGTTTTTAAAGACTATTGACGCATGAATATCGTGTTTTTCCGATTTTATTTCAATATTATTTGAAAAACCGGCATATTTTTCAGGTGCTGTCCATGCACATTGGCACATTGATTGCTTTTAGATATTTACAACTAACGCAAACAAGTTAGTTTCATCTTTTTCCTCCTTTTAAAAAGGCTGCCGGGATTAAATCCAGGCAGCCTTTTTAAATTTCCCAGTCAACGACCCCGCCCACAAGGTACGGGGTTTCCTGTGCCTGATTCTATGAAAATTTCCCCATGATATAAATGCTCTTCAAAGCCTTAATCAATGCTCTTCAAAGCCTTAATCTATTCAAACCCTTAATCCCTTCAATGCCTTAAAATTTCAACCTGGGCCACCCCGATGCCAAGGCGGCGATAATCGCCATTGGCGAAACGATCATTGGGAGACCAGGTGGATGGGATGCAAAGGGTTATCTCCAAGAATCCGGTCTCTCCACCGATGGGCACATGAAAAAATTCCCAATCATCAGAGGATATTTTAAAGTTATATTCCATACTCATTGCATGGATAGTATAACAACTTTTGTCAAAGTCATTACATTCATCACGGAAACAAGGTCCGGGGCCAAAGGGAGAGACCTTTACCGAAAAAGTTCTCTCTCCTCCAAGAAGACGGGCAAGGCCAAGAACCTTTAGTACCATTGTTCTTCCCTTGCCGGAATAGTGAAAAAAGAAACGTGCCCTGTTCCTTGTCCAGCGATAGGGTGTTGTACCGTCTCCAAAATAGATCTCCCATGGATACCAGCCATATCCCAGGTTAAATGTGGAAGGATCGGCAATTTCCACGGCATCTGTCACATTAGGTCTATCTTCCCCGTTATTCAAAGCATTCTGGAAACGCTCCCTGTTCTGCATCCGGTAATCGGGAAAATAAACAGGCAGATGAATATCCTGCCAGATCAGGGGGCTTATGTCGGTATCACTCTTTTTTCTTCGGCGCTGGACACGGCTTCGCTGGACAATGGTTCCGGGCAGATGGAGAGTATTCCATAAAAGGGCCCTGAAAAATCCTGTGGGGATTCCGGCACAATGGTTATTCCAGTTGATGCGAAAAAAAAGGGGCAGTACATGGGAGAGTGTGGGTAGCTCGTAATTTTTCAAAAGAGACCTCAAGGCATGACGAATACCGAGACGGTTTCGGAATATCATGCTGCCGGATTTCATGGATGTACCCCCAAAGGCATGATAGACAATGGAATGGGGAACATATTTCACAGAATAGCCCCTGAGATGGAACCGCCATCCCAGATCCACATCCTCATGGTACATGAAAAAAGAGGGGTCAAACCCCCCCGCGTCATAAAAGGCTGAGCGCCTTATCAGACAGGCCGCAGCCGTTGGAAACAGAACATCTTTTGGCCCTGGGTCATGCACCGGGCCATGCCCCCTGCACAGATGCGTTTCATTATTCTGGATAACGGAGAAGATTTCATGGTCATATCCATAGCCGATCTTGTTCATCCCCCCCCCTTGGGCATTGACCACCTCGGGATGATCCATGAAAAGAAGGCGGGAACATGCCGCGGCACAGTCAGGGAAAGCCTTCATGGTATCCACAAGGGCATTAAGCCAGCTATTTTCAACCATGGTATCGTTGTTGAGCAGGGCCACATAAGGTGAATCTCCATTTTCCACACCCCGGGCATTTGCCCTGCCGAAACCTTCGTTGTCACTACTGCATATGAGCTTCACCCGGGGATAATGGTTTCTGATCCAGTTCCGGCTTCCATCGGTGGAAGCATTGTCAACAATTACAACCCTGAAATTTGGGTATAGTGACCCAAAAAGGGAATCAAGGCATCCTGGTAAAAACTTGAGTCCATTGTAGTTGACGATTATTACATCCACCCGGGGATATTTTTCATTGACACAAAAATTATTTTTCTCGTTTAAAGGCGGGGGAGCCATATGAGTTTGATTTCACTCCTCTATTCAACGGATAAAGAGCCTGCGGACATTGTGCATTACCACACGTAAAGGAGCGGTCACCCTCCATGATATGGAGCCATGGACAAGATCAAGCTCCCGGGATGTATTCCGGGCAGATATTGTTATCTCCTCCAAATTAGACCTGCAATCATTTAGCATG
>JADGBO010000163.1:6551-7861 GCA_015231465.1 Desulfamplus sp.
GCATTACCACACGTAAAGGAGCGGTCACCCTCCATGATATGGAGCCATGGACAAGATCAAGCTCCCGGGATGTATTCCGGGCAGATATTGTTATCTCCTCCAAATTAGACCTGCAATCATTTAGCATGGTCTGATTTTTATTGAGTTCTGCAAGAAGCCCATTACGTTCAACAGTAATCTGATCCAACATACTGCCCTTTTGTGAAAGTTCTTTTTGCTGCTGCTCTATAAGTATAAAAAGTTTATCGGAATTCTCATTGGAAAGGGCAAGTTCATTTTCAAGGCGTACAATATTATCTTGCTGCCAGGCTATGTGTTCAAGTTTACACTGCAATTCCGCCTTGATATTCTGGAGATTGGTTTGCTGCCACTCAACATGGGCCCTGAGTTTAAAAAGCTCCTGATCGGCCTCCTCTATTTTCACATGGCACCGCTGAAGCTCCTCTTTAAAAGGCATCAGCTCCTTTTCCAGGGCCATGGCCTCCCTTTTCCAGGAATCTGCTTCCTGACGCTGCCTCTCTGCCTCCTCTTTAAGTTTGGAAACTTCTTCCCCAAGTTTCAGGGAATCCTGGGAATGATGGAGAGCTTTCAATTTTTCCCTTTTGATTCCATCCTTAAGAAAACTGATCTCCCTCTCCTTTTCAAGGACAACACCATCGACCGATCGTTTAACATGCCCCACTATGGACGAGGGAGATATTAAAGCCATATGCTTGTCAAGGAGCATCAGCCGGTGTTTTAGATGCATAGCCTCTCCCCCCTTTCCGCCAAGGGTACTCTCTTGAAAGCATCTATACTCTGCAACAACCCTGTCCACAAATCGGGGGGTATAAAGGGAGGCCATTCTGATGATCCAGTCCCAGTCCTCAAAAATCTCAAATGCTGTATCAAACTCTCCCACCTTTTCGATTACAGATGCCGGAACCATCAATGCATTGGTGGGGATGTAATTTTCAAATACAAGTTTATTGAAATCAAAGGGCTCTCCAATTTCACGCCTTAGGTAATTACTATGGAGATGTCCATCACAACTCTTTTCCATGGATAAACCCTGGGCTCCATGGAGAACCTTGGATAAATCCTGGGCACCATGGAGAGCCTGGGATAAACCCTGGGCACCATGGAGAGCCTGGGATAAATCCTGGATGCCATGGAGAGCCTTTTCTCCCCCGCACTCCCGGTGAACCACTATTCCATAAACAGGTGTTTGGGGATTTTTAACGGCAGCAGCCACAAGATGGCAGATACCCTGCTGATACACAACGTCGTCATCGTCAAGGAAATAGATGAAATCTCCCCTGCAATGGGCA
>JADGBO010000164.1:0-5123 GCA_015231465.1 Desulfamplus sp.
AGAGACGCAATGCATTGCTTCTCTACTGTTCAGTTATTTTTGCCATTGGCACATGGTCAAAAAATGAACAATCAAAAATGGCAGATTTTGACACCCCAATTGAATACTGAATACTGAATACTGATTACTGATTACTGAATACTGATTACTGATTACTGAATACTGATTACTGATACAGCAGGAGATTTTCAAATGATCATTCCAAAATTCTCATTCAGGGCAAAGATATCCTCCGGCTTTGTAATAATAATATTGCTGTTCAGCCTGGGATTGGGATTGGGTATGATTGGAATGGCAAGGATTTCGGATATTATGGGATTTGCCAACAGGGCAAATCAATTTGTACGCCAGATGTATGTCGCCCTGGAAACGGAAAAACTGTTTCAAATCTCAAGTGATCCAAATGTAGCGATCACCATGACGGAAACCCTTGGTAATCTGAAACAGATCATTCACTCAATGAAGATGGATGCCTATGATGACTCTTTTTTACAAAGGCTTGAACAGGCCGAGGTTATGACAGGGTATTACCAGCATGGATTTGATGAAATTGCAGCAAAGAGAGCATCCATACTGGAGCTGAGGGCCAGGATGCAGGAAGCGTCGGAAATGATTCTTGCCGCACTCAACGATGATATCCGAACCCCGATTCTGGATCAGCAGAACATGGCCCTTGTCATGGGGGAGGAGGTAAGCCCCATACTGGATGAGATACTCAAAAGCATCCAGATCATAGGCATGGATGTAAAAGATGCCCGTATCCAGGAGATGTCATACATGATGGAGAAAAATCCTGAATGTGTCGATATTTTCAATGAAAAAGCAGGTGTCTGGGCAAAGATACGGGGGGATTTAAAGTTCCTCTTTGATACCCTTAACGACCCTAATTTTCTTGGTACCTTTCAAATCCTTGATGAAAATTTTGCCATTTATAGTGAAAAAAATTTTAACGAAATCTTTTCACTTTGCAGCAGCAGTGAGATATTGTCCCAAAAAATAGAAGGTTATGGAGAAGAGATTCGTCTTACTGCGGATCATATCCAGACAGCTTCGGAAAAGTTCATGCAGGAAACAAAAAATTTTACCGACAGCATGACCCTTGTTATCCTTTTTGTCTGCATCGTTACAGGGACTGTTTTAACCATTGTCATTCCATTATCAATATTGAAACCTTTGAATCAGGTACTGATCCGTCTCAAGGCCATCGCCCAGGGGGAAGGTGATTTAACCTCCCGCATCAAGATAACATCTTCGGATGAAGTTGGTGAGCTTGCAACATCATTCAATCTTTTCATGGAAAAACTCCACTCCATGATTACCGAGATAGCCCAAAATTCGGAAACCCTTACGGTGACATCTTCCGGGCTTTCAGATTTTTCCGGTGACATATCCACCGGCATTAAAAACATGTTTAAAAAGTCCAATACCATTGCAGGGGCCTCCGGGGAGCTGACAGTCAGTATGGGTACGGCCTCATCCGCCATGGAGAAGGCCCTTGGCGAGATAGCTGCCGTTTCAGAGGCATCGAAACTTTTCTCGTCAAAAATTGACGGTATTGTGAAAAGTTCTGAAAATGCCCATAAAATGACAGCCCTTGGTGTCAAGGAAACCGACAGGGCATCCCTCATCGTCCATGACCTGGGAAAGATGGCGGATGAGATAGGGATCGTGACGGAGACCATAACCGAAATATCGGCACAGACAAACCTGCTGGCCCTCAATGCTTCCATCGAAGCCGCCAGGGCCGGAAGTGCAGGCAGGGGTTTTGCCGTTGTGGCCGGGGAGATAAAGGCCCTTGCCCTTGAGACATCCAAAGCGACCCTGGATATAAAGGATAAGATAGGCAGCGTACAGAACTCCACATCAGAGACCGTCAAAACCATTGAAAAGATAACCGAGATCATCAACGGCATCAACAGTGCTGTTGCAGAGGTGGTTTGTGCAGCAGAGGCCCAGGCCGTTACAACAAAGGATATTTCTGAAAGAATCAACAGCGTTGCAGGTGAGATTGATCATACCGGCGAAAACGTATCGGGCAGCCACGCTCTCTCGGCTGAAATTGCCAGGGAAATTGCCGATATAAACCATGATGCCGGAAATATTGCCGAGGGAGCCGACAAGGTGAATAAAAGTTCCGATAATCTGAACAGACTTGCAACACGGCTAAGGGTTATGGTAGGTGAGTTTAAAATATAGTGTCCCAGGAAATAAAATTTAAAACCATACTGTAGGGGCAGCCCTCTAAGGTCGGCCCTGGGAATGGATACGCTGTAATATTGTTCTGGGCATCTATATTATATTCAGAAACCTGACAAAACAATTCGAGGTGAGAAATGGACGGAAATAAAATTAAAGAACCCATCTGGACCAATGCCACATTCAGGTCAGTCATATATCAGGTTGCGGCCATGTCAATGGTGGCACTGGCCGGATACTACCTTTTCAGCAATACCCAGGCCAACCTGGCAAAGCAGTCCATTGCCACAGGCTTTGGATTCCTTACAAGGGAGTCATCCTTTGAGATCGGCGAGTCAATGATATCATTCTCTTCTTCGGACACCTATTTAAAGGCCCTTGCCGTAGGTGCCCTCAATACCATAAAAGTCTCCTTTATAGGTATAATATTGACCGTTGCCATTGGTATTTTCATGGGCATTGCAAGGCTGTCCACCAACTGGCTTGTTTCAAGGCTGGCAGCTATTTATATTGAGGTGTTGCAGGATATTCCGGTACTGCTCCAGCTCTTTTTCTGGTACGGCATATTCAACAATGTCCTGCCCTCTCCCCGGCAGGCCATTATTCCCATGGAGGGCATCGTGCTTTGCAACAGGGGGGCATATTTTGCCACTCCAGTGGAGCATCCTGTGTTCACCTGGGTATGGTATTCACTTATTCTTGCCGTTATAATAATCTTTTTTTTAAGAAGATGGGCAAAAAAAAGGCAGGAGGAGACAGGAAAAATTTTCCCCCTGATAACGGCCTCCACCATCATAATTCTTGCCTTTCCCCTTATAACATGGGTTATTGGAGGGGCTCCAACTGAGATGGAGATACCCACCCTCCGGGGATTTAATTTCCAGGGAGGATATAATATAAGCCCCGAGTTCGGCTCCCTTCTTCTCGGACTTGTTCTCTACACATCTGCTTTTGTGGCCGAGATTGTAAGGGCGGGTATTCAGTCCATTGACAAGGGACAGCGTGAAGCTGCCGAATCCCTGGGCATGAAACCTCTTTTTGTGATGAACCTTGTCATTCTTCCCCAGGCACTCAGGGTAATCATTCCTCCCCTTACAAGCCAGCTTCTCAATCTTACCAAAAACAGCTCCCTTGCCGTGGCCATAGGGTATCCTGATTTCGTCTCCATCTCCAATACGACCATAAGCCAGACAGGCCAGGCCATTGAAGGGGTTGCCCTGATCATGATAATGTATCTGACCATAAGCCTCATTACATCCCTCTTTATGAACTGGTACAACCATAAAATGGCACTGGTGGAGAGATAAAAAGATGAAAAACAATGAAAATTCCAGGACCGGTAAAAAATCGGAAAGTTCCTTGAAAAGCGGGGAAGAGATAAAGCCGCCCATAACTGAGACAGGCATAATTGGATGGTTAAAGGCCAATCTTTTCAATTCGCCTTTGAATACCATCATAACCATAATTATACTTTTTTGTTTTTATAAAATAATTCCGCCTTTTGTCAAGTGGGCCTTCATCGACAGCGTGTGGTATGGCCCCTCATCCGGCTGCCAGGGGGGCTCGGGTGCCTGCTGGGCATATGTTCCCAACAATATCAGGTTTGTCATTTTCGGCCTCTTCCCCTCCGGAGAACAGTGGAGGGCATTAATCGCCATGCTCATAATGGTGGCTACGGTGGTTTACAGCGGTAAAAGGGAGCGGTGGAAAACATCCTTGATCTATGTATGGTTGGTGAATACGATTCTTGTGGGGATTTTTCTCAAAGGGGGAATCCTCGGCCTTGAACCGGTGGAGAGTACCAAGTGGGGCGGACTTGTTCTAACCATGCTTCTCTCTGTCATAGGGATGACCGCGGCCTATCCTCTGGGCATTGTTCTAGCCCTGGCAAGGCGGTCTAAAATGCCGACCATAAGGACCATGGCAGTGGTATATATTGAGATGATTCGCGGGGTACCCCTGATCAGCCTTCTTTTCATGTCTGCCGTCATGTTTCCTCTGTTCCTTCCCGAAGGCGTTACCATAAACAAAATTTTCCGGGCCCAGACAGCCATTATACTTTTCACCGCCGCCTACATTGCAGAGGTGGTAAGGGGGGGACTCCAGGCTATCCCCAAGGGCCAGTACGAGGCCGCCGAATCCATGGGACTCAACTATTTTCAGATGATGAGGCTGGTGGTGCTTCCCCAGGCCCTGAAGATTGTAATTCCGCCCACAGTGGGGGTTCTGATTTCAGCTTTCAAAGATACATCCCTGGTTGCCATCATCGCCCTCTACGATCTTTTGAGAACATGTCAGTCAACCCTGTCCGATCCAAGATGGATGGGCTTCAGTACCGAAGCCTATATTTTTATTGCACTGATATATTTTATATTCTGCTATGCCATGGCAAGTTATTCAAGAAAACTTGAAGATGAGCTTGGTGCAGGAAAGTCCTATTGATGGTGTCCGCTGCAACTTGTGGATCAAAATCTTCGTGTTCACTGCCGCATTTTTATGAAACGGTGCAGGAAAGTCCTATTGATTATATTTGCTGCAAAGACGATGTATTGTCTGGGCATGCCACTCCCCCCTTCCCGAAAAAGTTGGCTGTTTAAGTTCAACAAGATGCAGGGCCACCTGGTCAAAGGTGGCTCCGTTTTTTCGCATCCCATTAATAATGGACATTATCTCGTCCCGGGAGAGAATATTCACTTTTTCATCACCGAATGAAACATTCACTTTTTCATCACCGGATAAAACATTCACTTTTTCGTCACCCGAAGGAAGATTTACGTTTTCCTCTCCGGACCCATCCCTCCATGTTCCCTCATTCCCGTTCTCTTTTTTATCCATCTGTTTTTTTCGTTTAATCACTTTTACGACATTACCGTGGCCATCCCGGGGGGAGATATGGGAATCCCAGGTCTCCCCCTCCCCAGGGCAGC
>JADGBO010000164.1:5221-7858 GCA_015231465.1 Desulfamplus sp.
TCCATGTTCCCTCATTCCCGTTCTCTTTTTTATCCATCTGTTTTTTTCGTTTAATCACTTTTACGACATTACCGTGGCCATCCCGGGGGGAGATATGGGAATCCCAGGTCTCCCCCTCCCCAGGGCAGCCGTGGACATCTCCGGCCTCCCCTGGTCCGGAGCGATCAACGGAATCCCCGGTTTTCCTGAGTCCTGAAGAACTGAGTCCCGGAGAACCATGGGAATCTCCGGCTTCCCCGTCCCCCGGGCAGTCATTGTCCCCTGCCCCGAAAGATATTTTTGCATCCGAAAAATCTTTTGCTCCGCCTGCCCCGGAAGAGATTTTTGCATCCGGAAAATCTTTTGCTCCGCCTGCCCCGGAAGAGATTTTTGCATCCGGAAAATCTTTTGCTCCGCCTGCCCCGGAAGAGATTTTTGCATCCGGAAAATCTTTTGTTCCGGCAACACCATCCTCAATATTACAATTTCCATCATTGCATTTTTTTACATTGAGAAGCTTTTTCAAGGTGGAAGGCGATATCGCCACCCTGAGATATTCGGCAATCTCTTCCAGGGCTATGGCCTTACGCTCCTCCACAAGGACCCTTCTCTCCTGGATACCTATCAGAAGTTCCTGATTTTTGTTGTAGGTATCAAGGAGTTCGGCCATGACATCAGGGGATTCACCATGGATTCCTGCTACCTGGGTATCAGGTCCGGATGCCGGGGAAACATGACCGGCCGAGTGTACACCGGGACGTCTTACATTGCCCCCCCTGGCCCCCTGATAGTTTCCATGACCGTGGAATCCTGGATTCGGGCCGTATTGGTTTTCATTGTCAACGACTCTTCTGGTCTTGGGCGTCCGCTTATCTTTCTGGGTACCGCCCCTAAGACTTTGGAGAAACTCATTCATTAGGTTGTATTCTCCTTAAAAAAATTTGTAAGTTCTTCCTTTACCGTGGAAATGGATACATTATTTCCATGATCCGGGGTAGTTGGCCTCCGACCATGAAGGTTTACATCTTATTCAAGAAAGCCCCTAAGTCACGAAGTGCCGTAGGGGTGATTGACTGCCTATGCAAGCTGTCCTGATATGACTTAATTATCTCCAGGGCCTGCTCCATAGAGGTTATTTGGGAGATGGCACTTCTGAATTTACTGCTTTCCGGCCAGCCTTTTACAAAAAAGGCGATGCGACTTCGCATGATTCTACATGCAATTTCTTCGCCAAAATACTCAACACTTGCGGTAATAAGCCCCTTCATCACTGAAAAAATATCGTCCCTGGATCGTTGCTCCAAAGGTTTTCCAGCAACAATATCGTCAATGTCCGCAAGCATGAAAGGATTGACCATCACTCCCCGTCCGGCCATCACAGCATCGCAGCCTGTCTCCTCCATCATGCGTAGTCCATCTGCGGCTGTTACAATATCCCCGTTTCCAATAACAGGGATGGAGAGATTCTCCTTTAATTTTGCTATGATGGACCAGTCCCCCCTGCCCCGAAATCCCTGGGTCGCCGTTCTTGGGTGGATGGCCACGGCATCCACCCCCGCTTTTTGGGCAGCGGTTGCTATCCCAAGGGCCTGGCTGCCGGAGCTGTCCCATCCCGATCGAATCTTGATGGTAACCGGAAGTGATGTACTCTCCCTGACAGCAGCAATAACAGCCCTGGCTTTTTGGCCATCCTGCATCAGAGCGGCTCCGGAACCTGTTTTAAGCACTTTTTTCACACTACATCCCATGTTGATATCAATGATATCTGCCACGCCATGCTTCTCTATGGTCCCTGCCGCCATGGACATGGAGAGAGGATCGGAACCAAAAATCTGGATGGAGACCGGACGTTCCAAAGGGTGGGTATTGATGAGTGCAAAGGTCTTTTGGGAGCCGTAGAAAAGACCCTTGGCACTTACCATTTCAGAGCAAACCAGGGAACATCCGCAACCTTTTACCATAAGCCGGAAGGGAAGGTTGGTGATGCCCGCAAGGGGAGCAAGAACTGTTTTACCCTTGAGTTTAAGGGATCCAATATTCATGTGAAATTCTTTTACCGTGGAAATGGATACATTGTTTCCATGATCGGGGGCGGCCGGCCTCAAGCCATGAAAGTTTACAGTAAAAATAAAGCTTTTCAGGAAAAACTTTGACAGATTGCCAAATCAATACGCAAGATAAGGAGGAAGCAAATATACTATTTTTTCCCCTTTTATGGAAACCAGGATACTATTTTTTTCTTATTCTGGAAATCAGGACACTATTTTTTTTCTTATTCTGGAAATCAGGATACTATTTTTTTTTCTTCTTCTGGAAGTCAGGACACTATTTTTTTTTCTTCTTCTGGAAATCCGCAAGGGAAACAATACCGGCATTTTTTTCCCCGCCGGAAGATTTTCCGGTAATATTCCGGCCCGAAAATTTAACGGAAAAATCCTTTCGTTTCTTCCCCTGGCCATCCTGATCTTCATCTCCCGGGGCATCTTGATCTTCATCCCCCGGGTCATCCCCATCTTCATACATATCTTCATCTCCGGTTCCGTCATCATCCACGGGATAGGCACTCTCGGGGGGTTCCACAACCTCAAGTCTCATTTTTTTACCTCCCATGAAAAACTCTTCTCCTTCAATGTAAATGTCCTTCAATGTCCAGATTAT
>JADGBO010000165.1 GCA_015231465.1 Desulfamplus sp.
AAAGGATTTAGATCCCATTCAAATGCTGGAACTCCAATTTCAAATGGGTAAGTTCAATGCTATGGTTGAGGCAACATCATCTGTAACCAAAGGCTTGACCGACACTGCCAAAACCCTTGCCCAGCGTGCCGGTGGATGATTTTTTATTTTGTCGTTTTTGAGTGAACAAGTAGTCGTTTTTGAGTGAACAAGTAGTCGTTTTTGAGTGAATAAGTAGTCGTTTTTGAGTAAATAAGTAGTCGTTTTTGAGAACGTATCCAGGCTCCCCCTCTCCATTCCCATGGAAAGGGGGCCGTCAATATCTACTTTTGGGGAGAGAAACCAAGGATGCTTGAGCCCAATCAGATAAAAAGACTTCTTGACATTGCCGCCCTTGGGTGTCACAGGGGTCATGCAGGTCTTGCAAGGGAAATCATCACCGGACTTGACCAGTTGCTGGAAAACAGTGTGGAGCTGGAGATATGCAGGGCAATGAGCTATTACACGGTGGATCAGTTTCCGGAGGCCATTGATATATTGTCATCTGCCGGGGAAAAATTTCCAGGCAATCCAATGATCACTGCCCACATGGCCCTGGTCGAGATTTTGATGGACAATGGAATTGATGCCCGAAAAAAACTTGATGCGGTGGCTGCCCAGAGTGAAGATCTGGAAGCAAAGAGACTTGCTGAAATACTGATTTCCCAATATTTTTAATACATGTATCTTTGCCAGTCACAATCACACTGTTTGCCAGTCACAATCACACTGTAGAGAAGTGTCTGCCGAGAAAATATATCAAGAAAGTCACGCCATGTTTAAAGGATGAGATAGGAGACAATGGAAAGCATATTAAACTCCATGACTGTTTTTGGAACCGAAGCATCAAAACCAGATGGGGCTTCACTTGACCCGGTGACGCTTCCCCCGGATCCGCCTGATCCTTCCGCGGTTGCAGAGTTTTCAGATTTAATGCAGAAAGGGGCAGGGCCTGCTGAAACTTCCGGAATATTTGAGATGACGGCATTGGAAAAGAGTGCGGTAAATAGCACGGTGAAGGAGTTTCCATTGCCAGCTCCAGGGGCTATTGACCCGGCTTCGTCAATCTCATCACCATATAACGGAGAAGATATTCATGCCGCAAACCTTGGAGATACCCTTTTTTCCGCAAGGAGGGACAAGGCCCAGGGTGTCAGCGAGGAGTGGCTGGGCCGGATCACCGACATTATTGGAAGGGATGATTTATCGCATATGGATCTCTACCGTGTTCAGGTTCTTGCCGGCATACATCATATAGAGGCCGCAAGGGGCAGCTCCGTGAATCAGGGGATAGATGACGGTTTGAGAACTGTATTGAAAAACAGTTGAATTCCCGGTGGCGTAAGAGTGATTATTTTATAAAATTAATAGGGAGCAGGAGAACATTTGAAAACTGGATTTCGGCTTTTATTGGGATTTGTCATTTTGATTTTCCTGGCAGGCTGTCAGCAGCCTCTGTTCCAGGATCTTTCCGAACGGGATGCCAACGACATGCTGGCCGAGCTTTTGAAAAGAGGAATTTATGCCACAAAAAAAAATCAGGGCAAGGGACTTTTCACCATTGCCGTGGAAGAGTCCCAGGTGGTGGGCTCCCTTGAGATTTTGAGACGCCAGGGACTGCCTCCGGAATCCTTTGCCACCCTGGGTTCCACCTTTCCCAAGGAGGGCATGATGAGTTCGCCCCTGGAAGAGGACGCACGCCTGGGGTTTGCCGTCTCCCAGGAGCTGGCAGGAACCTTTGCCCAGTTGGATGGAGTTCTCACCGCAAGGGCCCATGTGGTCATGCAGAAGCAGGACCCTGTTACAGAGGCCATAACCCCTGCCAGTACTTCCATTTTCATCAGATACCTTCCAGGGACATCTGTGGAGCAGTACGTTCCCCATATCAGAAACCTTGCAGCCAAGGCCGTACCCAATCTTAAATATGACAATACCTATGTATTCATGTTTCCAGCTTCGGACACCATTATCATGCCGCCGCCGCCTGAATACAGACAGATGCTGCGTGTTGATCTGGCTCCCTATGCCGTGAGAACCTTTATGGTGACTCTTTTTACACTTTTTTGCACGGGTCTTGTATTGGGCATCGCAGGAGTGATTCTGTTCCAGAAGTACAAGGAGCGTACCGCTGCAAAGGAAGATGAAGACAACGATGCTGAAGGGTGATGAATATCAGGTCATACCGGGCCGTCTTTTTTATCGCACCATTGCCCGGGAAAATCCCAGGCTTCTCGGGGCTGCCATGAAATTCAATGCATCTCTTCATATGGATGCCTTGAAAAGTTCCCTTGACAACCCGGGTCTGGGTGATTTTTACCCTTTTTTCAAGACCCGGCCCTTTCCGGTTTCTCCCCGGGGCCTGGGGTTTTGGGATTTTGAAGATGAGTCCAGACGTCTTGCCCTGCTTGATGCCGAAACCTTGAAAAACCTTCTTTTGACATGGGGTACGGCCTTTTGTGCCCCTTTCATCAACAGATATGTAAGAAGGGATGATTTGGAGATACTTGAAAGGGATATCGGCCGGGATTTACTTTCCTATGCCCGGGGCCGGGGGCGTTTTTCCCTGGGAGCCTTGCCCGGCATACCCAGGCCCGAGGGAGATTCTCCATCTCCGGAATCCATGCGTTCCATGATAATTGCCCATGCCATGAAGGCCCACGGTATCTGCATCTCTCCATGGCCCGAAAAGCTTAAATCCATCGAGATCGGTAAAATTGAACAGTATATACCCGAGTTGGCCGAATATTTTTCCCATGTCAGGGATGTTCCCCCTTCACATTTGAGATCAATATGGTTCAGCCTGAAAAAAATTTTACTCAAGGAGGTCGCCCCCCAATGGACTCCCTGTTTTTCCTGAAAAATCAGCGTGTGGTACCCTCGGCCGGCATACATGTTCTCAAGGAGCGGGAATATGGCTATCTCATTGAAGCCAACAGAATCCTTGAAGAGGCCCATATGAAGGCCTCGGAGACCATTGCCCAGGCCCATGAGATATATGAGGCCCAAAAAAAACAGGGTTATGAGGATGGGTTGGAGGAGGGACGGCTTCAGCATGCTGAGAAAATAATGGATACCGCCATGGAGACGGTGAATTATTTTGAGTCCATGGAGAAATCCATTGCTTCCCTTGTAATCCAGTGCCTTGAAAAAGTTATCGGAGAGATGGATGATCATGATCTAATCCTGAGGGTTGTGAGGTCCGGCCTTGCAGTGGCAAGGAACGAAAAGAGGGTGGTTGTGAGGGTCTCACCGGAAGATTTGAAGGAACTGCAGGAAGCAGTGTCAAATCTTCTTCAGACATATCCGGGTATCTCCGTTCTGGATATTACCGCCGACGGCCGTCTTACAAAGGGGGCCTGCATCATTGAAAGTGAACTTGGTGTGGTGGATGCCAGTGTCACAACCCAGATTGAGGCCATTAAAAGGGCCATTGCAAAAAGGATATAGTTTTCCAGATAATGAAATTGGCAACCATACTGTAGGGGCAGTCCCTTGCGGCTGCCCAGTCCCTTGCGGCTGCCCAGTCCCTTGCGGCTGCCCAGTCCCTTGCGGCTGCCCTAAAATATTTTTCTGGAAGTCTATATGATGTTAAACGGCATTTAAATATATGGTCAACATCATTGGAGATATGACATAAATGGCCTTTGAGTATATGGTCAACATTATTGAGGATGCCATAAGGGATATCAAGCCCATTGAGATAAGGGGAAGGGTTGAGAAGGTTGTGGGGACAATCATCCATGCGGTGGTTCCCGGGGTTAAGATCGGTGAGCTGTGCCTTCTGAGAAATCCCTGGGAGAGCTGGGAGCTTAAGGCCGAGGTTGTGGGTTTTGCCAAAAGGGTGGCTCTTCTGACTCCCCTGGGGGATCTCCAGGGGATTTCCCATTCAACCGAAGTTATTCCCACGGGGGAGATTCACTCTGTACCGGTTGGTGACGATCTTCTTGGAAGGGTATTGAACGGAATCGGAGAACCCATAGACGGCGGGCCTCCCCTTCGTCCCCAGGGATTTTATCCGGTCTATGCCGATCCCCCCAACCCCATGGAGCGGCGGATCATTGACAAGCCCATATCCCTTGGGCTAAGGGTCATCGACGGCATCCTGACCTGTGGCGAGGGCCAGAGGATGGGCATATTTGCCGCGGCAGGAGGAGGCAAGAGTACCCTTCTGTCGTGCCTCATAAAAGGGTCCGAGGCCGACATCTGTGTTCTTGCCCTCATAGGTGAAAGGGGGCGCGAGGTCAAGGAGTTTCTGGAGCATGATCTGGGAAAGGAGGGGATGAAAAAGGCTGTGGTTGTCTGCTCCACATCGGATCGCTCATCCATGGAACGGCTCAAGGCAGCCTATGTGGCCACGGCCATTGCAGAGTATTTTCGTGACCAGGGCAGACAGGTGCTTCTCATGATGGATTCGGTGACCCGTTTCGGCCGTGCCCTGAGGGAGATCGGCCTTGCCGCGGGTGAACCTCCCACAAGGCGGGGTTTTCCTCCCTCGGTCTTTTCCAGCCTGCCCAAGTTGATGGAGCGTGCAGGAAACTCCATGAAAGGTTCCATAACAGCTCTTTATACTGTTCTCGTGGAGGGCGATGACATGACCGAGCCCATTGCGGATGAGACCAGATCAATTCTGGACGGCCACATTGTACTCTCCCGTAAACTTGCCGCTGCCAACCACTATCCGGCCATTGATGTCCAGGCATCGGTGAGCCGTGTGATGAACAATATTGTGGATGCCGCCCACAAGGAAGCTGCCCAGAAGTTGAGAAAGGTACTGGCCAAATACAGTGAACTGGAGATACTTGTCCAGATTGGAGAGTATGAAAAGGGTGCTGACAAGGAGGCTGATGATGCCCTTGCCCGTATATCCGATGTCAATGCATTTCTTCGCCAGGGTCTTGATGACTACTCCACATTTGATGATACCCTTGAAGCCTTGAAGCGGGTTGTCTCGTGAATGCCTATCCCCTGGGCCCCCTTTTGCGGCTCCGCATATTTCGCCAGGACAAGGCCATGCGGGCTCTACAGGTCTGTGAGAAGAGGCTGGTTGAGGCAAGGCGTGGTGTAAAAAAGGCCGTTGAACGCCATGAAGCCTTTCTTGTGTGGCTTGCCCGGGAGGAGGAGGCAAGGTATGACCGGATCATGGAGACCAGCATGACACTTGAGGACATTGAGGATTTCAAGATCGGCCTCCTTGCCCTGCGGGCAAGGGAGAGTAGTTATCTCGAAGATATTTTAAAGGCAAAACATCAGCTTCGGGAGTGCGAGGATGCCCTTGTGGGTGCAAAAGCAGATCTTCTCGCGGCCCAGAAAGGCACCATAAAGATAGAGACCCACAAGGAGCGATGGCTTGAGGTGGAAAAGCTTGAGGCCCAAAGGGCAGAAGAGCTGGAACTTGAGGATTTCAGGCGACCGGAAGAGCTTTTTCCATTGTGAAGAGATTTTTTAGTTGTAAACCTTCATGGCCGGAGTCCGACCACTTTCCATGTTAGCTGTAAACCTTCATGGCCGGAGTCCAAATACTCTCGATTATCGAAATAATGTATCTATTTTCATATTAAGCAAACCGATGCTCCTGTCAAGAGAGAGGTGATGGATGATTTATTCTTTCTGCCGAAGCAAAGTGAGGTTAAATGATTGATTCTTCCAAAAATGTGGATTTCCAGTCAGCAAAAGATGGCCCGCATCATAATGACATGATTCCCGATCATGCCGATGTCCATGCAATGGGTGCCATGTTAAAGGAAAAGGATGGTGGTGAAAATTTATCCTCCCTTTTTTCCAGCCAGATGGAGCAGGTTTCAAAGGGTCTCAAAAGAGTTGCCATGGAAAAGGATTCCCCTGCCTGTATTGATCATCAAAGGTGTTTTCATGAAAATATGGGGGAGAAGAGCTATGGTGGGGACGATCTTGATGAAAATGATCTTGCCAGGGATGTTGCCGAGCATATACTGGTATCGGATAAAAGATATATGGAAAAGGGTGATGAAAATGGGGTGTTCATAAAGATAAAGGAGAGCATTTTAAAGGATGCGGCTATTCATCTTATAAGGCAGCCGGACTGCCTTCAGGTAAAGCTGGTCAGCTCCAGTGAACAGTCCATTCAGACTCTTGTGGCAGCGAGACACAGCCTTGAAAAGCAGCTTGAAAAAAATTATGATGGTATAATTCGCATAACAATAGTCCATCAAATGCCCAATAATGGATATATTCATTGAATAATTTGGCATCCTTCATTTGCCAGTTTACACGTAAATATTCGGTGAACCACGTATTAAAACACAATATATCGTGTTTTAATGCAAAACAAATCATAAAAATATCCATAGGTACCCTTATTTTCCCTCAACTTCAACGAACACCTGCCACTTGGTTTCATCTGCATGCCAGTGTTGCCGGAAAAAAATCAAGATCAATTTAACGAGGCTTTAAATAACAAAAATTGCATAAATCGGAGTGAATTATGACGGCACAATCGCAAAGAGATGAAAAAATAACACCAGAGGAATATCTTGATTTTGAAAGAACCTCCGAATTTAAACATGAATATTTTGATGGGGAAATATTTGCAATGGTAGGTGCAAGTCTTAATCATAATCAAATCAGCGGAAATATATTTAGTGAATTAAAAAGACAATTAAAACAATCTCCTTGCAGACCATTTATAAATGATTTACGAGTTAAAGTTCAAAAGATAGAAAAATATACGTATCCAGATATTGTTGTCGTATGTGGTGATATTAAGCTCGAAAAAGAAAGTGGAATGGAAACCCTTTTGAATCCTATAGTAATTATTGAAGTGCTTTCCAACTCTACAGAGGCGTATGACAGAGGAGCTAAATTTCAGCATTATCAGCTCATACCGTCATTGCAAGAGTATATACTTGTTTCTCAGTATTACCCTCTTGTGGAGAAATATGTCAGAAGCGATAAGGGGCAATGGATTTACACCTCATATGAAGGTATGGACAAAACCTTTGCCATTGAAGCTGTTAAATGTGGGTTGATTCTTTCGGATATTTACTATCAGGTTGTCTTAAACTTATGACAAAAATATAATTTGTGTCAATGGCCAAAATAAATGACCCTTACTCGAGCATCTTATGAGTTCTCTTTGGGAGTTGAAGTTGATAAAATCAAGAGCTTGAAGGTCACCAAATAATGATTAATGTTTTAGGGAATTTTTTTGTTGACATTTTGAATAATTAATAGGTATAAATTGATTCACACAACGCAAGTTACTATCCCTACAAGGAGGCCGATGATGCCCTTGCCCGCATATCCGATGTAAATGCTTTTCTTCGCCAGGGTCTTGATGACTACTCCACATCAAAGGGTCTCTGACTATGGGGGTTCCTTGCCGATTTTTTATGAAAGGAGATACAATGGTAAGAGTAATAGTTTTGTTTTCAATTGTGTTATTTTTTGCCTGCAGTGACGGCAAGGATGGGGGCAAGGTCGATGGTTCTGCAGATAGCCCTGCAATCCATGCCGATACTCATGAAGCCGTAGAGGTTAAGACGGATGATGACCCTTCCGGCATTATGGACAGTGCTTCCGAAGGTATGGATGACCCTTCCGGCATTATGGACAGTGCTTCCGAAGGTATGGATGACCCTTCCGGCCTTATGGACAGTGCTTCCGAAGGTATGGATGACCCTTCCGGTATAATGGACAGTGCTTCTGAAAAGGATGATGAATTAATAAATTCTATAAAGGCAGGGGTACCCATGACTGCCAGGATGCAGCAGATCATTGATTTGATAATGGAGGTGCCCGACAATGCCGATGCCTGGTACAATC
>JADGBO010000166.1 GCA_015231465.1 Desulfamplus sp.
GGCCGACGCCGGAAAGCCTGGATGGAACAACCCAAACCGGGTCCCGCGCCATCACCGATTTCTCTCAAATGGTGCCGGTGGATGCACTGGCCGACCAGACAGAAGATAAGGTGAGCCTGACGGTTCAGGGCGAAGACCCGGCAGCCGTCGATTACGGCATGACCATTACCCTGAAGGATCAGACCACCCAGGAGATTGCACCGGCCGTTTACGCGCTGTCGACCCTGACACGCTACCTGGTCAATTACAAGGTGAATTTCATGATCAATCGCAACACCGGTGTGATTACGATTATGGGTGGGTATCGATTCAAACCGGACTTCAGGGTCACGTCACTGGATAACACCGATCGAACGTTCTGGTCATCGCAAAACGACAGGGGCGTGGCCTGGCGCATCGCCGATTTCAACGGCGACGGTCTCGATGATCTGGAGCTGATCACCCTGACAGCCAGGCAGGTGATATATACCGTACCCATGACGGATTAATCCTGCAAAAAGGGCATTCAAATCGAGATCCTTTACAAATTGCCGCATCATGTCAACATACCGGATGGAGACATCGATGCGGTAAAATTCATTCACCAAAGGCACGGGTTCGATTATCCTGAATGGCGACGATCAGGAACAGACCATCACCGGTGCCTTTGATTGATTATGAAGGATCCTAAATATTTTTCTGGAAGTCTACAGAAAATCATCTAAAAATCGGCATCCTTCATATCAGATTAAAGTAGTTTACACTTCTTGTCTGGAGTAGAGACGCAATATTTTCCATGGAGAGATTACCCACTCTCCATGCCAGGGCCTGGCCCCCGGACGGGAAATCACCGGACAGAAACGCCATAGACAATCCGAATCCATGGGCTTTGAGAAAAAACAGGTGCTGAAGGTTGTAGTCCAACGCTTTTCAGGGGGGAGAAGGACCATTGACTCAACGGCCAGGGCAAGGATGGATGATGTTTTTTCAGGGTCGTACAATTTAAATGAAGGTATTCCCGGCTGTTCAAGGGCCCAGCGGGCAAGTACCCCGGCTGTGCCGGCATCTCCGAATTCATCATTCCATGTTCCGGCATAATGGCTCTCCTTCATAACATCTGTTCCAGGCAGCTTGATCCTGCCCGGGGCAAGAAGGGAGGGGGGCTGATTCCAATTTTCCATGAAAAAAGAGCCGTGCATCATTGCCCAGGCAGGACCGCATGGAACCATATCTCTGCTCTCCAGTACAACATGGTGGGCAATTTTGTTTTCCCGTCCGGTGTAATCCCTGCCGCAGGGCATGACACTGGAAATCACGGAAAGGATAGTGCCGTTCACATCAACCCTGTGATGGCTGTAACATACAGGATTTAAATGGTACTTGGGATGCCCCAGAGGATAGATATATGTATATCCGCTCAAGGATTCACAAAGGGCTATGTACCTGACCGGCATCCCCTCGGTATGGGCCACCGTGGTGAAACCAGATGTTCCCATTTTCAATCCCCTGGGGTATGAGGTGTATATCATTTCGTAAATCAAGAAATCACCTCTTCCCGGACTCTATGTCCCCATGGTTTAACATCTTCCCGGACCCTATCTCCCCATGGTTTAAAAGAGATTGGCCCGGGGAAGCTTTCCGGTCATGGCTTGAAATATCCTGCCCCGCCGACATTGACTGTCCACGGTTTAAAATATCCTGCCCCGCGGACATTGACCGGCCACGGTTTGAAATATCCTGCCCCGCGGACCTTATGTGGCCATGCCTTGAAAGAATATATAAAAAAGGAACCTCAACCCATAAAGGATTTACATCTCCGGTGTTGACACCCCTTGTGCCGGGCTGATGACCAATGGCACTCACCGGAAGATATACCACTTCATGGGCAAAGGATTCAATGGTGTTGACATATTCCGGAGAGAGTTCATAAAAGAACTCCCTTATATGATCCGAGACCATACGGACAAGACTCATATCCAGGGCTGCGGCCTCTCCTCTTTTTATCCATTTGATGGGAGGATCACTCCATTTGATACCCTTCCCGGCAAAATAGCCCTGGAGAAGATCAAACTTGGAAAGACCTGCCACAACAGGCTTTTTTACCTTATCCGTCACATTGAGACCTGTATATTTTCTGACCCTGTCCATGGTTTCAATGACAATTTTCTGCTGCTGGTAAACCGTGGCCGCAATACCGTCCCTGCCCCCCTGGTCAATGACGGAACCGAACCTGGGATCTGCTGTGGGATCAAAGAGAAAAATAAAACCGTGGGCATGGAGCATGTGCAGGGTTCCAGGCTTCTCAATGACATCCTGGCCAGTCTGAAAATGCTCTCCGGCATTGTCATATACAGCAAGGGTGCGAACCGGAAGAGGCATATTTCCGGAAGGCATCGGAGTGTCTCCATCATTTCCACCATGGGACTTTGACACCAGGGTGAAAATGGCGGGCTGGGGCAGCAGCATGGTAATGTTATTGATCTTTACCTGGCGGGAGAGCCCGGATGCCTCAATCTGGGTCTTCTCTATGACATGGTACTCGTCCCGGTCCCGGGCAAAAAAGAGAGCCTCCTCATAGGCGTTGAGCCATTGGTTGGTCATGTTGTCGATGTCTTCAAAGGAGATGTTGAAGTAACGGGGCAGGATTTTCCTGAGCCTCCAGGTGGCACTTGCAAGGTAATAGGATTTTCCAGATCCAGGTATGCCTATGATGGAGAGGAAAAGCGGAACCGTATCAATAAACGGGGTAGGAATACGAAGATGGCAACGGGGACAGGCCATCTCGGAGCAGACCTCCCCTCGGCTGTCCAGGGCCCTTCTCACCGGCTTTAAATCCCTGGGCAGAAACCGGAGAGGCTCCTCGCTGCCGAGAACCGGATCACCTGTCAGATCCGGGTGACGGGATATATACATGACATCTTCAATTAAAAAATTGTGCCAGCAGCAGGGACACCGAAGTTTTCCCCAGGGTTCAGCCTTTTTTTTGGAGAGCCTGGATCCGTCATGGAGAAGAGCCGGCATTTCATAGGCCCTCATGGGGCGGTCAAGACCTGAATGCCATACATCATCAAGGGGTAGCAGCTCCTTCCGGGCAAAGGCCCTTGCCAGGGCACTTTCCGTCATGGGGCCGTACTCAACTCCTCCATGGAGAAAGAACCACTGCACCTGGGGCACCCTTGGGGCAGCCCTTCCGGACGGGACAGATGATGAATCCCGGACCGGGGCGTACATAAGTCTTAAATGGACATTGCCAGCCTTTAGTGTGAAAAACTTGTCGCCAACTGCCTTTATCCTTGTCTTTTCAACGGCCCCTCCATCCAGCATGGTCCTGGGCCCCTCCCCGGAATCTCCGGCAAGGCTGTATATTTCAAGGAATTTACCCTGGCTGACAAGGACAAACTGAATATGGGATTCAGCCACCGAAGGGTCTTTTATAACTATATCGCAGTGGCCGGAACATCCAAGAACCACCGGAGAAGTCCTTATCACATAGGACTCGGACGAAAATTCCGCCGGAATGATAAGTTTCCATGCATTTTTAACCCTGCTTCGTTTCTTGAGAAGCATCACATGACCCCGTTAGCGTCATGTTCCAGGGACTCCCGGGTCCGACGGGCCATTGCCATGAATCTTTGGGCCTCATCCTGGTCCCCCAGGGCTTCATATATTTGGCCGACCCGTTCATAATAAAGGCTCCCCGGGCCGGGCCGGGCCTCCTGCACCAGACCGAGAAACAGCTCCACAAGTGCCGGGGTTCTCACACCGGCGGCAAAACTTGACTCGGCAAGCCCCTGTCTCAATACAAAATCGGGCCTTTGACCGCATCCCATGCACCCCTGGACCAGTCTCGTGTAAACATCCATTGCCTCTTTGTACTCCCCTGCTGCCTGGAGGGTCTTGGCCAATGCACGCATTATATGTTCGTAATGCTCGGATCCCCTTCCAGGATTACTTCCAAGATAGAGTTCCTTTGCCCTGTCATACTCCCCGGCAAGATAAAAGGTCTCCCCCCGCAGGAGAACATATGCTTCCTGGAGCATAAGAGGTGCGTCCCGGCGGTTAAGAGGGCGGTTAAGAGATGTGTCCGGAAGCACGGGAGAAGCATCGGGTTCCTGGTTGGGTCCAATGCTGTCAATGCTGTCAAGGCTGTCAAGGAAAGCATGGGCCTCGGCAAAATCTCCTTCAGCCCAGAAACTTTCACACATGATTCGCCATCCCCTGTATGAAGCCGGAAAATTGTTCATATATTCCCGGCAATATGTCCGGCACCCATCATACTCCCCAAGATTGAGGCAGCACAGGGCAAGCTCGGCCTGGATATGGGTGACACGCTCCCTGTTCTCACCAAGGGCTTTTAAAAGAAGCTCCCGGGCATTATTGAAGTTTCCCTGGTTCAGGTCAACGTATCCTTCAATGAAATGCTCTCCATAGCTGTAATACTCATCCATAATATCTTCGTCTGCAGCACTGCATAGGGCGAAAAAAATCTCTTCAATATCCCATGGAGATGTTCCTGCCCCTGAAGATAAAGTGGCCTTCCCTTTTTCTGTACCTATAATATTTGTATCCGCTGATGAATGCAGATCAGCATCGCCTTCCTGGAGCTTTACCATGCTTTTATCCCCTGATGAATACAGATCAGCATCGCCTTCCTGGGGCTTTACCATGCTTTTATCCCCTGATGAATGCAGATCAGCATCGCCTTCTTCGGGCTTTACAATGCCTTTATCCCCTTCTGAATTTACGGAACTTTTTAAACCCATAATCTCTTCCCTGAGCCCCTTATCCCTGGCCAATTCAAGGGCAAGATCAATTAATTCCAGGGCATCGCCCATGCAGTCAACCCCGATATATTCAATGGCCTTATCTTTATGTGCCCGGGCAAGTCCATTGCATGCACCCTCAATTTTGCCGTGGATCCTAATCCCGAACTCCGGATCATCCGACGGCTTTTTCAGGTGACGATCCCTGGCCTTTTCATATTCTATTTTGGCATACCCGAATGACTGACGGGCATAAAAATCATCACCCTTTTTTTCAAACTCCTCCGGTTTTTTACCGGAAAAAAAGTCAAATAAACCCATGAGCTTCATATCTCCATCTTCAATGAACACAATAACCAGACAAGTCTGGTGTGTCTAAATTTGCCGTTTTTTTATTGTTCATTTTTTGACCTCTTGCCAATGGCAAAAATAACCGAACGGTAGAGACGCAATGCATTGCGTCTCTACATAATCACGATTTGTGCATCAAATTGGTTTTTAGACACCCCAAGACAAGTCTTTTTCAAAAGTAATAAAAACCCGGGATAATCTTCAAATCAAAATCCGGGATAATCTTCAAATCAAAACCCGGGATAATCTTCAAATCAAAACCCGGGATAATCTTCAAATCAAAACCCGAGATAATCTTGAAGTTTCTGGGATCTGTAAGTATAACCAGGCGGCGGAACCCATTCACAACTTGCATTGAGTTCAATGCCATGCTGGATAATTGATACAGGCCTGTCCGAGGAGACCACAACCACAATAACATTTCGGTGTTCGGCAGTGAATCGCAATGCAGAGTTGTACCTGGCACCCCTTGCCCTGTTCTCTCCTGTTATGGTCTTGCCGTCAAGGAGACAGGCAAATCCCCTCAGAGAGGCGTTGGACATGATGTGAAGGGCTCCATCAATTTTTATCAAAGATGCGGCGAGATCAAAAAATTCAGGATTTTTAAGATCAAGGGCGGGATCAAGTACATGCCCGGAAAGGGGAACAGGGTCCGCATTTAGATCAAGAACCAGGGTACATCCATGTCTCCTGTCTTCGGCACTGTGAACAAGCTCGGCAGCCACCCTGAAAAGTTCCATGGACTGCTCATGTGACATATCCGTATCAAGAAGAAGCTCTTCCAGCTCCACCAGCTTGGCCCTCCTTATGGTGGAGTGAAAATTTCCGTCAAAAAAGCTGCATATCGCACTTCCACGGATCTCCACAAAACCATGATCTCCCTTGAAAAAGGCTGATACGGCATAATCCGGAACAGGAGAACGGGATATGCCGATTATCGCCCTTCCGTCGGATACAAGTTTTCTGTCGGAATACTCCACCCCGAGAAGGAGCTTTCGGACATGCTTTACATTACCTATGGACGGACGTTCATGTCCCTGGATTTTTGCCGTAAAACTCAACTGATCCATAAATTGGGGATCCACAAAGATCAATCGTCCCCTGGGCCAATATCCCTCTTCCCGGGTCTTGGACAATTTCAAAATTGTATCAAGAACCGGGGGAATAAGCATTCCTGTATCAAGACCTAGTATCTCATTTCTCACATCAACGACATGATCATTAACCGCACGAAAGGAATAATTCTGGAGAACATGCCCTGATGTACCCGCGGCCGGGTTTTCCACTGCAAAATCCTGGGCAGTAAGCCATCCGGCATGTTCGAGCCACCGCTCCGTGGGATAGATGGAACAGATGTCAGGATGGTGGTCCGTAAACCACATCTGGTAAAAAAACGATCTTGAGCTTCCCCCAAAGGAGATCAGACCGGCCAGTTGGAGATTATTGAAGGTGATATAGTGATCCCTGGGCTGCACTGTCAACTGTTGTATCAAATGCTGCCGCCAGGAGTCATCCTCAAAATAGAGTTCCTTCAACTTGGGTTCATGGCCATTCATAAGCTTCTGGGGATCATATATATGCAGTTCATCCCCGGGATTTCGGGCATACACCAGGGCAGCCCTGCTGTTGTGGGAGAAGTGTGAGAGTCCTTCCACAAGGCCGCTGTATATATCCTGAATTAATAAATCAGAGTGTCTTGCATTCTTCATGGCTATATTCTTCATGGCTATATTCTTCATGGCTATATTCTTCACGGTTATATTCTTGTCGGCGTAAATATAGTTTTCCAGATAATGAAATTGGCAACAATACTGTATGGGCAATCCCTTGCGGCTGCCCTTAAGAATGAATTTGCTTAAATATAATCCCTTGCGGCTGCCCTTAAGAATGAATTTGCTGAAATATTATTGTGGAAGTCTATAGGTTTTAAACTTCTCCATGACATTATCCATCTGATGGTCGGAAAGAGTGACAGGAGTTCCTATACATAGGGACTGGTAATATATCCTTGCCACCAACTCTATCTCACCCGCAGTGTCAAAGGCCCTGGAGAGGGTTTCACCCACTGCCACAAGGCCGTGGTTGGCCATAAGGACGGCATTGTCATCTCCAAGGGTAGAGACAATACTTTCGGCCAGTTCCATGCTTCCGAATATGGCATAGGGAGCAACGGAAACTTTTTTTCCGGCACAGGCAACAAGGTAATGAACCGGAGGAATCTCCCTGCCAAGGCAGGCAAAGGTCGTTGCATATGGCGAATGGGTGTGGACCACTGCATTGACATCCGGACGGGCATGGTATAGGGCAAGGTGAAACCCGGTCTCACTGGAAGGAGTGCCCTCTCCCTGGCAGAGAGCCCCGTCCGGTGTCATGACAATAATCCCATCTGGTGTCAGATCAGGATACTCGACACCGCTTGGAGTTATGGCAATCAATCCCAGGTCTCTGTTGAAACAGCTCAAATTGCCGCCGGAACCTGTTGTAAGACCGGCTGAAAGCATTTTCAGACCAAAATCAATAATTTGTTCACGCTCCTGGTTTAAATACTCTTTTTCCATGGGATTCCTGTTCAGATTACACAATGATTTATTTTCTAATTAGGGGATATAAGCTTTTGACAATGACGGTTTAATGCTTCAGGCTTTTACCGTATAACAGCCATGCCCCGGCGGGCACAACGAACAATGAAAGTCCCGG
>JADGBO010000167.1 GCA_015231465.1 Desulfamplus sp.
GTGGGGGTGTTAACAATACCTAAAAAATATTTATTGTTGAATAAATATTATCTTGACAAAACCATTTTTTATATATAATCACTCATGGTAATTCAAAAAAACAGTGTTTACTCGTTAATTACAAGATGCCATTCTTGAGGGGAGATTGACTCCCGGCGACAAGCTGCCTCCGGAGCGGGAACTTCAGGAGACCTTCAATGTCAGCCGTGGTACATTGCGTGAGGCTCTGAGGGTACTTGAACAGAAAGGTCTTATTGAAATCCGGCTCGGCACAGGTGGAGGATCACTGGTTAGGGAGGCAGGAACCGAACAGTTGACGGAAACCCTTGCCTTGATGCTCCGTTCCGGAAAACTCTCCCTTTATGATATTGGTGAGTTCCGTGAAGGTATGGAGAGCAGGATTGCCTCCCTTGCCGCAGACAGGGCTTCGGAAGAAGATATTCAAGGACTGGAAACCCTTTTGGCAAAGGCGTGTTCCCTTGCGAAACAGGGGAGAAAGGGGTGGGAGGATTTTCTTGATGTGGATGAAGCCATCCACAAAGAGATAGCAAAGATTGCCGGTAATGCCCTTTACCGTTACTCTGCCCAGGTGGTTCATGACAATATCAGAAACTATTATGATCAATACCTTGATTTTTCGAGTAAACGCCTTTATGAAAATCTGGAAGATATCACCTCGCTTATAGAGGCCATAAAAAACCATGACGGTGAAGAGGCATCCAGGATTGCCGAAAAACATGTTCATGCCTTCAATTTAAGAATGCGTAAAAATGAATCAATGAAAAGCAGATTCAATCTGAGGTGACCCTCTCCCAAGCGAGACTCTTCTGCCCTTAATTCTAAAATATCAATAGCAGCTTCTCTTAGGCTTGCTAACAATTCTTCTTTTGTTTTTTCTTGAGCATTAGCACCAGGTATTTCCTCAACCCAGCCTATCCACCAGTCACCATCTTTTTTTACGATAGCTGTAAATTCAGCTTTCATGTTCCTTGACCTATTATTTAGAAATCAGGTTTTTGGTTACTGACTCCTGACACTCTCCTGCCTTATATAGACTTCCAGAATAATATTTCAGCAAATCCATTTTTAAGGGCAGCCGCAAGGGACTGCCCCTACAGTATGCTTGCCAATTTCATTATCTGGAAAACTATATTATTGTGTGGTATCAATTCATCTCGGAAGAACTGTAAATGGCCTTTTTTTGAATTTTTTTCACATGGTCAACTTCATCCTCCCGGGTTTGAATAAGGCCGTCAAGTTTTGCCCCAAGTACCTGGTGCATTATATCCCGGTAAACCGGCCCCGGCTCAATGCCCATCTCCATGAGATCCTTTCCCCTTATCAGAAGTGAAATATCCTTGAGATGGGTATAAAAAAACGATATGGCCTTTCTAACCTCTTCGTGCCTTGCCGTTGCCATCATGTAGAGTATATGTTCGGTTTTGAATATGGAGAGTAAATTGTGAAGGGTGCTGTTTTTACAGGGCATGTTTTTCTCAAGGAGATAGAGACGGTCATCGGCCCGGAGACGATCCTTCAGCACAATGTTTTTCTGTTTGGGAGGAAGTCTGAATTTCATACAAATATCTTCGGCAGCTTTCACCGGACAGTTTTTGATGAGAACCATAAAATAGACAGCCCATCGAAGATAATCGACATCAAGATAGAGAAGATCATGCCATGCCAGGGCCCTTTTGACGGATTCCATCATTGAGGTAATATTTTTATCAAAGATCAGTTCCGGATGGATAACCTTGTCCAGTTTATACTCGTTTAAAAGTGCAATGGCTGATATGGGGTTCTCCTCTTCAAGTATCTGTTTTAGTTCTGAAAATACCCGGCGTCCGCTTAAACGTTTGAAAAAATCTATTTTGATGGCATTGCGGATAAGATTTGCAGTCAATTTTCCAATGGTAAAATCAAACCTATTGGCAAATTTAATGGCCCTGAAGACCCTTGTGGGATCTTCCACAAAACTTACATTGTGAATTATTCTAATGGTCTTGTCCTTGATATCCCTCTGTCCCCCGAAAAAGTCAATGAGGGTTCCGAACTCGTCACTGTTGAGTCTTATGGCAAGGGTATTTATGGTAAAATCCCGGCGGACCAGATCAAGTTTTATGGAACTCATCTCCACTGTGGGCAGGGCGGCCGGAGACTTGTAATATTCAAGCCTTGCAGAGGCCACGTCTATCTTGAATCCCGAAGGAAGAATCACCACTGCGGTGCCGAATTCAGGATGGGTGTTGCATCTGCCTTTTTTAATGTCCGCAAGATATCCTGCAAAGGCAGTGCCGTCACCTTCCACCACAATGTCGATGTCGTCGCTTTTCCGATAAAGCATAAGATCACGCACAAACCCGCCCACCACAAAAACATTCAGCCCCATCCTGTCTCCGGCCAGGCCGATGTCCCTCAAAAGATAAATAATTTCCGGTTTAAGACGCTCCTTCATAAAGGAGAGGATATTTCTTGTTTTTGCATGACGCATGGAATTTTCCCCGGCCTTTTCCTGCTCCGTACCTTTTTTGCTGCCAGGGAAGATAAAATTTAGGATATCGGTACGGGTGATGACTCCAATCACCTCATGGCCATTAACAACCGGCAGAATTCTCTGTTTTCCCTCAATAATTTTACTCTGGATCTCCGGGATGCCGGCCTCGGTGGAGATAACCTCAAAATCGGTATTCATGTACTCATGTACCGGCAGATCATCTAATTTGTGATAAAGTGTCTTGTCTATGATCTGACGTGTGATGAATCCCACCACCCTCTCTGGGTCACCTTTTGCACTATCTTTATCCTCTCCATGGCAGTGCCGGCCGCCCCGGGAAACAAGAACCGCATTGATATTGTAACGGGTCAGGATACGGCCGGCCCTGCGGCAGGGGAGCATGGAATCCACAACTATGGGGGGAGAGGACATGATCTCCCTTACAACATCCCGTCCATGAACTTTTTTATATATTATATCAAGGAGTTCATGTTCAACCTGGGCAAGGGTGCTGTCACTTATCTTTGCGGACGCGGCACTGGGGTGTCCTCCTCCGTTCATAAGGGATAATATCTGGCCCACATCAGCCTCTTTTATACGACTTCTGGCAACTATATGAATCTTGTTTTCCATAAGAGCCACTGCAAAAAAGACATCCATCTCTTCTATTTTCATGAGCTTCTGCACAATTGATGCAAGATCTGGAATATAGGCCGGGGAGGATATGGTGGATATATGGATATCGTATCCATTGATTTTGTGGCAGTTTATCTCGTTGAGAAGGGCATTGAGCCATATAATCTGATCCGAGCGTATCTCCTTGACAAGGAGATCGGAAATGTCGGCTATACTGGCTCCGCATGAGATCAGAAAGGCCGCTTCCTTAAAATCGGCTTCGGTTGTGGATGTATAGGTAAAGGAGCCTGTGTCCTCATATATACCCATGGCCATGATGGTGGCCTCCTCCGGAGCTATGGGAATCCCCTTCTCCCTGAGCAGCCGTGTAAGGATGGTTATGGCGGCTCCGGTGGGTATGCACTCTTCCACATCTCCCTTGAGATCACCATCCTGGAATGGGTGGTGATCATATATGTGAATCTCCAGATCATCTCTGTCCAAAAGGGCGGCAACAGCAGGCACTCTTTTTTTCTGACGGGTGTCAACAAGAACAAGTTTCCGGACCTTTTCAAAATCAATATTCTCTGGTATGACCATATTGAACATATAACTCATTGTACTGACAAAAAAATCCCTGACATTTTTCTCCTGGGAGCCTGGAAATATTATAACAGCTTCGGGATAGAGTTTCTGGGCAGCAAGCATGGATGCCAATGAGTCGAAGTCTGAATTGACATGGCTCGTTATTATTGTCTCCGGCTGTCTCTTTTGGTTTTTTTCCTTCAAATGGAATATCTCCGTTTGACGTTGGAAGATATCTGAATTTTTCCTTCAAATGGAATATCTTCGTTTGACGTTGGACGATATCTGAATTTTTCCTTCAAATGGAATATCTTCGTTTGACGTTGGACGATATCTGAATTTTTCCGTCTTGATGATGGCCTTTTGTACATCAAAAAGAGCAAAAAATCAAAGAATCATTCCAGACAGGAAAAAACATTCTGCTGTACAAAGTTTTGGGAATTGATTTATAGTTTTCCAGATAATGAAATTGGTAATCATACTGTAGAGGCAGCCCCCTGTGGCTGCCCTTGGGAAATGAAATTGGTAATCATACTGTAGGGGCAGCCCCCTGTGGCTGCCCCTGGGAATGGATATGCTCAAAGATTTTTAAGGAGTCCAGGATGACACTATCATTCAACCAGGAGACCTGTTCCGGTTGCAAAGCCTGTGAACTGGTCTGTTCATTGCAGAACCTGAAAATCATAAATCCCTCAAAGGCCATGCTGCATGTATCAGCCCTTTTTCCCGAACCAGGGAAATATTTTGTGGAGATATGCGACCAGTGCGGAGAGTGTGCAAATGCCTGCCCCCGGGAAGCCATAGTTCTAATCAAGGGTACCTATCGCATTGACAAGAAAAAATGTGACCAATGCCTGCTCTGTGTACCTGCATGCCCCAAAAATCTGGTAAAGGTGGATGACACGGGCATGCCCTATAAATGCATCAACTGCCGTCAGTGCGTTGAAGTGTGTCCCAGGGATGCACTGGCTTTCAACTGAAAAAAACACGGAAGACTCTATTCGTTGTGCCCCGCCAGGGCATGGCCGTTCATATGGAAGAATGAGTAAGAAGAAAGGAACAGAATCATGTTATACGGATATGCAGGCAATACCCTCAGAATAGACCTTAGTACCGGCACCATTGAAAAGGAGCCCTTGAAACAGGAATGGGTGGATGAATTCATCGGGGGGCGGGGATTCACCTCTAAAATTTTGTACGATGAAAATCCGCCCGGGGTCCACCCGCTGGATCCGGAAAATCGTTTCATCATCGCCATGGGTCCCTTAAGCGGCCTCTTTGTTCCTGCTGCGGGGAAAACCCATTTCGCTGCCAAATCACCGGCCACCGGGGGATACGGAGACAGCAACATGGGGGGACATTTCGGTGTGACCATGAAATATGCAGGTTATGATGTTACCATCCTCAAGGGTTCTGCCGCTGAACCTTCCTATATATTCATAGACAACGACACCGTTGAGATACGTCCGGCTCTCCATTTATGGGGCCGGGGCTCCACCGATGTGGAAGATGCCCTGAAACACGATCTGGGTCAGGATTTTCAGATTCTCACCATTGGCCAGGCAGGAGAGCGTCTGGTTAATTTTGCCTGCATATCCCATGATTTTGGACGCCAGGCCGGACGCACAGGCATCGGTGCCGTCCTTGGCTCAAAAAAAATCAAGGCCATTGCGGTGCGGGGCACAAAAGATATACCGGTCTTTGATCCCAAAGGGCTTTTGAAAAAAGGTAAAGAGACCTATGCTGCCTGCCGGGAAAAACCTGGCTTCAAGGGCTGGACCCCCGAAGGTACAGCCGGCATAACCAACTGGTGCAATGATGTGGGAGCCCTTCCCACCCGAAATTTTGCCACATCCCACTGCGATTATGCCGACAAAATCAATGGAAAAGCCATCCTGGACCAATTGAAAATAACTGACAAGGGTTGTTTTTCCTGCCCCATTCCCTGCGGTAAATACGGTGTTGCCAAAACTGAAATGGGCAAGGTATATGTGGAGGGCCCCGAGTACGAAACCCTGGCCCTTCTCGGAAGCAACTGTGAACTTTCGGATATCCATGCAGTAGCCCATGCCAACTGGGTATGCGATGAGCTGGGCCTTGACACCTGCTCTGCCGGGGCAGTGGTATCCTTTGCCCTGGAATGCTATGAAAAGGGACTGATCTCCGAAGAGGAGATGGGTATGGATGTGAAATGGGGGGATCTGGCCTCCATGGTTCATATCCTGGAATGCATTGCCCGTCGGGAGGGCATAGGAGATCTGCTTGCCGAGGGAGTTTTCAAAGCTGCCCAAAAGATAGGAAAGGATAGTTCAAAATTTGCCATCCACGTCAAGGGCCTGGAGTGGACCGGATATGAGTCAAGGAACGCACCAGGTATGATGCTGGGTTACATGACCGCTGATGTGGGAGCCCACCACAGCCGATGCTGGGTTCTGGGGTCCGATGTGGCCAATGCCGTGGGCGGCAACAAGGATGCCAATGTACATGACCTCATCTCAGGTGGAGCAAGCTTTGATACCATACCAAAGGCCGACCACAAAAACGTGGTGCCCCTGGTACTCAAATCCCAGCATCTACGGCCCGCCTTTGATATCCTTGGCACCTGCCGGCTCCAGTACATGGAGATCGGTCTGGAAACCAGCTATTACGAAGACCTGTACTACCATGCCACGGGAAAAAAACTGGATTTCAACAGGGAGCTTCTAAACCTGTCGGAAAAGATATGGAACCTTAACCGGATGTTCAACAAACGGGAGATCCCGGATTTTGGAAGACAATACGACTATCCACCCCCCCGTTTTTACGAGGAATCCATCCCCAGCGGCCCAAACAAGGGGCATTGCATGCCTTTTCCCGTAATCGAAGAGATGCTGGATGCCTATTACCAGGCCCGGGGCTGGGACAGCAACGGGATCCCCACCAATGAAACCCTGAAAAAGTTCAACCTGATAAAATCAACTACCCCTCAACTCTAATGAGATCAAGGGATTTCCCTGGGACGTTTTTATGAAAGAAATCCATAACAAACAGTATAATGGAATCACCCTGAAACTTTCACAAAGCCTTTTGAGCATTCTCCAGGATGCGGGAATTGCCCACAAGGAGACCTGGCCCATGGAGGTGGAAAACGGCACAACTGTCCGACAGGTTCTCATGGATCAGCGTATAAATCCATTGCTGGTACCCATGATCTTTCAGGACAACAAAAAAATATCCCTGGATACTCCCATTGAAAGCGATGCCGTTCTCATCCTCCATGGCCCCCTGGCCGGAGGGTGAATACAGATATCCTGACCAAGGACATTACCATGATTCTTTACCGTAAAAAGAGATCATGGTTTTCATTTGACGAAGTCCCCATCCGGCCATATCCGTCATGGTTTTCATCCGGCCATGTCCGTCATGGTTTTCATCCGGCCATGTCCATCATGGTTTTCATTTTCGGGGATGACTTAATATCAGCCATGTTTGTTTAAAAGATAATTGATGAGCCTTCCTGTCTCTGTGGACAGATGTTCATGGATTACACGGCATTGCTCCATATCTTTATTTCTCGAAGCATGCTCCAGGGCACTGCTCAGGGATGCGGTTCCATGCATCTGGAGGGCGGAGAGCAATCCCGTTATTTTATGGGCCGTGGTGGTGATATCTTCCTGAATTTCCGATTGCATGGCCCGGGTCAGGATATCCATCCTGCTTTTAAGTTCCGCGGGAAATGATGTCAGCATCTCCTGGAGATACTCCATATCATCGGATGCTTCCCTTATAAAATTTTCAATGTCCTCAAGATATTGATCATGATTTTTTCCTGTCTTCTCTTCTTTTTCCATGAAATCGTAGATATGGTCAATTAACTCTGCCGTATTGCCCTGGGAAGAGGGACGTTGAGCAATCTCTTCTCCGGTTTTAATTATATTGAAATCCCTGGATCCCGGGGACGATGACAATGCGTCATGGGAAGAGACCACCGTTGCAATCTTTTCAAGGAGCTTGTCTATTTTTACGGGTTTTGAAAGATAGTCATCCATTCCTGACCCAAGAATACGCTTTCTGTCTCCGGCCATGGCATAGGCAGTCAAGGCGAT
>JADGBO010000168.1:0-7114 GCA_015231465.1 Desulfamplus sp.
ATCCCCTTGAAGAACACGCCCTCCGGTATCTCCCTGAGGCATGTTTCCCTGCCCCCGGCCCGGTTTCTGGTACCGGGTATCACCTCCAGGCCCCAACTTTTCATCCGGGGAATATGAATCACCAGGGGTATATAAATCAGAGACTCCATTTTTAACTGATGGGGTTCTGGAGTTACCGGGGAATGAGGAACCCTGGTCCGATCTTCCAGAACCCCGGATGCCGCCATGCTCATCCACGGTTTTATCCGGCATGGCTCCATTGGGTGCGGCCTCGACCTCAAACATCTCCCGGGCATAAGGGTCCCTGGGACTTTTGGGAACACGTCTGGTGGAGAGTATCATGGCATCGGATCCCAGCTCTTCCTTGATGACCGCAAGGGCCTTCTGGATACTTCTGGCCTTGTAAACTTTGGATTCCATTATTTAAAGCTTAACCTTTCCTCCTGCCTGGAGATTGACATCATCAACAATTTCAGCATGGGAGACAACAAAAACCGAAGGCAGGGAGTGTTCGATCATCTTTCTGAAGTGACGTCTAAGCAGAGGTGAACACATCACCACCGGCTGGACATCCATGGCTATCTGTTTTTCAACTTCCCGACCTGTGGCCTGGACTATCTGATCCACCACCTGGGGATCCACTGCAAGATAGGAGCCATGTTCAGTATGTTTTATATTTTTTGTGAGCATCTCCTCCAGGCTCCTGTCTAAGGTTATAACCTGAAGTACCCTGTTGGCCATAATATAGGGGGCCATCATCCCTTTGGCAATCTTTTGCCGTACATACTCGGTCAAAAGGTCGGGGTCCTTACCCATGGGAGCATAATCGGCAAGGGTCTCCACAATTGTAAGAAGGTCCCTGATGGAGACCCGCTCCCGCAGAAGATTCTGTAAAACCTTCTGGACCGCACCCAGGGGGAGAAGACCCGGAACCAGCTCTTCAACGGCCTTGGGGTTGGTTCTGGCAAGGTTGTCCAGGAGATGCTGCACCTCCTGGCGGCCCAGGAGATCATAGGCATTTTTACGTATTATCTCGGTGAGATGGGTTGCAATGACCGTGGAGTTGTCAACCACTGTATAGCCTGCAAACTTGGCTTCATCCTCCTTTTCGAGAGGTATCCAAATGGCAGGAAGTTTAAATGCAGGCTCGGTGGTGGGGATGCCGTCAAGCTCACCTGCGGTGCCGCCTGGATCCATGGCCAGCAGATGGTTCACCATAAGCTCGTCACCGGCCGCTTCCACTCCCTTTATAAGAAGTCGGTACTGACCCGGGGAGAGCTGGAGATTGTCCCTTATATGGATGGGAGGAATAACTATTCCCATTTCAGTGGCAAACTGGCGTCTGATGGCCTTGATCCTGCCAAGGAGCATACCGTCCTGATCCCTGTCCACAAGGGGGATGAGACCATAGCCCACCTCCAGCTCCACAGTATCCACGCTCAAAAGATGATCCACCTCTTCCGGTGAACCCGAAGGCTGGGCATCGTCTCCTGCACCGCCGGCCCCGTCCCTCTCATCCTCTTCATCTTCAGGGGGTTTTCTAAAAAAATACCATGCCACCGTTGCAAGAATCACCCCGAGGCTCATAAATGGAATTGACGGAAGCCCCGGGACAAGCCCCATGGCAAATACAACCCCGGCACCTATATAGATTGGTGTGGTGCTGGAGAAGAGCTGGGCTGCAAAATCCTCCCCCATACGCTGTTCGGAACCGGAACGGGAGACAAGAATACCTGCTGCCGTGGATATTATAAGTGCCGGGATCTGGGAGACCAGGCCGTCCCCCACCGTGAGAAGGGTATAGTTGGAGAGGGCTTCGACCATGGGCATGCCCTGCTGGACAACTCCTATGATGAATCCGCCGCCGATATTTATAAAGGTGATTATGATGCCGGCCACGGCATCTCCTTTGACAAATTTACTGGCACCATCCATGGCCCCGTGGAACTCGGCTTCCTTGGAAATAGTCTTTCTTCTCTCCTTTGCTTCATTTTCGTCGATTATACCGGCATTCAGATCCGCATCTATGGCCATCTGCTTTCCGGGCATGGCATCCAGGGTGAATCTGGCTGCCACCTCGGCAATACGGCCGGAACCCTTGGTTATTACCATAAAATTGATAAGGACAAGTATAATGAAGATAACCATGCCCACCACATAGTTGCCCCCCACCACAAAATTGCCGAAACTCATTATTATGGAACCCGCTGCAAGGGGACCTTCGCTGCCGTGGAGCAGAATAAGGCGGGTGGAACCAACGTTGAGGGCCAGGCGAAACAGGGTGAGAACAAGAAGCATGGAGGGAAAGATGAAAAAATCAATGGGCACCCGGGTGTACATGGTAGTTATTAGTACGATAAGTGCGATGGTGATATTCAAAGCAAGGAAAAAATCAAGAAGAACAGGGTGCAAAGGGAGAATCATGGCCATGAGGATACCAATCATGGCAACTATCATTCCAATATCAGCAGACTCTTTTTTTAAACTGGCCAGTATGCCTGTACTCTCTTCCGTCGCCATAGGCCATCATACTCCTTAAAATTCCTGGTTGATCAAAAAAACTGTATCCAAGGTTATCCTGATTCCAAAACGTTTGACATAAGCGTCAATAATTTGACGGCCATCCCGGAGGGTATGCTTATTTTTCGGGATGTATGCTCCCAAAAGTGTAAAGTAGTTTTGGATGCATATAGACTTCCGGAATAATATTTCAGCAAATCAATTCTTAAGGGCAGCCGCAAGGGAGTGCCCTACAGTATTGTTGCCGATTTAATTATCTGGAAAACTATATTAAGGATGGCACTGCTCCTATAGCTTTTTGCCCTTGAGGTTATAAACATAGGCAAGCAGCTCGGCAACGGCCTGGAACAGCTCCTCCGGAACACCCTGCCCGATATCCACCATACTATACAAATTTCGGGCCAACTCTTTATTCTCCACAATGGGAACCCCGGACTCCTCGGCAATGCGTCGTATATTTGCAGCCACGACCCCGGCTCCCTTGGCCACCACCATGGGAGCATCCATGATCTTCCCGTCATACTTAACCGCCACGGCAAGACGTGTGGGGTTTGTCACAACAACGTCCGCATCCGGCACATCCGCCATCATACGGTCCCGGGCAGCCTGCATCTGAATCTGGCGGATTCTGGATTTAACCTTGGGATCACCCTCCATCTGCTTATGCTCGTCCTTGACCTCCTGTTTAGTCATTTTCTGATCTTCCAGGAACTTCCACTTCTGGAAGGCATAGTCCAGAATTGCCAGGAGAATCATCACGAGAAGGACACGTATGGCAATGCGAAAGGATATCTTCATGATATATAAAAGAATATATGAAATACTGTTATCATACAGCCTGAGTATGTTGGAAAGCTCACCCTTGATGATGACATAGGTGACGGCGGCAATGACAATGAGCTTCAAAAGGCTCTTCAAAAGCTCCATAATGGAGGTGATGGAAAATTTGTTTTTCAGGCCTGATATGGGATTTAGCTTGGAGAACTTGAACTGAATCGCCTCCCATGAAATATGAAATCCCACCTGGGCAATGGAAGAGATAAGACCCGCGAGGAAAACAACGGCAAGTACAGGCAGGATAATCAGGAAAAAGAGTTCTCCATAGCGGAACAGGAGATGTATGGCATGGGTATCGGTCATTACCGGGACGACGTTGAATCTCAAACTGTCGTCAAAGAGGGAGAGGAGCTTTTTATATATTCCCGGAGAAAGAAGATAGAGGGCCAGGACACCTGCCATCAAAACAGCCACAGATGAGACCTCCTGGCTTTTTGCCACCTGCCCCTGATCCCGGGCCTTGCTGAGCTTTCGTCCCGACGCGTCTTCGGTTTTCTCGCCGCCGGAAGGGTCCTCTGCCATATTATCCTCCCCCTGCCCAGAAAAAAAGCGACATCAGCAAAGACTTAAGGCCGGACACATACTCCCGGGTCATGATCTTGACCACTTCCAGGGCCAGCCCAAAAAGTACGAGCCCCACAACAATTTTCATGGGAAAGGCAACAATCATTATGTTCATCTGGGGAGCGAATTTACCGATAAGCCCAAAGGCAACACTGGTAAAAAGCAGGGAAGCGATGATGGGAGCCCCTATTTTAATGGAAAGGATAAAAAGCCGGCTTCCCTGGGCAAGAAGGGTATCCACCATCTCCCGCTGCAATACAAATCCCCCGGGAGGCACCAGGGTGAAACTTTCAATGACACACAGCAGAATAATATGGTGGCCGTTGAGGATTATAAATACCAGCAGACAGGTCCAGTAACCTATCTGTTCCATAATGGAGACATTGGCCCCGGACTGGGGATCCACCACATTGATCATGGAAAAGCCCATCTGGAAACCTATGATCTGGCCGGCAAGCTGGACCGCTCCAAAAAAAAGCCTGATACAGGTTCCCATCATAATGCCCATCATCACTTCAAATATTACAAGAAGCACTGTTTCAAGAACAGTGTCCGGCAAAAGGGAGGGTTCAATATCCACAACTGAATAGAAAAGAAGGGAGAGAACCATGGCCAGGGCTGCCTTTAGCATGTCCGGAAGCATTTTTGAGCCGAATATGGGCATCATGAAAAGAACGGTGCTGAATCTTGCAAGCACAAGAAGATAGAGTTTGAACTCTTCAAGATTGTATAAATTAAGTATGGGCATACCGTTGTCCCATAAAACTCGAAAAAATCATCGGATATACATGGGAATATTCTCTATAACCCGCCTTGTAAAGGACATAACCTGATCCAGCATCCACGGGGCAAAGAAGAGAAGTCCCATGAAAACGGCTATTATCTTGGGTACAAAGGTCAATGTCATCTCCTGGATGGAGGTTACCGCCTGAAATATACTGACGGCCAGACCCACCACAAGGCCGAGCCCCAGCATGGGCATGGAGACCGCTATGGTCAAAATCACGGCCTCCTTTACAAATTCTATGACGAATTCAGGTGTCATACGCCGAAACTCTTGAGCAGGGAGCTTGTAATGAGATGCCATCCGTCAACGAGTACAAAAAGGATAAGTTTGAAGGGAAGGGATATCATGACCGGAGGCAGCATCATCATTCCCATGGCGAGAAGCACCGATGCCACCACCATATCAAGCACGATAAAAGGAATATAGATCACAAAGCCTATGATAAAAGCTGTTTTAAGTTCACTTATGACATAGGCCGGTATCAAGACAAGCAGGGAGACATCGTCCCGGTTTTTGGGTTTTGCCACACCGGCACCCTTTACAAACAGGGCGATATCAGCCTCCCTGGTATTGATGAGAAGATAATTTCTGATGGGTATCTCGGCGGCCTGAAACGCCTCCTTGTAGGTAATCCGGTTTTCAAGGTAGGGGTTTAGGGCATTGTCGTATATCTCCTGTCCCACCGGTCTCATGATGTAAAAGGTCATGAAAAGGGCAAGGCCCACCACAACCTGATTGGGGGGGCTGGACTGGGTTCCGATGGCCTGCCTCAAAAAACCGAATACCACGACAAGGCGTGTAAAAGGGGTCATGAGAATGAGAATGGATGGTGAGAGGGCAATTATGGTGAGAAGGGCTACAATCTCAAGGACCACAGCCACCTCTTCCGGTGTGGTTGCAGGCTCCAGGCCTATTTTAAGGGAAGGTATGGGAAAGGTTACAGCTTCGGCCAGGCAGGGAAAAAGCCACACGGAAATCATTGTCAGCAACATTAAAGGAATATTCCAATGGATATCTCTCATCAGCCCCTGGAAGTGCTTTAAACTTTTCTCACTTTTCACGCTTGATTTTTCCCTGCCTGAAATGTTTAAAGAATTTTGAAAAATCAGTCCTGGTTCCATCTTCCACATCCATATTTGGTATATCCCCATTTAGTGCATCCATATCCCTGTCTGGTGCATTAATATCCGGGGCATTCATATTCGTTAAAACACTGCTATCCATATCCTGGGCATTCATATTCGTTAAAACACTCCTGTCCATATCCTGGGCATTCATATTCGTTAAAACACTCCTATCTCCCTGGACAGCTTTCATATCCCCCTCTATTTGGGAAAGGGTGGTTATGTTGTGGGCAGTGGCTCCAAGGAGTAATTTTTTACCCATGACATCCACGACAACCAGCTTTTCCCGGGGTGAAAAATGATGCACCGCAAGGATTTTAATCAATTCTTGATCAGGATGTATAAACTTGAATGCCGAGAACCGTTTCAAAAGGTAGAGACAAAGGAGCATCAGTGCAATGACAAAAACCAGCACGCTGGCTGTCCTCAAAAATGCCCCCCACAAATCAGCACTATTTTCCATCATTTTCCATCAAGTAATATTTTCCATCGGCTGCCGTCAAAAAGGGCCTTGATCATGGAATGCCATCAAGGAACACTTTCCACCAGATGCCGTCAAAAAGGGCCTTGATCATGGAATACCATCAAGGAACACTTTCCACCGGCTGCCGTCAGTTGGCAAGGCTCTTGACCCTGTCCATGGGGGTTATAATATCCGTGAGGCGAACACCGAACTTCTCGTTGACCACCACCACCTCCCCCCGGGCAATCAGTTTTCGGTTAATATAGACCTCAAGGGGTTCTCCGGCAAGTTTGTTAAGCTCCACAATGGAACCCTGGCTGAGCTGAAGAAGATCGTTGACCAGCATCCTTGTCTTTCCAAGCTCAACCGAAAGTTCCAAGGGTATGTCAAGGATGAAGGAGAGTTCCCTCTCCCCGGACTCCTCACCCTTCTCAGGAGACTTGTCATCTTTAACCGCACCATTTTTATTATTTTCGTCACTCATATGCCATCATCCTGAAATACCGTTTTTTCTTGAATTTACCATGCATATGCTCATTTACCCAAAAATAACCACCTATAATTTTTCCCTGGTATTGCAGCAAATCAATTCTTAAGGGCAGCCGCAAGGGACTGCCCCTACAATATGGTTGCCAATTTCATTATCTGGAAACCTATACTTTAAAACAAATTTCTCTTCAACCGAATACAAATGAATGTGACGATTTCGTCAGCGATTGGGGCTACTTTAAAACAAGTTTCTCTTCAACCTGGTATCACGTCAAAACCAAATCATGCCCAGAATGGCTACTTTAAAACAAGTTTCTCTTCAACCCTGAA
>JADGBO010000168.1:7137-7585 GCA_015231465.1 Desulfamplus sp.
TCCCCTTCTGACACCGGCATATCCCTTAACTTTAGGAAGGTCTCCCACAAAACCTGTGAGCATCTCCGTGGCATCGTGATCCAGTTGGATTATATCTCCCTCCTGCATAAGCCATAGGCGTTCCCCTGTAACTTCAGTGATACCAAGCTGTATTCTCAGTTCAATGATGGAATCCAGTATAACCGATTCCAGCATCCTGCGCCAGGTGATATCAATTTCTTCGATTTCAGCCTGGAATCCGGAAGCAAGTTTATATCTCAAAGGCTCTATCATGGAGTAGGGAAGACAGACCACGAGATTACCCGCATCCTGCTCCAGCTCTATTTCAAATCTTGTGACAATGACACAATCCGTGGGAAGCACGATGGCAGCAAACTGGGGATTCATCTCGGAACGCACCAATGATGTCTTTACATTCTCTATGGGACTCCAGGCACTCTCTATGTTT
>JADGBO010000169.1 GCA_015231465.1 Desulfamplus sp.
ATAGACCGGCAGATCCATCATCCGCATGGAGCTGGTGAGTGATTTTATGGAACTTAATGCATCTGTGGGATTGATGGTAATTTTAGGTATATTATAATCTCTGTAATAAAGAATAAATTCCTTAATACAATCATTAATGTGATTATAAAGGGATTGCTGGATATCAGTTGTGCTGCCGGATGCATTAATACAGGAAAAATCCCACTTCAAAATATAAAATGAATTGTGCAGAGGGGTTGGATTTTTGCCGATTTTTAGTTTGCTGAACAGAGTCTTAAATTGATCCTTTTTTGCCACATCATAATAGTTTTCCAGCATGGAGAGCAGGAGTGTTTTACCAAACCGTCTGGGCCTGAGAAAGAGTTGAAAATCATTCTGCTCCAAAAGGGGGATCCGGTCTGTTCTGTCGCAATAGAAATAATATTTTGTGATGATTTTGTGAAAATCACTTGTTCCATAGGGTAATTGTAATTTCATGGGGACTCCTTTTGGTGGCGGTGTTAAAAACCCCCCTGTGTCAGGATAGATGTCGCCTCACATGAGATTTAACAATCGAACATTAAGGGGGATACATTGAGGTTATTTTATGGGATACTCAGAAAAAGTTAAAGAGGCTATAATAAAAAAAGCAATCTTCTTGTAAACGCAGGCATCTTTGTCCGTCTTGCCATCAAAATGCACTTTGAAATATGAAAAAATTGAGCAATATGAAATATATATTTCTTTTTCATTCCAAACTTTAGGTAAATTTTATTGATTTATAGGCATCCTTCATAATCCATCAAAAGTAGTTGACACTTTTTTTGAGATAATTCCCGAAAAATGGGAATGTGGCTCCAGAAAGTGTAAACCGGCAGCCGTTTTCCGAAGTGTGCTTCTGGACTTTGTTTCCACCATTGAAAGCAGGCTGGATGCCGTGGGCTTGCACGCCTCTGATCTTTCCGTCTTCTTCAAAATCATAAGGGACGAGGAACAGAACAGAGATTCCACGATTTACCGTAAACTGGAAGCCCTGATGGGTTTTGATCCCGATGAATGCCCACCCGAGACAATGGATAATGCACTGAAACTGTATGCTGCCTGTGGGGAAAAGACCCTCTCAGAACTGGTGCCCGTTTACGGCAAGGGCGGAAAAACAGATCCACTAAAACCCATTGAAGCATTTATACATGCCCCCGGAGTGATGGGAAGGCCTGGATTTTCAACAAAAAGCATGGGAAGGGAGACAAATTCCGATACTGCACCCTGGAGGGTGGCCGTAGAGGACACCCGAAAATTAAGGGAGGAAATCGGAAACAGGCACAAAGCCATTGAAACAGCAAGGCTCTTTGACCTTTTAGGAATTGCCGCATCGGACAGGGATAAATGGAGCCCACCATGCAGGTCCTTGGTTTCAGTCGGTATCCCAGCCGTTCACCAGCATATAAAATTTATCCCCCGAAAAAGACACCCCTTGAGCAAACGATTTGAACTGGCACCGCTAAATGATCCCAACACGGTGCGGGTAAACGACTCAACAGGGTGGTTATTCGTCCAGAGATACACCTTGCCTGCAGCTTCATCGGTGGAAACGATATCCTGGTGGCCATCGCCGTCGAAATCCGTGACGACGAGGCTGTTGCGCCCACCGTTATCGCCAATAACCGTATGGGTAAAGCTGCCATCGACGTTCTGTTTGGCCCAATTCATTTTTGCTGGGTCTGCAGTCGTGAAGACAATGTCCTTCCTGCCGTCACCGTCCAAATCGGCGATTTCCATCCACGAGGGTTCCAGATTGGTGCCGATGATTGTTTCAGTGAAGGTCGCAATGCCATCCACGATTGAGTTCTTCAAAACTGACAATCGGCCATTACCGCTACCGTTGGTAGCATCAGCCACGATGACATCAATATCCCCATCGTCATCAATATCGCCCGCGATGACTTGAGCGGCGTAATCCAGACCAGACAGAATCTCCGTTTTCGTAAAATTCTGCGAGCCGTCATTGGTGTATAGGTAAACGCTGCTTTTATCAGTAGGCGCTTTCGCGTGTATCGCGCCAACCAGGTCCATGTCACCATCGCCATCAAAATCCCCGTAAACGATATCGACATAATTGTGGGTTGCGGTATTTATCGCATCGATTGAATTATAAGCAAGTCCCAAACCGGGGATCAGGGAGGACCCGCCCGGCGTGGTCGTCAGGGTGATTTCCGGAGCAGCCAGGGTACCTGCATAGTTGGCGATTGCAATGGATGAAGTCTCGACCTGGCCTTGGGTAAGTTCCAGATCCCAGTCGCCCCCCAGCGCCGCAGCGCCCGTCAGATCATCTGAGACAGCCACATCTGCCCCGGTGATCTGCGCCAGGCGACTGACAAACTCCATACCCGTCTGCCCTTCGGCGACCTTACAACCGTAGAGGAGAATATCGCCGTCCTCGCTAAGGGCCTGGCGAATCAGCGCCAACTCATCCGCATAGTCATCCAGCGAGTCGCTGTTGAGCGAGGCCTGGCCGAGGATGATCTGCCCGCTGCTGCCGTGGGAAAGGATATGCAGCGCCTCGATGCCACTGCGCCCGGCCAGCGCCGCGGCCAGTTCGGCCAACCCATCGCCCTGACCGGAGAGAAGGATGACCTCCATTCCGGCCTCAATGGCGGCCTGCTCAAGAAGGTGAAAGTCCGTTACCTGCGTGTCGATAATGGCAGTTTGTAATTTTTTTATAGGATGAGTTTCCCCAGCTTCCACCTCAACGGTATGCCGTCTTGTTGCACAGTCATATATATGAGCGTTATGATCACATATGACGATATCTTTTCCGTCATCCTGAATTTCTCTTGAAGAATACCACAATCTTTCAGTATTCATACTTGGAATATTGTCGAACGTAACTGATGCGTAAACATTTTCAAAATGTACAACCATAGATATTATTATAATTATGATATATAACGTTTTTAGATTTATATATTTAGTTTTTAACATATTACAATCCATATATTTTTCTATTTCGTTTTCTCTCCATCTAAAATCATCTTGATTCTGTAAAAGATCCATGATGCCTCCATTTTTAATATCAATGTGTTTAATTATATCTTGTCATTCGCTTAATCCAGGCACCATTTAGTTATTTTTCGGCAGGGCTTGGTGCAATTAAGGAAATCAATGAATTCAGGTTCTAAACTGGTGATACTCGGTTTTGATAAGTCCCCTTTTTGATCAAACATGGCATCCTCCCTTCTTTTCTTGTTGCCATGCTGATCGTACTCTTAAAAAAGAATTCTGTCCCGTGTCTCAATTTGAGACATCCGTCGTCTAAATTGGATATTTTATTTTTTCCGAGCACCTAAGTGGTTAACACTGTTTGAATATTGAACCTTGCAAAACCTTGCACGGGTCATGAACGCACGGGGTGGGGGCGGATGTGAGGGGGGGGGATTATATTAGGCGCAGGGTGAGGGTGAGCTGGTAGCCGTAGCCGCGTAATACCTTGATCGGGGTGCCTTCTGGGGCGAGCCGGGCCAGTTTTTTGCGTAAACGGGAGATATGAACCTCAATGGCCGACTTGATGACCATGGAGTCCATATCCAGCCCAAGTCGTTCTGCTACCTGCCAGTGTTCCAGTTGCTGCCCCGGAGCGCGTACAAAGGCACTCAGCAGCGATGCCTCCCTGCTGGTGAGGGAGACCATCTCCTGGGTGGCTGCATCCCGGCATGTCAGCAGGCGGGTGTCGAGTTGAAGGCCCTGTGAGGTCGCTGGGGGGACGAGGCGCCGCGTCAGGGCCTGGATGGCGGAGCAAAGTTCATCTAAGCTGGCTGGCTTGGTCAGATAGATGTCGGCCCCGTGCCGGTATCCGGCTGTCCGATCCTCGCCCCGCGTCCGGGCGGTGAGCATGATGATGCCCACTCCGGGCTGGCTTTCACGCAGTCGTCCGGCCAGGGAGAGGCCGTTCTCGCCGGGCAGGTTGATGTCGATGATGAACAGATCGACCTGGGTCATGCCGGGATCTTCGTACAGTGCCTCGGCGGCATCCACCCCCTGGACGTGATGGCCCAGGCTGCCCAGGGCATCCAGCATGGATTCACGCAGGTCGTCGTTGTCCTCGACCACGAGGATGCTCAGGTGTTGGTCACGGGTATCCATAGGCTGAACTCCATGTGCGGGTGATTGATACGATGGCTGAGCCGGCCGCCGAGTTGTCCGGCAATGTTTTTGGCCAGATACAGACCGAGGCCGGAGCCGCTCTGGCCCATGGCCCCCTCGCCGCGGTAGAATTTGTCGTACAGGCGATGGGAATCCGGCAAACCGCTTGCTCCGATCAGGTTGCGCACGGTCAGCCGGACGCCCTGGCCTGTCTCATGATCCGGCCCGCACGGGCCTTGGGCGAGGGTTATGCTGACGCGGGAGTCGGGTGGCGAGTACTTGATGGCGTTGTCGATCAGGTTGCCGATGGCAACCGACAGGAGCATGGGATCGGAGTGCAGGGTCGGCAGTCGGGGTGCGGCCTCCAGTTGTACGCGCCCGGGTTGTACGCGGCCGGGGGCGCTGGTGGTGATGACCTCCCGGACGAGGCTCTCGATATCGCAGTGGCTGATGTGCTGCTCCAGGGATGCGTGCTCCAAACGGTTTGCCTGGGTGCAGCGCTCGACAATGGCGTTCATGTTGGCCAGGGCGCGCTCAATGCGTCCGCGGCGCTGATGATCCGCCTGGGCCGCGGGCATGGCATCCACGGTCAGGCGCACGGTGGCCATGGGATTCTTGAGTTCATGGGAGAGCATGTCCAGCAGTTGCCCCTGCTCGCGGCGAAAGCCCTGTTCCACTTTCAATTGGCGATGCATCATCGCGGTTTCCTGAAGGGCCAGGGCATGGGCCTTTTCGGCCCGTAGAATATTCAGCAGGATGGCGAAGTGCAGAAACAGAATGTGGAAGATATTGCTGGCCATGCCGGCGTGGATAATCGATTCACTGAACGGCAGGACCTTCATCACTCCCAGTATGTTGATGGTGATCAGCACGCAGTAGGTCAGGTAGGCCGTGGCCAGGAGGCGATACGACAGATCCCCCTTTGACCAGAGGCGCCGGATGGGTCCGAGGGCCAGGATGATGGCGGCGAAGCCGATCCAGAACAGCAGCGGGGCAAAGGTCTGGTAGAAGCCCAGCGGGGTTACCACTGCCGTCAGCACCGCCACCCCGGCGCCCAATTGGTGGATTCGATAGATCAGGGGGTGATAAATGCGCAACTCCAGGATCATGATGAAGAACACAAAGGCCATGGCGGCGGCCAGTGTAAGCGAGAGGCCCAGGGTCAGATTGGCCAGCAGGGGCTGCTCAGGAAAGAGGAATTCCGCGACAAAGCCGTTGATAGCCAGCCACTGCAGGGCATTGAGGGCGAGATAACCGACGTAAACCAGGAAGATGGGCCGTCGGGTCACCAATCCGTTGACCAGGTTGAACAGCAGCACGGTGAAGATCAGGCTGAAGTACATCCCGTAGTTGAAGTAATCAATGCGCTGCCGCCGCTCAAAGGCGCCTGGCTCCCAGAGCTTGACAATGGCGGAAAGGGTGCTGGTGGTTTGCAGGCGGATGAATATCTGGTGCCGGCCCGGCGTGAATTCCAGCTTGAACAGGTGCGCCCGGTAAGGCTCTTCCCTGGCCGATTGCGGCAAGAGATCTCCCCCGACCCGATGATCCAGCTTTCCCGTTGGGTCCAGGTGGAAGATCTGGATGTTATCCAGGTAGGGAGGCAGTACCTCCAGCCAACGCCTCACCGGGGATGCTCCGCCGACGTGCAAATCCAGATGCAACCATGCGGCCTCGGGGATGTAGCCCAGACCGAGATTGCCATAGAGAGGAAGAAACCCACCCAGTGCCTGAGCCGAGCGCACATCGTCCAGGGTCATCTGCCGACCCGGGTCTTGCAACAGGCTGAGTTCGCCCTGATCAAGCACATGCACAGGCGCCTCGCCCAGCAGGAGTGGCGTTGCACCCGCGGGTGGGGCAAGCCCGGCCAGTAGCAGCAGCAATACTACATTTGAAAAATACCGCTTCATAAACCCGGTTCATCACGGATTAGTGTGAAAAAATGATAGGGAATCAATTTTTACGTGACATTTAACCCTGTTTAAGTATAAAATTATCGAAAAAACTTTTTGGAGGATTGCCATGAAACTATTACCATACATACCCGCATTTGTAAAGGATGCTGCAAAGGCTATTAACCGAATCAGCAGAACAGAGTTTAAAGACGTTGCAGATAAAACCTTGACGGAATTACTGGGGATAACGACCCTTATTGTTCAAATGTACGCACTTCGTAACGAAGGGATACATGAAGTTCTGCATCTTTGGTGTGCCCATAGTGATGAGATTGCCTTATGTCCACATTGCGGGTCGATTTCTGAAACCCTTCACCAGGAAGAGGGCCGGTGTATCCGTCATTTGGATGTATGGGGCAAAAAGACCTTCCTGCATTTCCTGTCCCGTCGTTTTAAATGTGAAGCGTGTGGCCGGGTCTTCAGTGAAGAATTGTCCTTTGTGGATGCCCACCGCAGGCAATCTGTTGCCTTCGAGATGCATGTTTATCAATCCAGCCTTGCAGGCACATGCAAGGCAGTTGCTGTACGTGAGGGACTGAGCCATTCAACGGTTAGAGAGATTTTCAATCGTATTGCGGCATTAAAAAAGAGTGCCAGGGGTCTCGGGGTAACCAGAGTGCTGGGAATTGATGAACTCTCTCTCAAAAAACGGCATAAGCAATTTGTGCTTGTTATTTCGGATATTACCGGAAAATGTATCCTTGCCGTGCTGCCTGACAGGGGAAAAAAGACCCTGGAGGCATGGATTGATACTCTCAGTCCCGAAATGAAAAAATCGATCAAATTTGTCTCCATAGATATGTGGGCTCCCTATTATCAAGCAGCCCGAAGCAAGCTCTCCAGGGCCAGGGTGGTGGTTGATCGGTTTCATGTGATGAAGCAGCTGAATAGTCGTCTAACGCAACTGCGAACTAATTATCAAAAGGAGAGCAGCCCCGAAATACAAAAAGCACTCAAAGGCAGTCGCTGGATTATTGTACGCAATCGCTCTGATTTATCACCAAAAGAAGAAGAACATTTGAATCATATATTAAGATTATGTCCAGATCTTAGAACCTTGTATTTGCTTAAAGAAGAGTTCCGCACGATTTTCGAGAAAGTCAGATGTCGGGAAAAGGCGGCTCGATTTCTTGATGCATGGATGTTCAAGGCTGAACGTACAGGGGACAAATATCTGGCAAAGTTCCTTGTCACATTGAAAAACTGGCGAGAGGAGATTCTCAACTACTTCATCGAGCGAATTACCAACGGGTTCGTAGAAGGGCTTAATAATGGGTTGAGAACGATGATACGAAATGCCTTTGGATACAGGAATTTTGACAATTTTAAGTTTCGAGCTATTGCCCTATTCGGTTAGTTTCACACTAATCCGTGATGAACCCAAAATTCTTGCTCTTGCTGGTTTACAAGGTGTAAGTGGATGCTTATTTGAATCTAAAACAAAAACTTTCTGCATTATTCTCCTTTAAGAGAGCTGATATTTCTATCGTAAAGTTTGCCTCGCCAAA
>JADGBO010000016.1:0-9167 GCA_015231465.1 Desulfamplus sp.
CACCATGAGATTGAACAGAAGATTCAAAGTGGAAAAGGCTGCATGATAAAATTTATTATACCTGTTCCGGTTAATATGGTGTCAGGCCCATTGCACTCCTTTTCATAACAAGGCACCTGTAATCAGGAGATTTTATATAGATGAAAAAAAACAGGAAGATTCCCATCATAATACCGATGCTCTTTTTGCTTGTATCGGCACTGTTTTGCCTTACCGGATGCGGTGATGACGAAAAAGGAGACTATTCGGGTGTAGGCCAGCTTATAGCTGACCGGAACAAGGCCAGAATGAGCAAGGCATCATCCGGTTCCCAAGATGCCAGTGACCTTGATTCCGCCCCCCCCCAGGATACAATGGGCAGCGGTCAAGTCTCTGAGACTCCATTGTCCGGCATGACCTTTGAAGAGCCTGTGAGGATTGTCAGTGAAACAACGGGTCAGACCATTGCAACAGCAACGGCCTACTTAGATAAAAGCGGCAGGATCGTTAATATAAGAATTCGGAAAAGCAGATGATTTAGGAATGAGTACGAAATAACTTACCCATTCTCACCCTCTCCATCCATTGAGATAGGGTTAGGGGTGAGGTAAATGGGCAAGTTATTTAAGGTCGATTCCTTAACCAAATATGACGGCAATATCTTCCAGGATGGGAGTCACTGCCTCTCTATGCTCCGGAGGAATCATGAGAGCAGGTATGGGCTGATTTTCGATCAAATGAATCTCCCGGGCTCCATTCCGGCCACCTGGAAGGGTTCCCGGATCTGCATCGGGCCCATGTTCAAGGGACAGAATTACAATATCGGTGAAATTCCCCGAATACCCCCGGGCATCAAGATGTTCGATGCACTGCATGAACAGATTGTTAATGGTGAGGGTCAGAGGGGATATTACTGCATAACCGTTTTTGTCGCACGGCTCCCGGGATATAAGAGTTCGGCAGCCCAGGGGACGGGCTTCATAGAAAGGGCAAAGATTCTCCTCGGTTAATATGGGGCATTTGCCCCAGGATGGCTCGTTCTCCTCCCCGGGGAGATCATTTTCCCCCATACAGAGGGCAGCCAGGCCATTGGTGGTAATCCTGGGATCATACCTGCGGGGGGAGATATTTTCATGGAGCTGTCTTTTAATGGCCGCCCTATTGCCCTCTGGAATGGAGTTGACAAGAAATTGTCCCTCAATGGTGGTTATGGTCACATTACAGGTGCAGCATATAGAGCAGCCCCTTTTACAGTGAACATGGCTGTTTTCTCTGCCCAGGAATTTCTCATGGAGCTGGTATAACCGTTTCAGCACGGAAAGCTGTGAGCGGGAATATCCCTTTGTCAGCCGGCCCGATGCATCACCATTTGATGCAATGCTATCAGATTCAATGATATCAGATACACCCTGATTTGAAACTGGATATGATCTGTTTTTCATAAATACACCCTCAAGGAAACCCCTACGGTCACGAAGTGCCGTAGGGGTAGTTGACTTTCCAGTATGAAAGCCGTCAACACTCAGCCGTCAGCACTTAATCATCACCTGACAGCTTTATCAAGAATTTACCGTGGAAATGAATACATTATTTCCATGATCGGGGGTGGCCGGACTCCGACCATGAAATTTACTCCCCAAAAAGCAGAAGGAAGGTTCAATATGACCGATTTAAATAGGACCCATTTATCCGCTTCAAAAGTCTATTTTATTGATTTCAAAGCAAACTCCAAGGAAAATATCCCTGATAAATTCCAACGGCTAATGGAAACGGCTGGAATTTTGAGTACTCTTTCCAAAAATGATCTCACGGCAGTGAAGGTTCATTTTGGAGAGAGGGGAAATGTGGCTTTTATAAGACCGCCATACATACGAAGGGTCATACAGACCATAAAAAAGACAGGAGCCCTGCCCTTTCTAACAGATGCCAACACCCTCTATGCCGGTGCAAGAAGCAACTCGGTGGGACACATACGCACCGCAGTGGAAAACGGTTTCTCCTTTTCAAGCATGGACGGCACACCCATTGTCATTGCCGACGGTTTAAGGGGTAAAAGTGAAAATCAGGTGGAGATAAACGGTAAACACTGCCGGCATGTCCATATCGGTAGTGAAATCGTATCCGCCGATGCCTTGGTTTCTGTGGCCCATGTAAAGGGGCACGAACTGTCAGGTTTTGGGGGCACATTGAAGAATCTCGGCATGGGATGTGCGTCCAGAAAAGGGAAACTTGATCAGCACTCCAATGTAAGTCCCAGGATAAAGAAAAAAACATGCATAGGATGCGGAAATTGTGCCGAACACTGCCCCGGGGATGCCATTGCCCTTGCAGATAAAAAGGCATCCATTGATACCGCTCTCTGCATTGGATGCGGGGAGTGCATTCTAAGATGCCCCACAGGCTCGGTAAATATCCAGTGGAACCAGACCATACCTGTATTTCTGGAAAAGATGATGGAGTACAGCAAAGGGGTGCTGCAAAACAAACAGGGCAAGGCATTTTTCATAAATTTTGTGACCGACATCTCTCCGGCATGTGACTGCATGTCCTACAACGACCGTCCCATTGTACGGGATATAGGCATCCTTGCATCCATGGATCCGGTTGCCATTGACCAGGCTGCCGTGGACATGATCAATGCCGAGGCAGCTCTGCCTGGAACATGCCTTAAGAAAAACATCCTTCCGGGAGAAGACAAGTTCAAGGGACTCTATCCTGAGGTCAACTGGGAGCTGCAATTAGAGTATGCCGAAAGCATAGGCCTTGGAACCCGAAAATATGATCTTGAGACCATGGCTTCCCTAACCTGGAAAAAAGAATCCTGACCATTGACCTTTACCCCGGGTGAACCACATCTCCGGAACTGTCCGGCATGGCCACGGAGACTTTTTACCCCAGGTGAATCATCTCTCCGGAACTGTCCGGTATGGCCACGGAGACTTTTTACCCCAGGTGAACCATATCGCCGGGTCTGTCCGGCATGGCCACGGCGGCTTTTTACCCCAGGTGAACCATATCGCCGGGTCTGTCCGGCATGGCCACGACGGCTTTTTACCCCAGGTGAATCATCTCTCCGGGACTGTCCGGCATGGCCACGGAGACTTTAATATTTGAATCGTCAAGGATTTCACAAACAGTCTGCAATGCCTTTTCCGGTGTATTGTTATCCTGGCTGAGATGACCGAGTATCACATGACCCAGGGGCCTGTGTCCGTTCCGGTTCAAATATCCTTCCCTGACCTGGCAGATAAGCTCCCCGGCATCACCATTGGAAAGGTGCCCCAGACGACTTTTAACCCGCTGCTTAAGATGCCAGGGATATGGCCCCTGCCGGAGCATCTCGGGATCATGGTTGGCCTCAATATAGATCAGAGAACTTCCCTGGAGATGATGCCTGACAAGGGTTGTGGCGACACCAAGATCCGTTGCCACCGCGAGTTTGCACCTGTGACGTTCCACTGTGAAACCGGAAGGATCTCCGGCATCATGGGAGATTGAAAAGGGGTTCAGACTCAACTCCCCAATGTCGAAGGGATGGCCGCACCTGAAATGGGTGATGCGGTCCACCTTTCCGAGACGTCCGGCAGCAGCCTTCAATGTTCTCTCACTGATGAACAATGGGATACCATATCTTCTGCTAAGCACTCCGGCACCCTTTACATGGTCGGTGTGTTCATGGGAGACAACCACGGCATCAATGGATTCAAGATTCAGCCCCCTTGCCGCCATTCTCCGTTCAAGCTCAACACCTGAAAGCCCGGCATCCAGAAGAATGGCACTCTTGCCGCCGGATATGTAAATGGCATTTCCGCCGCTGCCGCTGGCAAGGGGACAGATGGAGAGGGAAGGGGCATCATTTATCATGACACTGCGACCCTGTCTCCGTGTAAAATATCACATTTAATTTTGTCAAAAGACACTGATAAAATTCCTTTTCCGGGATGGCTGATCACCTGCCATGTTTGTTTACCGTAGAAATGGATACGTTATTTCCATGATCGGGGGTGGCCGGACTCCGACCATGAAGGTTTAATCATCAAGCACAGCCTTGTGACTCAGACGTATTTTTCCATCCCGGGTTATATCAAGGACCTTTACCTTGAGCATATCTCCCTCTTTAACTACATCAGTCACTTTTTTCACCCGCTGGGGTGCCAGCTCAGATATATGAACCAGGCCGTCGGTTCCGGTTTTAATCCTGACAAAGGCACCAAAATCGGTGGTTTTCACCACTTCACCCTCATAAATACCCCCAATTTCAGGATCAAGACAGATGTCGTTTATTATCTTTTCGGCAGCCTCGCCATTGGTTGTATTTTCAGCGGAAATCTTCACAAGACCGGTATCGTCAACCTCAATGGTGGTTCCGGTATCTGCCTGGATGGAACGGATCATCTTTCCTCCAGGGCCTATGAGGTCACGTATCTTGTCCGGGTGTATCTTCAATGTCACTATTTTGGGTGCATGGGGGGACATCTCGGTTCTGGATGCATTCAGGGTTTCAAGCATTCTTTTGAGAATATGGAGACGACCATCTCTGGCCTGCATCAATGCCTTGACCATAATATCCCTTGAAAGCTCACGTATCTTTATATCCATCTGAAGGGCTGTAATGCCCTCTTCGGTTCCTGCAACCTTGAAATCCATATCCCCGAAATGATCTTCATCGCCAAGGATATCGCTCAATACCACAGTCTTGTCTCCATCCTGTACAAGACCCATGGCAATGCCGGAAACCGGTGCTTTTATGGGAACACCTCCATCCATCATGGCCAGGGTGCCTGCACATACGGTTCCCATGGATGAACTTCCATTGGACTCCATGACCTCGGCAACTATACGGATGGTGTATTCAAAATTTTCCTTATCCGGAATTACCCGCTCCAGGGCCCGGGTGGCCAGGGTTCCATGTCCTATATCCCGACGGCTGGGCCCACCGGGCCGCCGGCACTCACCCACTGAAAAGGGGGGAAAATTATAATGGAGCATAAAGGGATGGGATTCGTCTCCGCTAAGTGTCTCCACCCGCTGCTCATCCCTGCCGGAGCCAAGGGTCAGAACCCCCATAACCTGGGTCTCTCCCCTGGTAAAAAGGGCACTTCCGTGGGGACGGGGAAGGTTGCCCACCTCACAGGTAATGGTTCGCACCTCATCAAAGGATCGGCCGTCAATGCGCCTGCCTTCATTCAAAACAATATCACGGCTGCACAATTTAACCATATCCGAAAAAGCAGACCTTATCTCACCTGTCCTTCCTTCAAAGGAAGCATCCATCTCCATCTCACTCACAAGGGAATCCTTAAGGAGGTCAAGGGCCTTGTTGCGTTCCATTTTTCCCTGGGTCAAAAGTGCATCATGTATCTTTTCCCAACCCAGTTCACGTACCCTTGATATGAGGGATTCGTCCACTTTGGGCATGGGAACCTGGCGTTTTTCCCTTCCAATGGCACTTTTAAGTTGAGACTGTATCGCGATTAGGGGTTGCATGGCATCATGGCCGAAAAATATGGCATCCAGCATCTCCTGTTCCGAAATAATTTCGGAGCCTCCTTCCACCATTATCACACCGGTTGCCGAGCCTGCCACAACAAGATCAATATCGCTTTGGGCCATCTTGGAAATGGTGGGGTTTGCCACAAATTCTCCATCTATTCTTCCCACTCTTACCGCTGCAATGGGTCCTGCAAAGGGAATGTCCGATATTTCCAGGGCAGCAGATGCCCCCAACACGGCAAGAACATCTGCCTCATTCTCTCTGTCCATGGATAGAACCGTGGCAATTATCTGGGTTTCACAGGCATAACCCTTATCAAAAAGCGGACGGATGGGCCTGTCAATGAGGCGGCAGGTTAGGGTCTCTTTGTCACTGGGCCTGCCGATCTCACGTCTGAAATAGTTACCTGGAATTCTTCCCGCCGCATATATCTTCTCCTGGTACTCGACGGTGAGGGGTAAAAAACTCACATCTTCCCGGGGAGATTTGGATGAGACTGCTGTAACCAGTATCATTGTCTCTCCATAACGGACAATAACCGATCCTGATGCCTGTTTTGCTATCTTGCCCGAGCTGATGGAAAGCTCTCTTCCGTTCATTGTTGTCTTAACTGTTGTTTCCATATGTTCTCCTGTAAAAATGGGCATGCTTCATTTTCCAATTGACACTTTCCAAGAGAGGAACACTTGCCTCTATTTCGGGGAGTTTACTCCAATCAAGAGGAACGAGCCTCGCTTTCGGGGAGTTTACTCCAATCAAGAGAGACGTGACTCGCCTTCGGGGAGTTACTCCAATCAAGAGAGACGTGACTCGCTTTCGGGGGAGTTTAGTCCAAAATGGGTAAAGTGATTTTGGATGCATATGAAGGATGCCTAAAAAAGGCGGCATTTTTTGCCACCTCCATACGGAATAAACGCGCATGTGCAGTATCAATCTTTTTTTATATGAAAGTCTTTATCGTGCAAGGCTCTCACTACTTTCATGATTGGTTGTGGCAGATGAGTCTGCCATGGCCGTTTATATGAAAGTCCCCGTGGTTCCAGGGCATGGCCGTTATATTGATAATGCACATGCGAACTTATTCACGTATCAGAGGTTATTCAAAAACACCGCCGGTAAATAATATATAAAGTTCCAGAATAATATTTCAGCAAATCAATTCATAAGGGCAGCCACACAGGGCTGCCCCAACAACCTGATAAAACAATGCCGGAAACAACCCTATTTTCGGAGACCCAGCCTTTCAATCAAGGTACGATAACGGTTAATATCCTTTTTCTTGAGATAATCAAGAAGGCTGCGGCGCCTTCCAACAAGAATCAGGAGGCCCCTTCTTGAATGGTGATCTTTTTTATGAACCTTCACATGTTCTGTCAGATAAGAGATGCGATGGGTCAAAAGGGCAATCTGCACTTCCGGAGAACCGGTGTCTGTATCGTGCTGCCTGAACTCTTCAATCATTTTTTCTTTGTTTTCTGATAGTAGAACCACTTTAACAACTCCTTATTTTGGAATAGATAAACATCCGATATTCCACTCTTTATCCTGTTTCAGCCGAACTCCGTTATCCAATATTCCATTCAGACAAGGGCTATAGAAAAAACAGGTATGGAACATCAACTTTAAACGATCAACAGCTATAAGATTACCTCGGTACACAGCAATAAAGATGCCGCCTTTGAATATATAACCCCATGCTAACAACTAATCAACTAAAACGCAACAATATTTATATCTGCCCGGCACTCCATCGTGGGACACAACAGCGACAAGCTCTCCGTCAGTGTCAAGCACCCTGAAATAGTATTTTAAACTCCCGGGCCTGTCATTTACCGAGCTTTCCCGGGGAAGGCCATTCCCAATCACCCGGTGGTCTCCAGGACTCAACCGGTGGTCTCCAGGAATCAACTGGTGGTCTATAGGATTCAACCGGTGGTCTCCAGCGGTCACCCGGTGGTCTATAGGATTCAATAGGCAATCAGCAAGGGACGGAGGCAATGGGCGGCCGAATCTGATCCTCTCCATGAGTTCATCATCGGCATGGATGGCAGGCATGAACGATAGTATCTCCGCCATGGGAATTAAATGGTTCATGGCCTGGGATACATCCATGGCCTCAAGTTGGGACAGGGTCAGGGCATCATCAACCGAAAAACCGCAGGTTTCCGTGCGCCGGAGTCCTGCAAGCACTGCCCCGCATCCAAGCTTCCGGCCAATATCATGGGCAATGGTGCGAATGTAAGTGCCGGAGGAACAATGGATGGCAAACCCCATACGGGGCATATCAAGATAGAGGAGTTCAATGGAAAAAATCTCTATCCTGCGTGGCGGCTTCTGGACCGGAGTTCCCTGCCTTGCGAGTTTGTAGAGGGGGATACCATTCTGTTTCAGGGCGGAGTAAATGGGCGGGGACTGCATCTGGGGGCCGATAAAGGTTTCCAGTATCACCTTGACCCTTTCCGGCAGGATGGTTTCCGGCAACTTACCGGGGAGAGTCTCTACATTACAGGGAAGAGCATCTACATTGCCGGGGAGGGCATCTGCATTACCGGAGAGGGCATCTACATTGCCGGGGAGGGCATCTGCATTACCGGAGAGATCATCTATATTGCCGGGGAGAGTATCTACCTGGGATTCATGAATAGATGACCGGCTTACAATCTTCCCTGTAATATCAAAAGTATCTGTCTCTATACCAAGTTCCAAATCAGCGAGATATGTTTTTGAGCTGCCGAGAAGAAAACCGGATATCCTGGTGGCTTTATTGATGGCACATAACATAAGCCCCGTGGCAAAGGGATCCAGGGTGCCTGTATGGCCGACTTTTTTAACACCAAGTGCTTTTTTAACCCGGGCCACAACAGCAGCGGAAGATATTCCCGGGGGTTTGTCAATGGCAATGATACCGCTTATCATGATTTTCCAGTTATATAGTCTTCATGATGAGAAGTTCCTGCTTCACAGAGTGTACCCGCATGAACTCTGCATTGACCTTACTCATCTTTACCGGCTGTAACTTTGCTGAGAAGATTATCAATACGTGAACCATAGTCAAATGAGGCATCATGGACAAATTTTATATCCGGCATATATTTCAGGCCCAGCTTTGGTGCAATGGTTTTTTTAATGAAACCCCGGGAACTTTTAAAACCTTCCATGGCATCATCTATCTTTTTCCCACCGCCAAACTGAGTAAAATAGACATAGGCAATCCTCAAATCCGAAGTAACTTTCACACTGCTGATGGTGGCCATCTCAATTCTTGGGTCCTGAAGTTTACGGCTCATAAGTTCCGAGAGTGCCGTGTGAATGGCCACTCCAATGCGCTCAGCTCTGGGGTATGGTTTCATAAATACCTCCTCAAGGAAACCCCTACGGTCACGAAGTGCTTAAGGGTAGTTGACGATATATTGCTCCTTATAAGAATTTGCCCATAGCTTAAAGCAAATGAAATGATAGGATTATACTCTGATAATATTATATAGCATTCCAGATAATGAAATTTCCCGAAGGAATCGTAGGGGCACGGCGTGCCGTGCCCTTGAAAGAAAGTTATTTATCTGGAAATCATGATTTCAGGCTGTCAATACTTGCCTTACGCTCCTCAACCTCATAACATTCAATGATGTCCCCCACCTTTATATCGTTGTATTTATCAAGGCCAATGCCGCACTCGTAACCCTGGGAAACCTCT
>JADGBO010000016.1:9266-14022 GCA_015231465.1 Desulfamplus sp.
ATCATGATTTCAGGCTGTCAATACTTGCCTTACGCTCCTCAACCTCATAACATTCAATGATGTCCCCCACCTTTATATCGTTGTATTTATCAAGGCCAATGCCGCACTCGTAACCCTGGGAAACCTCTTTGGCATCGTCTTTAAATCTTCGCAAAGATGAAAGAGATGTATCACATTTAATGACACCTTCCCTTAAAAGGCGAATCTTTTCTCCCCTGGCCACTTTACCCTCCTGGATAAAACAGCCTGCAATGGTGCCTTTACCTGGAATGACAAAGGTGTCCCTGACCTCTGCCCTGCCGATGATGATCTCATGGAAGGTGGAAGGCATAAGACCTGTGAGTGCCGCCTTGATGTCATTTATGACATTATAGATGATGTCATAAAAACGCATATCCACGTTCTCTTCCCTGGCCATATCCCGAACCTTTGGTGTGGGACGGACATTGAAGCCGAGGATAATGGCATCTGAAACCGCTGCCAGGGAGACATCGGATTCATTGATGGCACCGATACCGGAATGGACAATTTTAATATCCACCTCTTCCTGGGCAAGCTTCATCAATGAGTCGTTAAGGGCCTCAAGGGAACCATGGACATCTGCCTTTATAAGGAGTTTGAGTTCCTTGACCTCATTGGTACCCATATTGGCAAAGAGTTTTTCCAGATTGGCCCGGCTCTTTTTGGCCAGCTCCTTTGCACGCTCCTTCTGCATACGATTTTCGCTGATCTGTTTGGCATCCTTTTCCGATGCCAGGGCCACAAACTCATCTCCGGCATCAGGGACTCCGCTCAGTCCCACAATCTCCACAGGCGTACTGGGACCGGCACTGTCAAGGGGCTGCCCCATGTCGCCGATCATGGCCCTTATTTTTCCTGAATGAAGTCCGCACACCACCGGTTCCCCGGTTTTCAAGGTTCCATGCTGTATAAGCACCGTGGCCACGGGCCCCCTGCCGGGATCCAGTCTGGCTTCGACAACATGACCGGAAGCCTGCCTGTCGGGATTGGCTTTGAGTTCAAGTACCTCGGCCTGGAGCATTATCATCTCAAGCAGATGGTCGATACCCATCTCGGATTTGGCAGAGACTTTGGAAAAAATAACATCCCCGCCCCAATCCTCGGACAGGAGTCCGTAATCGGAGAGTTCCCTCATAACCTTATCAGGATCGGCATCGGGCTTGTCCATCTTGTTGACAGCCACCACCACCGGAACACCGGCGGCCTTGGAGTGGTTTATGGCCTCCACTGTCTGGGGCATGACACCATCATCGGCCGCCACCACAAGGACAACAATATCCGTAACCTGGGCACCCCTGGAACGCATGGATGTAAAAGCCTCGTGACCTGGGGTATCAAGGAAGGTAACCATTCCTCCATTGGGAGTTTGAACGCTGTAAGCACCAATATGCTGGGTAATACCGCCGGCCTCTCCTGTGGCAATTTTAGATTTTCTGATAACATCAAGAAGCGAGGTTTTGCCGTGGTCAACATGACCCATGATTGTAACAACAGGGGAGCGGGGAATGAGCTTTTCAGGATCATCTTCATCATGGACATGCATCAAGACATCCTCTACAGCGGCAGCCTTTTCCACCTCATAGTCAAACTCCGCCGCCACAAGAGCCGCTGTATCAAAGTCAATGGTCTGGTTTACCGTGACCATCACTCCGAGTCCCATGAGCTTTACGATCATCTCATTGGCTTTGATGCTCATCCTCTTGGCAAGTTCGGAAAGCTCAATGGTCTCGTCAATTTTTATTCTGCGTTTAATGGCCTTTGGAACAGTGATCTGGGTCTTCTGGGCCTTGGCCCTTCGGTTTTTGGCATCTTTTCTTCGGCCCTTTTTCCCGCCGAACTCCCTGTCATAAAGATCCTTGCCCTCAACAACGGATTTCCGTTTTTTGAAAGCACCCTTTACACCAAGATCATCATTGACCTCGGTATCTTCAACCTTTTTCTTGCTCTTTAGTTTACCTTTTTTCCGCCTTGACTTGAGATCATCCTTCTCTCCGCCCTGTACAGGTAACACCGAACCTCCATCACTGTCCGGTACTTTACGAACATTACCCCTGTCAGCGGCAGGGGGTGAAGATTTGTGAATTTTTCGGGATACGGCAGTTACATCTCCACCACCATGGGAGTTGGCATCCCTATTTGAAGCATCCCTATTTGAAGCATCTCTATTTGAAGTATCTCTATTTGAAGCATCTCTATTTGAAGTATCCCTACCGGAAGCATCCTTATCTGAAGCATCATCATCCGATTTATCTTTTTTAAACGGCTTTTTTGCAACAGGCAATGCCAATTTGATAATCTTGGCAGGTTCTGATTTTTTCTGTTTTCTTTTTCTCTTTCTTTTTTTATCACCTGGCGATGAACTTTCCTGTCCCTCTTGTTCCTCTCCTTGTTTTTGACTGGAATCGGCTTGATGGGAATCACCGGAGTTATGGGGTACAGGAACTCCGGTCTCCCCATGGACAGGACTCGTTTTTGCCTTTGCATCGGCATGGTGCGAACTCTCTAATTTCTGGGGCATATCAGCTTCTTTTATGTTCAGCTCCTTTGCAGCCTTATCTAAATCAGTCACCGGGGTGGAAATATTAGAAGCAGACAAGGTTTCATTATCTTTTTCATCTGGGTTCCGGAAACTTTGGGGATTACTCTCTTCATTTTGACTTTCACTTATTTCAGGGTCAAATGCCCCGGATTGATTTTTACTGTCCGGATTGAGGGAATCTTTAGATTCAAGGGAGGCATCCTGGTTCTCAATATTTTGTTCAACAGGTTCTGAGCCAATTTCCGGAATATCGGTGGTAGATTGCCGTGAATCATCAGTTGCAGCTACAACTGTGGCAGGCTTGATGATTTTTGCATGGTATTTTTTTGACCTGCCCCTGTCCCTGGGTTTTCCCGCAGATATCTGCTCTTTGGAATCAGTTTGGGGGGGAGGCATCTTATGATCATTCAGATTATCTTTATCCGGATTTTCTTTATCCAGATTTTCTTTATCCGGATTTTCTTTATCGGCTGAAGATGGTAATTCACCTGAAGAAGAGAAATCTTCTGGTTCAGTAGAATCAATATTATCCGACAAAGGAATTTTACCTGAAGGTTCAGTTTTACCGGAAAGTCTATCTTCTTGACCAGAAATTGTATTTCCAGGTGTACCGGATATATCGGCATCCTCTATATTAGAATTATTGGTCATATCAGAAGATGCATCAGCATGGGGCCTGGGGGGATATTCCTTTAATCCTGGGCTCCCTTCGCCTCCTCTGTTTTTTTTACTTTTTTTGCGGCGGCGGATTACCGATGTCCGTACCCTTGTATCTGCATTGGGGTTCTTTTCACCGAAAATATTCTCTTTGATTCTGGCCACGGTTTCATCTTCAAGGGAACTCATATGGCTTTTCACTTCTATATTCATAGCCTTAAGCTTTGTCAAAAAAACTCTGTTTGTCATGTTCAGCTTTTTGGCCAGTTCATATACTCTGATTTTTGCCATCTATACCCCCCAAAGATATCTTGCCATGTTTTTCAGGGATGCAGACAGTCTGCATCCCCATACTTAATTTCCATCAAATATAGACTTCCAGAATAATATTTCAGCTTAAGGACAGCCGCTGTCCCTACATTACGGTTACCAATTTCATTATCTGGAAACCTATAGCTTAAGGACAGCCGCAAGGGACTGTCCCTACATTACGGTTACCAATTTCATTATCTGGAAACCTATAGTCCCTACATTACGGTTACCAATTTCATTATCTGAAAACCTATAGATGCCGGGCAAAAGCTCCCAGGCACCAGAACTATTTACCCTCTTTTGATGAAAATTTATATCTATTACCACGGTAAAAATATTATATATTTTCACTTAAATTTTCTTCAGAAATGTCTTCACTATCATTGTCAGGTGATTCCATGGCCACACTTTTTGCAACACTACCCTCCAGAAGTCTGTTTTTGGAGGGAGCATGAAGAAGTTCCAGGGCACTTCTCTTAATTAATGGAACATTATCCGGGTGCAACTCTATAATGGATGCCAGGGTATCCTCCGATGCATATGCAATATCTTTAAGTGTGGTAAAACCGTTTTTATAGAGAATCTCCGCCACATCCATGGTTACATCAGGAATCATCATCAAAGCCGAGTATATTTTTGTAAGTTTTTCGCTATATTCATCAAGTCCCATGACATCAAGATGCCAGCCGGTCAATTTACATGCCAGCCGTACATTTTGACCATTTTTCCCGATTGCAATGGAGAGAAACTCATCCGGCACAATAATCTCCATACTCCGGTTATCTTCATCAATGACAACCTTGGCTATTTCAGCAGGTGCAAGGGCATTACAGACAAACTTGGCCACATCCGGACTCCATTGAACAATATCAATTTTTTCACCCCGGAGTTCCTGTACGATACTTTGCACACGGTTTCCCTTCATGCCCACACAGGCACCCACTGGATCGACATCGGAATCAAGGGAGCTGACCGCCACTTTGGAACGAACCCCAGGCTCCCTTGCAGCACCTCGTATGGAGACAATGGACTCGGCTACCTCTGGAACTTCAGCGGTAAAAAGTTTTACCAGAAAATCGGGATGGGTCCTTGAAAGAAGTACCTGGGCACCCCGGGACTCCTCAAGGACATCCAGGACATAGGCTCTTATGCGGTCACCCCGGTTGTAACGCTCCCTCGGTATCTGCTCCCGGGAAGAGAGCAGTGCATCTGTCTGCCCAAGATTGA
>JADGBO010000016.1:14121-26352 GCA_015231465.1 Desulfamplus sp.
GACCTGGGCACCCCGGGACTCCTCAAGGACATCCAGGACATAGGCTCTTATGCGGTCACCCCGGTTGTAACGCTCCCTCGGTATCTGCTCCCGGGAAGAGAGCAGTGCATCTGTCTGCCCAAGATTGACAATAATATTGCCCCGGTCTATCCGCTGGACAATCCCGTTGATAATCTCACCCCTTTTATGAACGAAATTTTCATAAACGGCATTTCGTTCAGCCTCTTTCATTTTCTGTATAATAACCTGTTTTGCAGACTGGGCTGCAATCCTTCCAAACATAGATGTATCAATCTTTATTCCGAGACTGTCACCCTCTTCACAGTCAGGATCGTAGATCAGGCCGTCCTCTATGGTCAGCTCAACTTCAGGGTCTTCAACAACAGCCACTACTTCCTTAAATTGAAAAACCTCGACTTCACCGGTTTTCTCATCATAGTGAACCTCTATGTCAACCCTGGTACCCAACTTTTTTTTTGCAGCGGATTCAATGGCATCCTTGATTGTCGCAATCAAGACATCTCTGTTGATTCCCTTGTCACGGCTAACCTGTTCAATAATCCTTTTAACGTCTGTAATCAGCATGTTTTTTCCCCATGGGCACCTGATAATCTGGCTCTCTTTATCTGATCAAATTTGATCATTACCGCCTGTCCGTCAACAAGCAGAGTGACAGAATCTCCTTCAACTCCATCAATGACACCGGTAAAGCGCTTCCTGGTATCAGACGGAGCCATAATCTCAACACGGGCAGACTCCCCTCTGAACCTTTCAAAGTCCAAAGGTTTCGTCAACGGACGTCTGGGGCCAGGAGAAGATATCTCAAGGCGGTAGCTTCCAATATCCTGAAGTTCAATATCCAGAAGGTCTCCCAACTGTCGATTCATATAAACACAATCATCAATGCCAATACCACCGGGTTTATCAAGATATATCCTCAAAACAGGTCCGCCACCATCGACAAGGTACTCTGCATGGACAAACTCCATATTTTCGGAGAGACACAGGGGCTCTGCAACACCTTTCACTGCATCAATGATCCAGTCTGCCCGATTTTTATGTATTGATTCCCCATGATAATCACGGAATCTCTCTTTACTCATATCTTTCCCACAAAGCCATAAAAACGAATCGGCAGTGGCTCAAACCTGTTGACAAATTATTATTATGCCAAGTATTTCCAAACCGCTGTATAGGTCATCAACGGATTTGAGCCACTACCAAACGAATCCAAAAATTATTTCTGCCCAATAAACAGAAAAACGGGCATATGCCCGCTTACCTGATGAAACCAAAAATATAAAATCGCACTGCTGTCAACACCGGCAGAACGAAAGTTTCTACAGCAAATAATATGGAGCGGGCAACGAGATTCGAACTCGCGACACCAAGCTTGGGAAGCTTGTACTCTACCGACTGAGCTATGCCCGCCCAATTAATTAATTTTGAAGACTACTCCAAAAAAAACTATTTGTCAATAAGCAATGTTGACATCTTTTGGGGATTCTTCATAAAATCTGGGCATACTTCATATGCATCCAAAACTACTTTACACTTTTTGGAGCATATATCCCGAAAAATAAGCACACCCTCTTGTAAAGTGTAAAATGAGAAATGAAGGATGCCAAAATCTGGTGCAGGAAACCGCTATCCATCCTAAGGTTAGAAATTGATTTTTAATAACTTGCCCATTCACCTCACCCCCCCAAACCCCTCTCCATGACTGGAGAGGGGGGAGTTTGGGTAAGTTAATTAAACCCTATTACTTACTCGTGAGTGATAAGTTCTCCCACTGACCACTGCTGATAGTACTGTAATGCAATATATAACCACAATATATGGTGTGGGATATGAGAACTTACAACTCTTGAGTTACTTAGTGGTCGTTGACTTTCCAGTTCAGGCTTTCCAGAAAAAGAGAGCTTTTTTCAAAATTCAAGAGGGCAAATCCGCCCCATGTCTATCCATGATCTTCTGTGAAATAGCGGCATGAATACCCTTTACGGTCTTCTCTTTCAGTGTGGTCTCCCATGAACGGTAAATCAATCTCAGTGAGATGGATTTTTTTCCCTGGGCCAGGGGTTTGCCCTGATAAAGATCAAAAATATATACATCTTCAAGAAGAGGCTGTTCAGACTTTAATGCTTCAATATCTCCCAACACTGCCCCTGCCTGAACATCATGGTCAAGGATAAGTGTCATATCCCTTGAAAGGGATGGAAATTTGGGCAGGGGCAACGTGGTAGCCATGGCATTAAAGGAGTACAGAGGCAGAAGTTTCTCCAGGTCAATCTCGAAGGTGAAGGCACTCTGTTTGATATTAAAATTTGCAAGTACTTCAACATCCAGCTCTCCCACGGACCCTATAACGCTGCCCTTGTGAAGTATCACGGCACCGTGACCAGCCCTGTAGAAGGGGCATCTCTTTGCATCGGCACCCTCAAAGGTTATATCTGAAAAATCCAGGGCTCTTGTCAAGAGAGTCTCAACAGCACCTTTGATATCATAGAAATCACACCCCCGTCTTTTTCCATACCATGAAACAGGTTCAGCAGCTCCGCACCACAGGGCGGCAGCCATCTCATTCTCAAGGGGCTGAACTCCTTTTGCTGTTGCCAAAAAGATATTTCCCACCTCAAACAGCCTGAGGGTATCAACCTGCTGGTGTGTGTTCTTGCGCATATTGGCAATAAGTCCCGGCAAAAGGGAACTCCTGAGAACGGAAAGGTCATCGGAGATGGGATTTAGAATCTCCTCCAGTGAACGCATCCCGTCATCCGGATCAAGTTTAAGATGATCGCATGACAAGACCGACGTGAAGCTATAGTTGAGGGCTTCGCTGAATCCCATTCCCACCATGGCATCCCTTATATGTTCACGCATGGCAATGCGGGGGGTGAGCCCCCGGGCCTTGACCGGCACCTGGGGAAATCTTGCGGCTATCCGATTATATCCCCAGAGCCTTGCAACCTCTTCGGAAATATCCTCGGGCCTGGTTACATCAACCCTGAAGGAGGGTACTTCTATTTTAAGATCCGGATAATCTCCAGGGTATGGAGGAATATTTTCACCCCTGCCCGCCATTGGAGGGGAGGGTTCAGGATGGTTTTCAACACCAAATCCCACGGCCCCAAGGAGGGATGATATCTCACCAGGTGCCAGGGCGGTTCCAAGGCGGCGATTGAGGGCACTGGTGGATAAGTCAATGATAACAGGCTCATGCCTGACCGGATTCTCATCCAAGAGTCCGTTTGAAATCGTACCGCCTGATATCCCGGCCATAAGCGACAGGGCTCTTTTCAGTGCAGGCATGGCCCCCAGGGGATCCACTCCCCGTTCAAATCTGTGGGAAGCATCGGTGTTTATCCCCAGCCGTCTTGCACTTCTTCGTATGGAGATGGGATTAAAACAGGCACTCTCCACAAGCACCCGGGATGTAGCGGTGACTATCTCCGAGTTCTCTCCCCCCATTATGCCTGCAATACCCACAGGGCCGGCCCCATCACATATCATCAGCGTATCAGGCTCCAGGGTATGCTCCTTGCCGTCAAGTGTTTTAAAAACCTGGGTCGTTCCTGCACGTCTCACCTCAATTTTTGCCCCTGCAAGGGTATCAAAATCAAAGGCATGGAGGGGCTGTCCCATCTCCATCATAACGTAATTGGTAACATCAACAATATTATTTACCGGAGTTAGACCCAGGGCAATGAGCCTGTCCCTGAGCCAGAAGGGAGATGGTCCCACCTTTACATTCACGAGCATTCCCGCCGTATATCTGAAACAGAGGTCGGCATCCATAATGTCCACAGTCACATGATCATGGATGGACGGGATGGAAGTATCCTGGGGGGGCATGTCCGGCACCGGGAGTATCAGGGGTTTCGGGGGCACCGTAAATGCCGCCACCTCCCTGGCCACGCCGATGATGCTCAGGCAGTCCGGGCGGTTGGGTGTCAAGTCAACCTCCAGGAGGTGATCCGACAGTCCCAGGGCATTTGCCAGGGGTGTACCCGGAACAAGGGAATCGTCAAGCTCCATGATGCCTTCATGACTGTTGTCAAGCATCAGTTCCCCGCCGCTGCAAAGCATTCCCTGGGACAATTCGCCACGTATTTTGTTCTTTTTAATCAAAACATCACCGGGCAGGAGGGCTCCAGCCAGGGCACATGGAACCAGCAGTCCCTCCCTTACATTGGGGGCACCGCAAACAATTGAAATGGGTTCCCCGCATCCTGTATCCACTTTGCAGCATGTCAGGCTCTCTGCCCGGGGATGCTTTTCAACCTTCTCCACCCGGGCCACAACTACCTTTTCCAGGAAGGCATATCGGTCAACGATGGAATCCACCTCAAGGCCCGCCATGGTCAATTTTTCGGCAATTATATCGGCCTGGTGGTCAACCGAAGTGTAATCTTTCAACCAGCTTATGATGACTTTCATAAAGATAAAACGCCTTTTCAGAATTGCCCGAGGAAGCGCATATCATTTTCAAAAAATTTACGCAGATCGTCAATCCCGTATTTGAGCATGGCAAGGCGCTCAATGCCCATGCCGAATGCAAATCCAGTATATTGCCCGGTATCATAGCCAACATTTTCAAAAACAGCCGGATGCACCATGCCTGAACCAAGCACCTCAAGCCATCCGCTTCCCGAACAGACCCGGCACCCCCTGCCCCGACACATGACGCACTGGACATCCACCTCTGCACTGGGCTCTGTGAACGGAAAAAAACTGGGCCGGAAACGGAGGGAGATATCTTCATCGAAAAACTCATGGACAAAAGCCGTCAAGGTACCTTTGAGATCACCGAATGATACATCCCTGTCCACCATAAGACCCTCAATCTGATGGAACATGGGGGTATGGGTCAGGTCGGAATCGCACCTGTAAACCTTGCCCGGGGCCACAATTCTGACGGGGGGGGGCTGTTTCTCCATGATCCTCGGCTGGGTGGGGGATGTATGGGTGCGCAGGACAATGTTTTCAGCTATGTAAAAAGTGTCCTGCATATCCCTTGCAGGGTGATACCTGGGAATGTTGAGGGCCTCAAAATTATAATAATCAGTTTCAACTTCGGGTCCCTCAACAATCTCGAATCCCAGCCTTGAAAAGATGCCTGTAATCTCTCGTGATATCTTAGTGACAGGATGAAGGGTACCCCTTGGAATATATCTTCCGGGAAGGGTGACATCAATACCTTGGGATTGGCTGCTCCCCATGGATACAACCCTCTCCCTCAAAGAGCGGAAGGCATCTTCGAGTTTCAACTTCACAAAGTTGGCCTGTTTCCCGGCTTCAGGTCTCTCTTGGGCAGGGAGTCGGGAGATATTTCTCAAAAACGACGTTACAAGTCCTTTGCGTCCAAGATATTTGACCTCAAGGGAGTCCAGTTGATCCAGTGACTCCACGGCTTTCATATCATCCAGGGCACGTTTCTCAATTGACTGAATATTGTCTTTCACAAATTTCCCCAAATAGCATAGAGATGGCCGTCAATTACAATTGAGCCGAGGCAGTGGCTGCAATCTTTGAAAAAGCCCCGGGATCAAATATTGCAAGATCTGCAAGCACCTTTCTGTCAAGACCCACATCGGCAAGCCTAAGTCCATGCATAAACTTGCTGTAAGAAAGATCATGCATTCGTGCGGCAGCATTTATCCTTACGATCCAGAGTCTTCTAAACTCCCTTTTTTTGACACGTCTGTCACGATAGGCATACATCAAAGCCTTATCAACTGAATCAGCAGCGGTTCTGTAGAGCTTGCTCCTCGCTCCCCGAAATCCTTTGGCAAGTTTCAACACTTTATTTCTGCGTCTTCTGGCCTTGAAGCCTCTTTTAACTCTCATTATAAATTTTCTCCTTAACTTACTTATCCCTCATACTTATCCGTTGGGCAACAGTCGTCTGATCTCCCGCATGTCGCTCTTATCTATCATCTGATCTAACCGTAAAGCACGTTTTCTTTTTGTTGTCTTTTTAGTCAAAATATGACTGGCATGGGACTTTCTAAATTTATACTTTCCTGTCCCTGTTTTGGTAAAACGCTTTGCAGCAGATCTGTTTGTTTTTATCTTGGGCATATTAACTCCCCCCTTCATTAAATTATAAGCCGTCATTCATGTCGAACATCATACACATGGCCACGAATCGGTGAATATAAAACCTTTGACTAAAAAAAGATATGGCGGTGAATCCTCTCCTGTCAGAGCAGGAACACCACCATACCATATTTTTGAATCATCAAAATATTATTGCAGGACAATTGTCGGTTAAATTACAAAAATCATTAAACTGCATACTGCCCTTGTCTCTCTCAAAAATTTAAGGTTGCTGCCCCCTACAGTACGGTTGCTCCCCCCCCCTACAGTAGGGTTACTGCCCCCTACAGTACGGTTGCAATTTCATTATCTGGAACCCTATACATGGATTATCTTGGTGCAAGAATCATGGTCATGGTTCTGCCTTCAAATTTGGGATACTGTTCAACCTGGGCAAACTCGGCAGACATTTGGGCAACCTTCTCAAGAAGCTCCCTGGACTGCTGGGTCAATGTTATCTCTCTGCCGCGAAACATCAGTGTAACCTTTACCTTGTCGTTATTAGTGATGAACTTTCGGATATGTTTCACTTTGGTTTCGAGATCATGGGTGTCGGTTTTTGGCCGGACTTTTATCTCTTTGATCTGGGTTGACTTCTGTTTTTTTCTGGCCTCCTGGGATTTTTTTGTTATCTCGTATTTATATCGGCCATAATCCATTATTTTACAGACAGGCGGTTTTGCCGTAGGAGAAACCTCAACAAGATCCTGGGAAAGCTCTGCAGCCTTCCGAAGGGCATCATTAATGGACATCACTCCGATCTGCTCTCCATCGGCTCCGATCACACGAACCTCGGCAGCTTTGATCTCCCTGTTTATATTTATCCTGTCCCAATTGCTCTGTTTAACTATCCCACACCTCCCATGATTTAAGGGTCATTTCTAAACATTCAATCTTCATATAGACTTCCAGAAAAATTTTTTAGGAAATCTTTTTTTGAGGTCAGCCACAGTGGGCTACCCCTACAAGGCAGCCACAGAGGGCTACCCCTACAATATGGTTGCCAATTCCATTATCTGGAAAACTATATTTGTATGCACGGAAGATAAATAACCATCAACGAATAATTATATTGTCTTTATCCAAAAATGCAAGAACTATTTTAGATAAGGAATCAGTTTTGAAGAATCTCCTTCTTTTACACCATACCCACACTCTTGCCTGGGAGGGGAAAAAATATTTCAGACTGATTCATAATAACCACCATGGCGGCATTACCGCCACAATCGAAAAGATGAAAGTCCTGAAACAACGGGGGACTTTCATATACCCCCCCTGACGGGCACAACGAACAATGGAAATCCCGTGGGGGCTATTCATGAATGGCCCCCACGGACGGCTTTCATATAAAAATCATACTGTTCAAGGGTGTATCTTTCAAGATAACTCCCTTGCCAGTATGTATTGTCTTTTTTCATGAAGAAACGGGCAAAAAGATCAAGACTCTCCTGCCTGAGTACATGGGGTATAACTGTCACGACACTTTTGCTGTAAAGGGGTGGCAGCAGACTCAAGTCACATGATGTACCCCCTCCCATGACATCTTCATAGGCATACACAACTCTTTTTATGCCCGAAAGCAGAACAGCCCCGTAACACATAAGGCATGGCTCCATGGTTGTGTAAAGAACAGATTGGGCAGGGTCAAAATCACAATTGATATATTCAAGATTTTTCAATGCTCTTATCTCCGCGTGATCCACTTCATTAAAACACTTCACCGGAGAGGCCGTTCCCTGCCTTGAACCCCTGGCAACAACCGCACCCTGATATGTTATAACACACCCCACTGGAAAATCCCCTCTTACAAAGGCATCTTCCGCTTCCGAAAGGGCCATGCCCATATAAAATTCATCCATTACACTGCATCCATTGCACTTCATCCATTACACTGCATCCATTGCACTTCATCCATTACACTGCATCCATTGCACTTCATCCATTACACTGCATCCATGGCAATTCATCCATTACACTGCATCCATGGCAATTCCTCCATGGATAACAAAATACCGGGTTACACGGACACTGTTCTCAAACCTTAAATAAAGAGAGGGGTGAAGGAGAGATGGAGTCCATGATCTTCAGATCAGAGGCGGAACAGTAACCCTTTGAAAGATACCCCATATCATAACCCTTCCGGGTAATTATCTGGAGATGGGTGTGGTAGAACCAGTTGCCGTTCTCATGGAAATCACCGATAAAGGCAAAAACCTCACCTGCCTTGAACCCACTTCCACAAGGAGGGAGCCTCTCCCGATTCAGGTGACCGTAAAGGCTGTAGAAGGTCTCAAAAACAGGGCTTTCATGCCTTAAAAGGACATTGCCTCCGTAGTTGCCCTCCCCTTCTTCATATGCACTCTCCACGACCACCCCATCCAATGGGGCATGGAGCGGGGTTCCAAGGCCCACAATGATGTCAAGTCCCAGGTGAAAGTATCGCTCCTCTTCACGCATCTGGGGATGCTGGTACAAAAGGGGCTTTCTATCCTCAAGGTAGGATGCAACACCCCAGGAAAAACCCCTGCCCTCTTCCATGCTTTTATCAAGCCAGGATTGAAAGGCTCTCTGGTCAAAGAGATCAACCTCATTGTATAGAGGAGAATCTGCCGAGAGATCCACAATCAGAGGATCCCCGGACAACCCCTTAAAAATGGGATGGATTTCAACCCTTTGGCTGTAAGCAATATATGGATAACGCATCTTGTCTGTAAAAACGGCTGTTCCGTCATCAGGCTTTTCACTGCCTGGTGTCATAAATCCTCCCTTCGGTTTTCTTATCCCGGGGTTCTATCATGCCCATCATGATATGGGGAAATCACTATTTTTAACCAGGCCCTCAACCTCCACCACGGGATGGCCGTCAAGATCAGGGAGAACATTGGATGGAAATGAGAAACGGCTCTCCAGGGATCTGTAATAGGCTTCATCATAACAGCAGAGCTTTACCTTAAGGGAGCTGCCATCCCTTACAAATTTCGATGTCAGGCCGTAATCCACCTCACCCAGAGGGGTCATTATAATATATCTTGGAATCTCCCGTCCCGAGCCTTCACGGCGCACCATGGTTGCAATGTCAACCACATCGTGGGAGTCAACGGGATGCCCTGAATTCCAGGCGTTTTGGATGGGCAGACCGGCCACATAGAGGTGATGGAACTCAATGCCGGCTTTTCTAAGTGCATAGGCCAGATCATGGATTGCAGTATCTGTGTCATTGACCCCCCCAAGGAGGGGAACGTTGCAGTAAACGGTGATGCCCTTGTTGTTAAGTCGCCTTGCCACCCTTGCGTGTTCATCGGTTACAGCTTTGGCATGAAGGAACCAGGTCTCGATCTCAAGGCGGAGGGGGTTGGAGACGGAGAGTCGGTTGAGATCCCCCAGGGTGTTGACCACGCCAAGGGTAAAGGATTCCGGAGCTTCTGCAAACTTCATGGATCGCAGGCGGACAGAGTTCACATGGGGAATATCCCCAAGCTGCCTTACAATCCTTGCAATAGTGTGGAGAGCATCCACTGCATCCACCATACCCGACTCATCCACTGACTCCATCACATCCGATGGTTCCACTGGAAGCACCATATCCGATGCATCCACGGGATCCACCATATCCGATGCATCCACTGTATCCACAACAGCCGCTGAGTCCACCACATCTGCTGTATCCACTGTCTGCAAAGCACCTCCCGTTTTCATGGAAGATGCCCATCCTGGAACCACCACAACATCTGTGATGCGGTGATCGGCACGTATATATTCCATCTCCTTTTCCCCTGCCGCCAGGGGATCCACCTGAACCCTGGTGGCATGGAGGCGGGCCAGGGCAGTGCTGTTCAATCCGGTGTCAACAATGGATAGTCCGGTCTGGCTGACCCATGCCAGTTCATCCCTGAGGCGGTCAATTTCAACGGCAGAGGCAGAAGGGTTGACATTGCCGGTTCTTGGGGGACGGTTTCCAATGAACAGGGAGTCATCACCCATCTTTGCCATGTACTGTATGTCAATGGTGCCTTCATTGTTTATACGGATATTTTTAAGCTCTCCGGCAAGGGGTGCAAAGGCCTTGAAATAACCAGGTGTATAAGGTGTCCGTATCCAGATGAAGTTTTCGTTATCTTGAACCCTTTCCACAGCCCATCCACTGGTGTGCCAGTCCATCTTGCCGATGGGTGTTGCCGTGCATATCCTGGGAATTATCCGATCGGACAGGTGGGCCCGCAGGTAAAGGGCCACGTTGATGCCGTGGGAGAGACTCTTCCAGTATATGGAATTTCCATGGATGGGGCTGCATGGAATATAGATGTAATGAAGTTCGGCACCGGCTCCCCTCAAAAGGCCAAATAGACGTACAAGCTCGGGGCCTGTGTCGTTGCAGTCACTTAAAAACGGAGTCTGGATGTACACGGCTATTCCGTTTTTAACAAGCTCCGAGATGATGTGAAGGCTCTCCGGTGATACCTCGTCGGGGTGGATGAAGTGGGTGGCCACCTCCATGCGCTTTCCCTTCTGCTGAAGCTCCAGACTCTTTTGCTTAAGGTATTTGAGATATGAAGACTCCTTCTCAAGAAAAAGACCCGGGTAGTAGGCCACGGACCTGGTGGCAAGCCTCAATGTCTGTACATGCTCCACCTCCATGAGACCGTCAATGGCCGCTGCCATGTTTTTTCGGTTCATGAAGGGATCCCCGCCGGTGATGACAATCTCCTTGATGGACGGAGAGTTACCCACGTGTTTCACGGCAGCAATCACATCCGTGGGGGTGGGGTTTGTCTCATTCCTGGACTCCTTATGTTTCCTGAAACAGAACCGGCAATAGACCGGGCAGCTCATGTTCAAAAGAAAAATGACCCTATTCTGATACATCTGCTCAAGAAGCCCCTCGTGGAACTGGCCTATCCAGGTATTGGTGTGACCAACGGAATCAAGCTCCTCCACAAAGGGCATGTACTGATAGGCAACATCCCTTGATACCATCATCTGGCGAATGGTGTGACGGGAGAGTCTCACCGGATACTTCTCAATAACCTTCTGTAAATCGCTGCGGTCATCTTCGGGAATGTGAAGGTTGGTTGACTGTTCAAGCTGGGCAGTATCCCTTATGGATATATAGCCGTGACCCGGGATAACTCTCTCCAGAATGGCCACAAGAAGCATGCCGGGCAGTGCAACGCCATTTTGTACAATTGCCTGCCCCTCTCCCCTTCCCAGGAGTCCCAATATCTCCTTGAAAAAACCATGGGGATCATCTTCATGGCCACTCTCCCTTAGAAGGTTCACAAATCTCTCCTGCCCGTCTCCATTCCCGGTAACATTTACAAAGTCCCGACCGCAAAACTGCTCGTTACCGTAAATTTCAAGAAAAGAGACAACACCCCGGGTCAATGTGGAGATGGGAACATCAACCTCTGTGCCTGAATTTTTAAAATGGACATGCAGCCCTATATCTCTGTCATCTTTCATAAAATGTGGTGCAGGAAACCGCTATCCCTTCAGGGTAACGGAGGAATGCACCCCTCCTTTTCAGCTTATTGTTAAACCTTCATGGTGGGAATCCCACCACCACCGACCGATGAACCTATCCCCAAAATACCATGTAGCACAATATATTATGTATTTGAGTCTAAAAAATCCATATATTGTATTTAACATGATTTTTGGGATAGTTTCATAGTGTTAAAATCCCAAATCAAGGCGATTCCCTACTCTTTTTTAAGCAGCCTGCAATGGGCAGGATCAACCCTGATAACAACCTCATCCTTGCGGCGATAGGGGGTTCTTTTTACAAAGTTGATAACATGCAGCACTTTTTTATTGGCAAGCTCCACAAAATAGCTCACCTCTCCACCCATGTAACTTCTATCCACAACAGTGCCAAAGAAGAAGTTCATGTTCTCCTCCCCGGTGAGTTCCTCTCTTTTTTTCATGTCAATATCATGATCCTTCTGGTAGGAGAGTTTCATCTTCTGGGCTCTAATTACGATCTCTGCACCATCCCCCTGGGAAAAATCCCCCACAGGGCTCACAAGGCAACTGCTTCCATCATCCAACCGAACCTTGAGAAGGTCACCGCACATCTCTTCAACCCTGGCATCCATGAAATTGGAGTGTCCCAGAAAGTCGGCCACAAAG
>JADGBO010000170.1 GCA_015231465.1 Desulfamplus sp.
AAGCTGGATACCTGTTATCATAAGCGTGAGAACAAAATAGATGCCGAAAACTTTTGTGATAAGGGTTGCACCAATGGATTTTGTAAGGCCTATCCTGGGATGGAATCTCTTCATTCTAATCTTTTCACGGTATCTAAAGGATGATCATGGTCGGAATTGACCAGGGCAAAGCCCAGGAGAGCTGTCCAGGACAATAGGTCCAGGAGAGATTAGTCTGCCATGGACGTTATAAGAATTGTAATCATGTGCCAAATACAGCCCGTTCCAAAGGCTTACAGACTGATATATTCCAAACCGACAGGCTGTACTATAATCAGGAATAGCATTATCATGTCAACAAATTTATTATATCTCAGATTAAAATGAATTGATATTCAGGCCTTGATCATTATTTCGGCCAGCAACGTAGGGGCGAACCTGTGTGTTCGCCCTTCACCAGGGCAGACACACAGGTCTGCCCCTACAAGATGGCGACACTGGCCGAAAAGATGAGCAAGCCCGATATTCAGGGATTTTTCATAGGTCGGAATATGCATGAATGCAATACTTCATCGGTTTAAACTTATTTCGCAATGGAGATCAATGACCACACAAATACTGCACCTGTGGCAATAAAAGATATCCATGATGCCATTACATGAATGGACTTCCCCCGGGAAGTGTCATTGTGGCCCATGAGCCTGGCCAGGAGAAAACCTGCTGCAAAACCGCCCCCATGTCCCCAGTTGTTTATGCCTGGAAGGGCTATTCCAATAATTGCAATGGATATGATCCAGCCCGAGGCGGTTTCAGATACAGCCCGGGCAAAGGGTCCCCGGCTGGTTCTTCCGTAATGAAAAGCCGCCCCGATTAGTCCGCACAGGGATGCCGATGCCCCTATGGTCAGCGAAACCCCTGCAATGTAAGAGAGATAGAAACCGGCAATGCAGCTCACAATATATATGACGGACATCCTCTCAATGCCGTAGGTCATTATGATAAGCCGGCCAATATGGTAAAGGGCAGCCATATTGAAGAGTATGTGAATCAGACTTCCGTGGAGCCATCCGGCGGCTATTAGTGACCACCAGTGACCGTATTCATCAATGGGAAGAGTTCCCGAAGCTCCCATTGCCACCAGCACTTCCAGGGACGGGGATAGGGCATTGAACGGGTTCAGGGTTAAGGTGGCCTCACTGCCGCTGAGTATCAGGGAGATTATAAAAAAAAGTGCATTTATGCCCACTATCCACTTGATGAAAGTGTCCTGGGAGAGTTCTTTTATTTTTTTCATTTTCCTTACCGTGGAAATGGATACATTATTTCAATGACCGAGGATGGCCGGACTCCGACCATGGAGGTTTACTCTGAGCAAATGCACTCAATGGCCTGGAATTTTTCTGTGACTGCAATTTACTTCTCTATAGATGTCATACAGTGAAAGATAACAATTTATGGATATAATATTGATAACATCCTCTGGATTTTCATATTTTACATATATCCAGGTATCATCCTTTTGCCTCAAAAATTTTTCAACTTTTCGACAATATTGTGAAACGAGAATATACTCGGAAAATGTGCTTATAAACTGATAATGTGAAAATTTATCTCCCCGGTCATAGGCTTCGGTTGCATCAGACAAAATTTCTATTATCAAAATCGGATTTATTAGAATGTCATTGTGTTCATCATCATACTCTTCATTACCACAAACAACTACTATATCAGGATATGTATATTTTTTGATCTCCTTAATTTTTACTTTCATATCGCTTGCAAAAATACTACATGGTTTTTCAAGCAGTTGATTTCCCAACACCCTGACAATATTAGTTGATATTTTATTGTGTTCCCGGCTTGCACCAGCCATTGCAAAAATTTCACCGGCAAAGTATTCACTTTTTATCTCGGATTCTCTCTCCAAAGCCAAATATTCTTCAGGCGTAACCTCAGTTATTTCCTGTACCAGCATATCCACCACTTTTTCTCAATTTATAATCCTCTCGGGTCATTGATCATCGTTTGGTCAAATTCGTAGGGGCAGATTCCATATTTTCCACCAAAATCGGGCGGGTTTGGAACCCGCCCCTACAATCTTGGCCGAAATGATGATCATGGCCATCCTCGGCAAGAAAACCCCGAAGTTCCATGAACTCCAGGGTTCTATAGTTTTCCAGATAATGAAATTGGCAAGCATACTGTAGGGGCAGTCCCTTGCGGCTGCCCTTAAGAATTGATTTGCTAAAATATTTTTCTGGAAGTCTATATGAGCTTGAAGGGTCAGCCGGAGAGTTGTTGACTCCGGGCATCCAGAATTGTCTTTATCTTTTTAGAAAACTCTTCAATGTTGAAGGGTTTCTGTATAAAATCATTACATCCTCTCTCCAGAATCCTTGCGGTCTTGCCGGTTGCCGAGTATCCGCTGGAGAGGATGACGGGTACTTCGGGACTGATCTCCCTGATCCTTTCAAAGGCCTCTTCGCCGTCCATGACGGGCATTATCATGTCAAGGATCACAAGATCAATGTTTTGGCTCCTGGATTGGAATATCTCCACCCCTTCTCTGCCATCACCTGCGGTAATGACCTGGTACCCCATTGTTTCAAGCATTGCCTTTCCAACCTCTGTTATCATCTCCTCGTCATCAATGAGAAGAATGGTTTCCGAAGCCTGGGCCCTGGATATGGTGATCTTCTTAAAACTTTCATCTGTTTCACGTTCGGGTTCCTGAAGGCATAGGGGCATGTAAATATTGAACGTGGAGCCATGACCCGGTTCACTGTAAACAGTAATAACCCCTCCGTGATTTTTTATTATGCCATAGGCCGATGCCAGGCCCAGGCCGGTTCCCCGATTTTTTTCCCTTGTTGTGAAAAAAGGGTCAAAAATACGTTGCAGTATCTCTTTTTCCATACCTGTGCCCGTATCTGTTACAGATATTTTGACATAAGTGCCTGGAGATATTTCCTGGGGTTTGCAAAAGGGACCGTCCAGGTCCGTCAGGTTTGTTTCCAAAAAAATTTCACCCCCGCCGGGCATGGCCTGCCATGCATTGATATATAAATTGAGCATCACCTGCCTGATCTGGTTCATGTCTGCCATCACGGCCGGAGGCGGTGAGTGAAATCGGGTATGGATGGAAATCTCCTTTCTGGTGCGGCCGAACATGGCTGAACTCTCATTAACCAGGCCGTTGATGTCAATGGGGGCAAGCTGATATTTACCGCCCCTGGCAAATCCGAGAAGCTGGCGGGTCAGATCTGTGGCACTTTTTATACATTTCTCAATGGCCCTGAGATGATCCATATGGGGATCGAAGTCCTCCATGTCCACCATGACAAGGGATGTCCGGCCCTGTATGGTCATAAGAAGGTTATTGAAATCGTGGGCAATACCCCCGGCAAGGGTTCCTATGGCCTCAAACTTCTGGGCATGGTAAAGCTGATGCTCCATTTTTGATTTTTCGGTAATGTCTCTGCCCACGGCCACCAGGGCCTTTGGTGTTCCGTCTTCCTGAAATATAGGTGTCTTTATGACATCGAAAATCCTTAAGGTTCCGTCGGGCAGTGAAAACTTTTCATCTCTTCTTGTTACTCCTCCGGCCCTCCATGCCTTCTCATCCCTCTTTTGCCATACCAGAAAGGTCTCCCTGTAGAATGGGGTCAACTCTGCCAGCTCCCGGGTCTTTTTCCCTCTGTAGGGAACATTTACGAGGTTGAAAAAATCCAGGCATACCTCATTGGCTTCCAGCCATCTCCCCTCCCGATCCTTGAAGCAGACAATATCCGTCATGCTGTTGATGAGTGTTCGAAGGTGTTCCTCACTCTCCTTCAAGTTTGCCTGTATCCTTTTGCGTTCCAGGATCTCCCTTTGAAGTCTCTTGTTCCATAAAAGGATTACGCTGAGAACGGTCATTGCAAGAAGTGCGGTTACGGAAACCCATTTAATGACATCGGCTATACTGATGCCGTGTTCGTATCTCACGCCGAGCCATCTGTTCCTTATGTTGTTGTGGGTATCCTGGGGCATTGCGGCAATGGCCTTGTTTATAATGGAGGCCAGTTCAGGAATGTCCTTTCTCACAGCCATGTGGAGATTGTAGTTGCCGTAGGGCGTGGGTGCGGCCACCTTCAGGTTTGTCAGGCCGTATTTCCGGACAAAGTAGGTGAAGGTTGCCAGATTTTCAATATTGAGATCAGCACTTCCAAAGGATACGGCCCTGAGGGCATCCAGGGTGGATGGTACGTGATGGGCAATGAAGTCAATGCCATCATTTTCCAGCAGGGATATGGTGATATTTTTTTTGACCACAGCCAGCCTCCTGCCCTGAATATCTGATATGCCGGACATGAAAGGGGCATCTCTTCTCGTGATGATAACCAGGGGGAAGGAGAGATAGGGTTCGGAGAAGATCAGGAACTCTTCTCTTTCTGAATTTTTTGCAATGCATGGAATCAGATCAACCTGGCCTGCCCGGGTCTCATCCAGCAGTTGCTGCCATGGAATGTTTTTACGTACAGCCACCTTTATTCCCAGCATATCCATGATGGCGGATATGTAATCGGCCGATATTCCATTTAGTTCGGAATCGCTTTCAAAAAAATGGAACGGAGGAAAATTTAACGGGCCGCCAATGGTTATTGTATCAATGCGGTTGAGCCATATTTTCTCTTCAACGGTGAGTTTAAGAAGATCGGACATGGATTTAAAAACATCGGGCGCGGGTTTAAAAGCATCGGACGCGGGTTTAAAAGCATCAGAGTCCGGACTGGCCTGGGAGGGAATCATTAAAAGGAAGAGAAAGATTATCAGCCATGAAAATATAAATATATTGTTTTTTTGAAAACCCATTTTTTTCCTTTTTATGCCTGCCCAGGTTGAAAATAACTGCTTCAATTCATAAAATTTTGGAATTTCTTTTTTATTTTATAAATATTTCCTTTGACAAAGCCCCCGGGAACATTCTCCACAGGTATAAGCTTAAGCCGTTCTGTCAGTGCCATGGAAGCGGTCAGGGCATCCCGGGCCCTCAGCACCATATCCTCTCTTTGATCTTCAATGAGTTCAAGTCCGTTATCCATATTGACCCTGTAGGAGACAAAGATTGCCTCAAGATTCTTGATGAGCCTTTCATAGGACTTTATCAGGCTCTCTTTCTCCTTTTCCCAGACCCTGATCTCCTTGTCTGCGATATTTTTCTGATCCGGATACTGTTCGCCAAGGTCTGCTATCCTCTCTATTTCCTTCTCCATAAGTGTCACTTCATTGTCAAACAAAACAAGGGAATCATAAAATACACGCAGGAAAACATAAGAGAATTTGAGTATCTCCGGAGGGAGGTCAACATTGGGCATCTCCTTTTCGACGTATATATCCTCAATGGTCCCATCCTGGAAATATATCTTGTACACCACAAAACCTGCAATGGAAACAGCAACATGGGATAGAAATATAAAGAGAATTGCTTTTTTATTAAAAAATTTTTTCCAGCCGCTCTTTTTTTTCTCGACAACATCAGTTTCTACTGTGTCCGGGGATTGCCCCTTTGCGGAACCCTTTTTCTTCTTTTTTCTATCCGAAGCCTTTCCGGAAGCTTCCTTGGAATCCTTACCGGCTTCCTCCCCTGTATTGTCTTTTTTTTTCTTTTTGCCAAACATGTCAATTCATAAAATTTTCTTGATGAAATTCAGATTCAATTTTTTCCTCTTGCCGACCCGGAGAACACTATACCGCAATATAAGAGTGCTATGCCGCCATCTCATACACCGCTGCCGCAAGGAGGGGTATCATTATCTCATGGTGTCCTGTAATGGAAAATCCTCTGCCTCCTTCAAGAACCGGTCTTTTCACCACATTAACCAAAGGTCTGTAGTGCTGGATCATATCAAAGTTAGCCGTTGTAAATCCCCGGACATCATGTCCCAGGTTCCTGGCAATGGAAAGGGCCTTTAAAAACACCTCCGGCATTATGACCGCACTTCCAAAATTCAAGACAACTCCGCCATCCCCTGTCTGGGCGACAGATGATGTAAATATTCTGAAATCACGCATGGAAGCATCTCCAATGGCGGCTCCGTCAGCATCAGGATGCTGGTGGACAACATCTGTCCCCATTGCAATGTGAAGGGTATATGGAATATCCAGCATAAATGCATTTGCCAGGATAGCCCGATCCAGGAAAGGTGCCTTTTCCCTTACCAGCATGGAACCGATGGTTTGACCAAAACCCTGTTTGTTGATACTGGCTTCCAGGGCAGCTCCGTTCACAAGGGCCGCCGTATCTTCAGCCATTCCAAAGGAGCCGTCTTCCAGGCCTGCTGCCACATCCTCTGATGTATGCCCGAATCTTGCAAGTTCAGTATCATGGATTGCGGCGGAACCATTGGATGCAAAATGGGTAATAAATCCATTTTTGGCAAGATCGTTAAGAACCGGGGAACAGCCCGTTTTTATCACATGACCGCCTATCATTGCAATTACAGGTTTTTTTTTATCCTTTGCGGCTGCCATGGCCCGGGCAATGGATTTCAAATCCTCGGCTTTAAGGGTGACTGGGAGGCTGTCAAGGAAGGATGCCATTGTCATCCCTTTGAATGGTGGAAGAGCTTCAATGTTTTTTGATACCATGGAAGAGCGGCCTGCGGCCTTGCAGACACGAATTTTTGACAAATCAATTTCCAAGTGATGCTTCATAAAAGAATTTACCCCGGCAGTTATAAACTTGGCAGCTAAGTTGAATCGTTAATATAGACTTCCAGAAAAATCTTTGAGCATATCCATTCCCAGGGCCAGCCACAGGGGCAACCACAGGGGCAGCCACAGGGGCAACCACAGAGGCAGCCACAGAGGCAGCCACAGGGGCAACCACAGAGGCAGCCACAGAGGCAGCCACAGGGGCAGCCACAGGGGGATGCCCCTACAGTATGATTACCAATTTCATTATCTGGAAACCTATAGCCGGATCAACTTCACAATCCTGGTAAAAAAATAATCATATCCCCAGTTCGGCAGCTTTCAATGATAGCTGTTTTATATGTTCCATCTCCTCCCTGATTATTGCGTCAACACGCCTTTTATCCTTTTGGTCAGAGAGCATATCCATGAGACCAAGATAAAAAATAACAGAATCCTGTTCCGCTTTAATGGCCGAGTGGAGAATCTCCTCCATGGTGCTGCCGGGAGGGTCGGTTTTAAAAAACATTTTTGTATCAGCAAGTGCCTTCAGATAGATCAATGCATCATCATGGTCATCACCGGAATCACTGCCATCATCGTTAAAAAGTCCAAGTATATCACCGAAGAGAGTGCCATGCTCCTCTTCCATCCTTGCGAGGGAGATCAGGAACTCCTTTTCTGCTTTACCATCAACTTTCCGGGCTGCATCCTTATAAAATTGGGCTCCGTTAGCTTCTATCTCCATTGCCATCTTGAAAATTTTTTCGGCACTTAATTTTATACTCATTTTTATAACTTCCTCATACTTGGGATTGGGTCTTAAATAAAGAAAGAGTGCAGGGGCAATTCATGAATTACCCCTGCTTTAAAAACTTTTTGTACATTGCATATTAATGCCGTCATTCAAACAGATGTTTT
>JADGBO010000171.1 GCA_015231465.1 Desulfamplus sp.
CCACCCCCTTCTCCCCTTCCGCTTAAAAATCGACTGAAGCGTTATCCTTCCCCCGAGGAGGAACTGGATCTTCACGGTTTTACAGCGGCCCAGGCTGCCGCCAGGACCGAATCCTGGGTAAGGCAGTTGTGGAGGGGGGGATTTTTCACCCTTCGTATAATAGTGGGCAGGGGCATCCATTCCCAGTTCGGCCCTGTGCTGCCCGATGTGGTAGAGGATATATTGATCCGTCTGAAACGGGAAGGTACTGTGTTGTGGTTCGAGTGGGACAGAAAAAGAAAACATCAGAGCGGTTCGGTCATTATCTACTTGAAGCAGTTTTAGGAACAATTATCGGCATCCTTCATTTGCCGGTTTACACTTTTCCAATGGCAAAATAACCCAGCGGTAGAGACGCAATGCATTGCGTCTCTACTCCAGACAAGAAGTGTAAACTACTTTAATTTGATATGAAGGATGCCCAATTATCTTACCTGGTTAAAGGAGTTTCAGGTGCATCTGCCGCCCTGGTTCATCGCTGGTATTGTCTCACGGCACGGTTATGATCTTTGAGGGAATTTGAAAAAACATGGGTGCCGTCATTTTTTGAGACAAAATAGAGATAGCCGCTTTTTTCCGGGAAAAGTGCGGCTTTTATGGACTCTTTACCTGGGTTTGCAATGGGCCCCGGGGGCAGGCCTGCAATGGTATATGTATTGTAGGGTGTGGGCTCCTTCAGTTGGCTTCGGGTTATACTGCCGCTGAAATCAGGTATCCCGTATATTACAGTGGGATCACTCTGGAGCCTCATTTTCCTGTGCCGTCTGTTATGGAACACCGAAGAGATCAGGGGCCGTTCATGGGCTGCTCCGGTCTCTTTTTCGATTATGGATGCAAGGGTCACGGTTTCATGGGGGGAGAGTTCATGGTCCGGATGCCTCTCCCGCCACAGGGGGATAAATATCTGTTTGAACCGTTTCACCATGACGGCAATGATCTCCCCGGGTTCTGCATGGCCGCCAAAGGAGTAGGTATCTGGAAACAGGTAGCCTTCAAGTGAGTTAATCGGCGGAGCTATTCCGTCCATGATCTCTTGTAGATTCAAATCCTGTATAAAAGAGCTGTTGCCGGCAAGTTCAATGAATCGCTCTTTTTTTCCAAATCCGGCATTTTCAACAACTTGTGCAATATCCTTTATGGTGAGTCCCTCGGGGATTGTGAATCTGTAAAGTTTTACCCTGCCCCTGACCATATAATCTAAGATGTTTTCCGGGGAGAGGGATGTGGAGAGAAGATACTCCCCTGCCTGGATTTTTTTTGCCCTCCCCCTTGCCACGGCCATGAGACGAAATAGGTATCCGTTGGTGACAAGCCCCTCTTCTTCAAGGCGTTTGGCCGTTGCTTTCAGGCTCTCTCCAGGCTCTATGGTAAAGAGTACATCCACGGCCTCCCTGGTCTGACGTTGCCCCCAAAATCCGGTGGAATTTCCCGGGGCGGTTATAAAATGATTGAAATACGATATCCCTGCCACCATGCCGGCAGCGGCAATGACAAGAATTATCAAGATAAAGGCCGCTGCCTTTTTCAGGGTTAATATCTTTGTGTTTGTCCGGCCTGTTTCATGGCCGTTATTTCCATGAGTCATGATAGTCCTGATTCAGACATATATCTGTTTGCGTTGTAAATAATCAAAGAGGTAAAGGGTCAAGTTATTTAGTGCCCATTCCTAAGGATTCTATGATTGTGCTTAAAGACAATTGTGCAAAAGCCGGTATATATATTCACATTCCCTTCTGCCGGGAGAAGTGTCCTTATTGTAATTTCTACTCGGTATCGGACCATTCACGGATAACCCCTTTCCTGGAGGCTCTTCTGTTGGAGCTTGATCTGAGGAGCCGTCCTTCAATGGAGGTGGACACCATCTATATAGGGGGAGGCACCCCCTCCATCCTCCCTTCCCACACCATCGGCATGATTATGGCATCCATAAAGAAAAATTTCAATGTTCTTGATGGGGCCGAAGTAACCATGGAGATAAACCCGGGTACCTTTAGCCGGGAAAGATTTTTCCATGATGAGACCAATCGTGGATTTTTCCATGATGAGACCAATCGTGGATTTTTTCATGATGAGACCAATCGTGATGATGTTACCGGTGACGGCATTGCCGGAGAGCTGAAGGCCCTTGGAGAGATGGGAATCAATCGTCTCAGTGTGGGGGTGCAGTCATTCCAGGATGACAAACTTAAATTTCTAAGGAGAATACACAGTTCGGCAAAGGCCCGGGAGACCCTGAAGGCGGCAAGGGATGTGGGATTCGGCAATATATGCCTTGATCTTATATACGGTCTTCCCGGGGAGAATACTGTTTCATGGCGTAAAGATATGGATGCCGCCCTGGGTTTTATGCCGGATCATCTCTCATGCTACATGCTCTCCTATGAACCTGGAACACCCATGTATGATGGGATGAAAAGGGGTGTGATAAAACCCCTGGGCGAAGAGGAGAGTGCAGCTCTTTTCAGGGACACCTCCCTCTATTTGTCCCAACGTGGATACTTCCACTATGAAGTCTCCAACTTTGCCCGAAGGAGTCATCCCATGGAAGCCGGGGGAAAGGATTTTACCGGATTTGCCCGAAGGAATCCTCAGATAGAAGCCGGGGGGAAGGATTTTACCGGATTTGACCGAAGAAGTCATCCCATGGAAGCCGGGGGGAAGGATGTTACAGGATCCAGCCATTTTGTATCCCGCCATAATGAGAAGTACTGGAATATATCTTCCTACCTGGGATTTGGACCCTCGGCCCACTCCTATGATGCTGATAAAGTCCTCCGCTTTTGGAATGTGAGTGATGTCCCAGGGTATATTGCCCTTTTGAGACAGGGCACTCTTCCGGTGGGGGGCCGGGAGGTTCTCACCCGGGAGCAGTATCTTATGGAATTTATCATGCTGGGGCTTAGAAGGGCCAAGGGGATTGACGTGCATGGGTTTTCAAAGGTTTCCGGGCATGAGTTCAAAATTTTTTTCGATAATGTTATCAAAAGGATTACTGCCCTGTCCTGGGGAGGGTTTGAAAAAAAATATTCAAGGGAGGTTTTTGCCCTTAACCGTGATGGATGGATTTTTCTTGATACAGTGACATCGTGGTTTGTAGATCAACTATGATCCAATAGTATTTTTATTTTTACAACTTGCCTGGGACCGGCTTTTTACCGCAATGAATGATGTAAAGTTGAACCACTTTAGCCATATATCAATCTGTCTGAATCCTGCCATCCGTAGTCTTGCCATGTGTGCATCCATGGATTCCGGTATCAGGATATTTTCAAGGGCATCACGCTTTCGGCTTATCTCAAGGTCTGAATAGCCGTTGCTACGTTTGAACTCTGTGTAAAAATCCTGATGCAGGTCAGAGATTACGTTTTCATGGTGAACGGTTTTTTCCGAGATAAGCAAGACTCCTCCTGGTATCATCCCGTCATATATTCCCTGTATGAATCCATCACGTTTTTGGGGTTTTATAAACTGCATGGTAAGATTTACGATAACCACCGATGCCCGGGATATAACCATATCTTCGGCATTGGAGCAAACAAGGTGCAGGGAACCCTTTTTCATATCTTCTCTTTTGAGACGCTTTTTGTACTGATTGAGCATGTGAGGAGAGTTGTCAACTGCCACCATTGTACAAGGCGAGGTAAATATGTCCCGGATGAGTATTCCGAGATTGCCGTGGGAGCATCCCAGATCGTATATTCGAGTGCCTGGCTTGTAAAAACGCTGTGCCATAAGGCTCTGCTGCTTTATGCTCTCCATATAGAGCGGTACTGATCGTTTGATCATGTCATCAAATACCGAGGCAACTTTTTCATTGAATTGAAAGGTTCCCGGGGGAAAATTTTTCTCTGCAAATATCGTGTCCCTGGTTACCATTTTACAATATCCCCAAGAATTATTTTCATGCTTTCAAGGGCTGCTGTGTAGCCGAAGATTCCACTTATCATGGATAGACTTCCCATGGGATTTCTGGGCCTGCCTCCGTTGAGATAGTTATCTTCTATATCCGGGGAGAGGGTATCTTTATGGACTGTTTCACCAGAGTAAACACACTGGATTCCTGACCCGATACCCCGCCGTCGGAGCCGTTTTCTCACCGACCTGGCCAGGGGGCACCCGGCGGTGACGGATATGTCCCCGGTCCTCACGGCACATGGGTCCATGCGCCTTGCAGCACCCATGCTGGAGACCACCGGAATACTCCTTGTGACAAGTTCAAAAAGGATATTGACCTTGGGGTTGAGGCTGTCAATGGCATCTATTACAACATGGAGGGGAGGGTTACCGGGAGGGGAGTGGGTGGTATCGCCATGGGTCGGGGGAAACACTGCACCGAAGGTCTCCTTGTGGCAGAAGGTATCAAACCGCTCCACATTGATGTCCGGATTGATCTGTTTCACCCTCTCCATTGCCGCAAGGGTCTTGGGTAGTCCCATGTTCGGCTCCACAGCAAGGAGCTGGCGGTTGAAATTTGTGATGGTGATTACATCGAAATCCACAAGCCTGAGTCTGCCGATGCCGCTTCTTGCAAGGGCTTCAACAGCATGGGAACCCACCGCTCCCAGTCCTATCACCGTTACGCAGGCCTGTTCCAGCCGATCCATGGCCATGCTTCCAAGCATGAGTTCCGTTCGTTTAAATCTGTTCCTGTTAAATGGCATTTGAGTTGTCAAGCATTATATATTATATAGTTTTCCAGATAATGAAATTGGCAATCATATTGTAGGGGCAGCCCCCTGTGGCTGCCCCTGGGAATGGATATGCTCAAAGATTTTTCTTGAAGTCTATAGATTTTCGGACAAATGACTTTCTTAGTGAGGTACCATCAATGGGTTACGGGCAACATTTTTTCAAGCACGTTTACCCCATCAACGGTTTCATGGCAACATCTTTCCATGGCAGAGTACTTTTTTCTTGATATTTCTAATTTTTAAAGGTTATCCTGATTTTATCAATTTTGGGGCATCTATAGTTTTCCAGATAATGAAATTGGCAATCATATTGTAGGGGCACTCCCCTGTGGCTGCCCTCAAAAAAGGATTTGCTAAAAAATTTTTCTGGAAGCCTGTATGATCAAAGGAGCCGGGCTTATTACCTTAAATACATTGAGGAAAACAGCCCTGCAAAATTTCTCAATGGAGGAGGATGTATGGCAAAGTGTTTATGGACACCGTCAAAAGAGCGAATTGAAAACAGCAACATGTACCGCTTCATGCAGGCTGTCAACAAAAAATATGGTAGGGATTGTAATGATTACGACAGCCTATACAAGTGGTCCATCGAAAACATTGAAGAGTTCTGGGGATTCATGTGGGAATTTGCAGAGATACGTTTTTCACGATCCTATGACAAGGTTATTGACCATCCCCTTAAAATGCCCGGGGCAAAGTGGTTCCAGGGTGCCAGACTTAATTTTGCCGAAAATCTCCTGCGGTTCAGAAAAAATTCCCCGGCCCTTGTTTTCAGGGGTGAGGACAGTGTCAGAATCACCCTGACCTATAACGAACTCTACATGGAGACAGCAAAGGTGGCCTCGGCCCTCCGGTCCATGGGAATAGTGCCTGGAGACAGAATAGTTGGATTCATGCCTAACATGCCCGAATCCATCATTGCCATGCTGGCAGCGGCAAGTGTCGGAGCCGTGTGGTCTTCATGCTCCCCGGATTTCGGCATAAAAGGTGTCCTGGACAGGTTCGGTCAGACAGAGCCAAGGGTTCTCTTCACGGCAGACGGATACTTTTTCAAGGGAAAGCCCATTGACAGTCTGGAGAAGATAGGGGGGATCATAAAGGAGCTTCCCTCGGTGGAAAAGATTGTTGTTGTCCCGTATATCAATGAAGATCCTCCGGTTAAATCACTTTTAAAGGAGATGGAAGGGAGATGCCGGGGAGATGAAAATAGAAATGGCCCCGGGCGAAGCGTTGTACTTCTTGACAGGTTCAAGGATTCAAGGGCATCTTCCATTGACTTTGAACAGCTTCCCTTTGATCACCCTCTTTATATAATGTACTCGTCCGGTACCACCGGACTTCCCAAATGCATGGTCCAGAGTTCCGGAGGGGTACTCATCAACCAGATGAAGGAGCTTATGCTCCACACGGACTTAAAGGAAGAGGATACCATATATTACTTCACCACCTGCGGTTGGATGATGTGGAACTGGCTTACGGCATCCCTCTCGGTGGGTTCCACACTTGTGCTTTACGATGGAAATCCTTTCCATCCGTCACCCGATGCACTTTGGCAGATGGCCCAGGATGAGAAGATAACGGTTTTCGGTACCAGTGCCGGCTATATTGCAGCCCTTAAAAATGCAGGAGTAAAGCCCGGACGGCAATTTGATCTCTCCCCCATGAAGGCCCTTCTCTCAACGGGCTCCCCCCTTTCCGAAGCAGATTTTGAATTCATCTACAGCGAGGTAAAGTCCGATATTCAACTTGCCTCCATCTCCGGCGGCTCGGATCTCAATGGCTGCTTTGCCCTGGGAAATCCCATGGGACCCGTATATGCCGGGGAACTCCAGTGCCGGGGTCTTGGAATGAAGGTTTTTGCCTATGATGATGCAGGAAAGCCGGTTGTGGGAGAGCAGGGTGAACTTGTCTGCACGGCTCCCTTTCCATCAATGCCCATCTATTTCTGGGACGATGAAGACGGGTCAAGATACCAGGGTGCATATTTTGAACACTACCCGGGGGTGTGGGCCCACGGGGATTTCATTGAAGTTACCGAGCGGGGCGGGGTTATCATGTACGGCCGCTCCGACGCGACCTTGAATCCGGGAGGAGTAAGAATCGGCACAGCCGAGATATACCGCAGATTGGAACAGATGGATGATATTGCAGACAGTGTTGTGGTGGGCCAGAACTGGAACAACGATGTGAGGGTGATACTGTTTGTTACCATGCCCCCGGGGAAAACCCTTACGGATGAGATCAGGGATAAGATAAAAAAGGATCTCCAAACCCATGCATCACCAAGGCATGTACCGGCCAAAATCATCCAGGTGCCTGATATTCCCTACACTTTGAACATGAAAAAGGTTGAACTGGCCGTAAAAAAGATGATACACGGCCAGGAGGTAAAAAACAGGGATGCCCTTAAGAATCCTGAATCACTGGATTTTTTCAAAAATCTCACTATTTGAAGATCAAAAAAGGATATACCCGTGAATAACCTGCCGACACTTCCCACCGGGGACTCTTCCTTTGAGAATATCAGGCTCAATGGAGATGTTTATGTGGATAAAACAAGACATATTTACCAGATGATAACTGCTGGAAGGTACTATTTCCTCTCCCGCCCCAGGAGATTCGGAAAATCCCTCATGGTCTCCACCCTTAAATGCCGGATTTGGAAAAAAAGAGCGATTCATTGAACTTGCCGGCAACAGCTCTTTTATACAGGATTTGAATCTACAAGAGATCATGGACGGAATAGCTCCGCCGATTAACTCACTTGAAGGCTAC
>JADGBO010000172.1 GCA_015231465.1 Desulfamplus sp.
AATGGCGTAAAATATTTTTAAGATGCAGTTAAAGACAAGTTAAAAAAGGAGATACATGATACGTAAACTTATCGCAGAGATACCGGATACATCGGATGAGGCGTGTTTGGCTATACAGTCAGTGATATTTGCAGGCAATGACAAAGCTGTCCTGGATTGTCATCTGTCGGAAAAGTTTGATATAGTAGTCCATGCTTCCCGCATTGATAAGGTGGCACTCACATCACCGGCAATGCAGGAAACCATATTCACGGATGTTTCAGGCTGGATACCGGAACTTAAAAAACTGATATATCAAACAGATACCTACTTGGGTCAGAAACACCGCCTTGATTAAGAGATAGGAACTTGCTTTTTGTGGATTAAAAAGATAGGAACTTGCTTTTATATATAGGAACTTGCTTTTTTGTGGATTAAGCCATACCGCAGACTTCCAGCCAAATATTTTAGCAAATCCATTATGATTACTGGTTTTAATGACTTTATCTGTCAGCTTACTAATTTCACCTTTTAATTCACCTTTCCTTACATCAACAGAGAGCGGCAAGGGCATTTTTTCTGTTGACATCTTGATCTTGAGTAGTTATGCGGTAAGGCTTGGTCCACAAAAAGCAAGTTCCCATCCCTTTTGTCCATTAGCTTATGATTTATGAATAGACACTGAACCCTACTATTGAAGATGACTGCCATGAAACCAAACGATTCAAAATCCAAGACACTCTCCCCGGTGAAACAGGCCCTTATGGCCATTAAAAAACTGAAACAGCAATTGAATGATGTCAAGGCTGAACAGAACCAGCCCATTGCAGTCATCGGCATGGGGTGCAGATTCCCCGGTGGTGCCGACACTCCCCGGGCTTACTGGGATATCCTTGAGCAGGGAAGGGATGCCATTGTCGAAGTTCCAAAATACCGATGGGACATTGATGCCTGTTTCGATGCCAATCCTGATGCACCGGGAAAGATGTACTGCCGTTATGGAGGATTTCTCGGCCCGGTGGATGGCTTTGACAGCCTGTTTTTCGGGCTCTCCCCCCGGGAGTCCTCCCGTATGGATCCCCAGCATCGCCTGATACTGGAAGTGGCCTGGGAGACCCTGGAACATGCCGGCATTGCACCTTCCTCCCTCCATGGAGAGCCTGTGGGGGTGTTTCTTGGAACCACCGCTTATGAATACGGATTCCTTCTCTTTGGCCAGGGTGATCTCACAAAGGTGGATGCCTATTCCGGCACCGGGGGCACCCTGGGTCCGGCCGCGGGGCGTCTATCCTACCTCATGGGATTCACCGGCCCAAGTTTTGTGCTGGATACCGCCTGTTCATCATCCCTGGTGGCGGTCCATCTGGCATGTCAGAGCCTTAGAAACCGTGAGTGTTCCATGGCCCTTGCCGGGGGAGTGAACCTCACGTTGGACCCGGCAGGGACGGTTAATTTCTGCAAGGCAAGGATGCTGGCTCCGGATGGGCGCTGCAAGACCTTTGATGCCTCGGCCAATGGGTATGTCCGGGGTGAAGGGTGCGGCATGGTTCTCCTTAAAAGGCTCCAGGACGTTGACCCCGAAAGGGATCGGGTGCTGGCGGTGATTCGGGGTTCGGCCGTGAACCAGGACGGCCCCTCGGGGGGCTTCACGGTTCCCTCGGGCCCTGCCCAGGAGAGGGTTATACGCCAGGCCATGGAGGCCGCCGGTGTGACACCGGATGAGATAGATTACGTAGAGGCCCACGGCACAGGAACCGCCCTGGGCGACCCCATTGAGGTGGAGGCCCTGGGTTCCGTGTTCCAGGGAAACAGAAAACCCCTCCCCATAGGCTCGGTCAAGACAAATTTCGGACACCTTGAAGCTGCCGCGGGCATGGCATCCCTTATCAAGGTGATTCTATCCCTGAACCACGGCCTGATCCCCCCCCATCTCCACTTCAAAAGCCCCAACCCCCGAATTCAATGGGATGATCTGCCCATAAGGGTAAACACAACATCCACACCCTGGACGGGTGATGGGAAGACCCGGCTGGCAGGGATATCATGCTTTGGATTTTCAGGAACCAATGCCCACATAATTGTGGGGGAGCCGCCTGGAACTCCTGGGGTTTCTGGAACTCCTGGGGTTTTAAGGGCGACAACCCGGGACAATGCAACACGGCACTTTTTGCCGCTCTCGGCCAGAACCGAATCTGCCCTCAGAACCCTTGCCGGACACTGGGCAGATTATCTCAAATCCCAACCGGAACATGGTTACATGGACGGAATGGAGTCCATATGTGCTTTTGCAGCCAGGGGCAGGAACCACTTCCGCCACCGCCTTATCGTCGGGGGAAAAACCCCCGGGGAGTGGGCCGATGCCCTGGCTCTATTCTCCCTGGATCGGGGCAATCCAGCACCATCAAAGGATACTCAGGCCATGATAACCCGGGATGAATCGGATGAATCCACTGCCGGAAAAGCTCTCTATAAACATACCCGCCAGGCTCCAAGGGTCGCCTTTCTCCTGACAGGCAGGCTTGGGGACATTTCCCGTCCCATCCCCATGGAAAAATTCCATGGGACGGAACAACCTTTGATTCATCCACCTTTGGACACCGCTTACCTAATGGAAAAATTCCATGGCACGGAACAAACCCCGGAGGCCCTCAGGAATGCAATTTCAGATTGTCTATCCATCATGGAGTCTCTAATTCCCGATTTAAAAACAAGGGAGGGCCATATCCATGGTCTTCCCGGTCGCTTTATCCTGGAGTATGCCCTGGCCCGGCAATGGATGGCCTGGGGAGTTACACCTGACACCATCATTGCCCATGGCAACGGGCACTTCACCGCTGCCTGCCTGGCAGGGATCATGGAACCTGCCCAGGCCATGGAGATGGTTCTGGCCCGGGCTGAATTCCTTGAACAGCTAAAATCCCCGGAACAGGGCAGCGGCCCATCACATGACCCTGCCCTTGATGACCCTGCCCTTGATGACACTGCCCGGGATGACACTACCCGGGATGACCCTGCCAGAAATGACACTGCCAGGGATGACACTGCCAAAAATGACACTGCCAGGGATGACACTGCCAGGGATGACACTGCCAGGAATTCTGGAAAGGGGAAGGTTACTGCATCAAAGACCCATGGAGATGGTACGGAGTGGCTCCACGGTATGGAGTGGCTCCACGGCATGGAGTTCCATGCACCATGCCTTGCCATGGTTTCATCGGACAGGGGTTCATCATCCTGCCAGAATTTCTCATCTTCCCAATACTGGATGCTTAGAATCACACAAAAACCAGGATCAGAAACCCAGGAGATGGATAATATCGCTCTCGGGGAAACCATTGAGAGGGAGAAACCTGATCTGATTATAAATTTTACATCTCCAGGAAACCAAGGCCCCGAAACCCGAATGGCCGCCCTTGCATATCTCCATGGCACGGACCTGAATTGGGATGCCGTCCATTGCCATGCCCCCCATCTCACCTGGGATCCGCCCTTCTACCCCTTTGAACGTATCCGATGCTGGATAGAGACCGACAGTGAAAGCCACACCCTGAAAAGGAGAGAGACCCCAAGCCGGCCCCACTCCCTGGAAAAAGGAGACCATGACCCTATCCCGGCCCAGGATACCCCGGTCAGGATTTCCGGCTCCGGTATCCCCTGCCCTGCCCCGACCCATCCCCTTCTTGGCACTATCCTTGATCTGCCCCTCATGGATCAGATCCGATTTCAGAACATCCTCGACCCGGATCATCCACCCCACATGAGGGATCACGTTCTCATGGGCCGCACCGTTGTTCCGGCAGCAGCCTACCTGGTGCTGCTTCTCACGGCATCCCGGTATCTTGGACAGAAAAATGGACAGGGGAAGGAAAAGAGCATCGGAGAACTCCATAGACATGAACCCCATATAAATAAATGCATATTCTCCATAAATGAGTGCCTATTTTCCAGGCCCATGTTCCTCAGCAAAGAGAATGGTGATGCCGAGGTGAGAAATGTCCAGTTGATACTGGATCCCTTTTCACCTGCCCCGGGCCGGGGGAGAGGCACCTTGAAATGCAGGGTCATCAGTTCACCCCAGGGGAATATTGGTGAAACCGGCAACCCGGGTATCCGGGCAGATTCATGGGAAACCCACTGCCAGGCAGCCCTTACGATAATGGAAACTGACACATCCACCGAAAAATCCATGCTTGACTCCACCGAAAAATACATGCCTGACTCCACCAAAAAATACATGCCTGACTCCACCGAAAAATCGATACCTGACAAAGGAGCCATCCAGGCCCGGTGTACCCGCATGGTCAACGCCCAATCCTTTTACGGGGAGCTGGCAGAGAGCGGCTACGGATGGGGGGAATCTTTCCGGTGGCTTCAAGATATCCACATGGGTGAAGGTGAAGCCCTCTTCACCATACAAACACCCAAACTCAACGAATCCATGGAAGAGTATCCCCTCCATCCAGGCTTCATGGACGCTGGATTCCAGGTCCTCGGCAGCTTTGGCCGGAAAACCCCTGGAAAACCGTCTTCTCCCTTCATGCCCTTTGCAATAAAAAGGCTTGAGTTTTTCGGCCGGCCCTCGGGAAACCAGGTGTGGGGACACGTTGTGATAACAGAGGCCCTTGAGGGAAGCAAAGGGAGCTTCAAAGGTGATATATGCTGGTTTGACAGGGATGGCATAATTCTCAATGTAAAGGGATTTGAGTTCCGTGCAGTTAAAATGGACAGGGAAGCCCAAACATTTCCAGGCAATGGGATTGAAAAATTTCTTTACCAACCCGTATGGAGGCCCCTGCCTCCAAGTACCATTGCAACGGCTGATGCAAAAACCTCCCCGATGCCCCATGAAAAAACTCCGGGAATATCCGATGCAAACACTCCTATAACGCCTGATGCAAAAGAGTGGGCCACCGGGGTTTGGGTGATTCTAAGGGATCAGGGAGAGCTTGGCAAAATCATGGCCCAGGAAATCCTTGAAGCCGGCGGAACAACTGTGATTCTCCTCCCCGGTGACAAAGAGGATGTCATTGAAACCACCGATGCCATTTTAACATTACAGGTGAATCCCACCCGGCCCCACCATTTCAAACAGGTGCTGGATAGGGCCTGGAGCATAGCTGAAAACAACGGGCACACCATAAGAGGGATACTGCACCTGTGGAGCCTTGACCTGGAGCTTGCACCGGAAAACATAACTGTTGAGGAAAACCCCGCTGCAATTACCCGGAATTCCCTTGTTGCCATGCAGGACAGGGGCGTTGTCACCCTCCTGCACCTGATCCAGGCCCAGGTATCCCTTAAATCCACCATGGCGACTCCCAGGGAACCATGGCCCATGTGGATAATCACCCGGGGTTCCCAGCCTGTAATTTCAGGTAATCCCCTGCCGGGCCTTGTCCAATCTCCCCTGTGGGGCCTTGCCGCATGCCTGAATCTGGAACATCCCGGGCCGTCTTCGGGAAGATATCCCCGGCATACATGCACATCCATGGATCTCATACCAGGCAGTGATTACGGGCAGGAGGCTGCCCTTGTTCTCCGGGAGCTTGCAAACCCCTCCGGGGAGAGGCAGTTGGCCCTTGGCACCCCGGGAATATTTGTCAAACGTCTGACCCCGCTTGTGACCCATGGAACCATGCCCCATTTACACCATGGAGATATTGCAATCCAAAGGGATCATGAACTCCAAGGGGATGGGAAAACCCTGCCTGCCAAAACCCTTATCAAATCCCATTGCACATATCTCATAACCGGAGGTCTCGGTTCACTGGGCATTCTATGTGCCGAACACCTGGCATCACAGGGTGCCCGCCACCTTATCCTGACGGGACGCCGCCCACCATCCAAAGACCTGGAGAGCCGCATTGAAAACTTGAAGGTTCAGGGAGTTGATATCCATCTGGCACTTGGCGACATAACCCAGGCCGATACCCTTGAGTCAATTTTTCAAAAAACCGACAAAAACGCCCATCCCCTTGCCGGAATTATCCATGCTGCGGGAACCATTGACGACGGCATCCTTTTGAACCAGACCCGGGAGAGATTCCATGGGGTTATGGCACCCAAACTCCTGGGGAGCATGAACCTTTACAACTGCCTCAAAAACCGACGGGTCCCAGGGGAAAACCCATGGAACTCCCTGGATTTTATCATCTTCCTCTCCTCCATGGCATCGGTTACGGGTTCCCCGGCCCAGGGCAGTTATGCCGCTGCCAACGCCTTCATGGACAGCCTGGCCCACCACATGCGATCCCAGGGCATTCCTGCCATCTCCATCAACTACGGCCCATGGAAGGGGACAGGCATGGCAGCCAACGAAGATAGCAACATCGCCCTCCGGTGGCATTCGGCGGGCATGACCCCCCTGCCCCCGGAAACAAACCTGGAACTCCTTGGCATTCCATCCACGCTTCTTCCCCCCCAGGTGGGCATGTTTTCCGTGGATTGGGAGCGATTTCTAAGCCGTGCCGGAAAAGGTGGAGATCCGGCCTTCCTTGGTGAACTGCTGGAGCATCCCGGGAGCAGCCAGGAGGGAGTGCCATCCCAGGGTGAGGTAACAATATCCCAGGAAAAAGTATCCCAGGAAAACATAGTTCCCCGGAAGCCGGCAGCAAACCGGGCCCAGCCGGTAACCACCATGGTGGATACCCTGATAAGGGCACCCCAACGCCGGCGCCAGACCCTTGTAAACGATCACATCTGCCAGAGAATCGCCACCATACTCAACCTTCCTCCGTCGGTGTGCATCGATCCGGACGAGAGCCTTTTCGATTACGGACTCAACTCACTCATGGCCATTGAGCTGAAAGATCTCCTTGAGGTTGATCTGGGATACCCCCTTCCAGCCACCTTTGCCTTTGATTTTCCGTCGGTGCGGGGCATGTGTGAATGTCTCCTCGATACCGTGGAGCCGGCCATGATCTGTGCAGAAAAGGGTGTTGCCCCGGAAGGAAAGGCTGTTATCCAGGAAGAAATGTCCATGGAAATTCCATCCATGGAAAACACAAAACCGGAGGAGCCTGCCATTACCTGTGCCGGTAAAGCTGACGCTCCATCATTATCAACCCCGACCGCAAATGGTAATTCCCGGATAACACATGGTAATTCCCGGATAATACATGGTAATTCCCGGATAATATATGATACCCCGGGCTTTGACCGCCACGAACCCATAGCCGTCATCGGCATGGGGTGCCGATTTCCGGGTAACTCCCGGGGCCCGGAGGCATACTGGGAACTTCTTGCCGGCAGACGCAGCGGTGTGGCGGAAATCCCCAGGGAACGCTGGGACATCGATGCCTATTATGATCCTGACAGGGATGCACCGGGCAGAATGAACACACGTTTTGCAGCCCTTCTTCCCTCTCCTGGCGCAGATATATGGATCTGTCCGGATCCTCACGAGGGGCAGCATGGTGTCCCGCTCTTCCACAGCGTTGATCTTTTCGTAGAGGATGTGGGTATGGGCAATGGCGATGGAGGGTATTTCCAGGCCCACCATCTTTGCAACTTCCGGAGCCCAG
>JADGBO010000173.1 GCA_015231465.1 Desulfamplus sp.
CAATGGCGGTTCTTACATAATCGGCACAAAGGTTGTCCATGAGGGTGTTTTTCATCAAAAGGGTCATCACGGTAAAGGAGCCTAGGATATATGATAGAAGGGGCAGAACCGTATGCCATGCCAGGTCTTTAACCTTTTCCCAGGGTGTCATCATGTAGAACATGTCCGAGGTCAGTCCCCCCAGGGGAAAAATATCATGGGCCGAAGCGAGAAGAACCAGCATTATAACCCCTGCCACCCAACCGGGTATGGCATATCCCACAAATATGATTATTGATGTAATATTATCGAAGCCGGTGCGATGGCCTATGGCCTTTGCCATTCCCAGGGGAATGGAGACTCCGTAAACAATGATAAGAGTCAGAATTCCGAAGTAGATGGAGATGGGAATCCTCTCCCGGATAATATCCCACACAGGATCGTAATATCTTGTGGATCGTCCCAGATCCCCTTTCAGTACCTTGCCCAACCAAAGAAAATAGCTCTCCAAAATTGGTTTGTCAAACCCATAATATGCCTTTAAAAGATTGATCTGCTCCTCGGAAAGGGGCTGACCAGCACCTGATCTCCCGGCCTGGGTGATGCTTGTGCCTCCCTCTCCCATGGCCTGCATCTGCCTCACATTGGATATAATCCTCTCCACAGGCCCCCCTGGAACAAACCGTGTAATGGCGAACACCATGACGGTTATTCCGAGGAATGTGGGAATGACAAGGAGCAGTCGTCGAATAAAATATGCGGTCATCTCTGATTCTTCACCCTGATATGATTATCCATTACCTGGAATGGGCACTATAGCAAATCCATTCTTAAGGGCAGCCGCCATTCTTAAGGGCAGCCGCCAGTCTTAAGGGCAGCCGCCAGGGACTGCCCCTACAGTATGGTTGCCAATTTCATTATCTGGAAAACTATAAATAACTTGCCCCTTGACCTCACCCCCAATCCCCTCTCCATGAATGGAGATAGGGAGAATGGGTAAGTTATTTCCTGCTCATTCCTTAATTTGGGTAATGACAAAACAAATTCAATTTGTTAAACAGACCAATACAACTGACATAATAACCAAATATCCCAAACAAGTTTACATATCAAGGATAAACATTAATGCCCAACCCCTTTGTGGGCCACCGTGCCTGGTCATTAATAGAATTATTTACCGTGAAAATACAAGCATCCTTCATAATATACTATACCCAAAAGTACTTTAAACTTTTTTTAAAATTGTCTGAATCACGGATTGCCTCAGATTACACGGATTTTTCCAATCCGTGAAATCTTTTACCGTGGAAATGGATATATTATTTCCATGATCGGGGGGGCCCGACTCCGACCATGAAGGTTTAATCTGTGATTCAGACATTGACACAATCAAAAAAGTGTAAACCGGTAAATGAAAGATGCCAAATATAAAGAATAGAAATATAATGACAGAAAACCAAACATCGGAAACAGTACAGTTACTGGATAAATTTATTTCAGACGGACGATGTCCCAACTGTTTTGAACAAAATAAGAGTCTATATCCCTGCCCCCATTGCAGGTGGATCGGGAAGCTTACCCAAGAGACAGGCGTATATCTTTCCCCGGGTACGATACTGATCAATAAATACATGATTGGCCGGGTTCTGGGGCATGGCGGATTCGGTATCACCTATCTCGGCTGGGATATGAAACTTGATATCCGCCTTGCGGTAAAGGAGTATCTTCCCAGGGATATGGCAACAAGAAGCAAGAATCGGAAGACCATATCCCCCTATACCGGACCCTCAAAGGAGGAGTTTGAGTACGGGCTTGAAAAATTTCTGGATGAAGCCCGTGCCCTTGCAAAATTTGAGGATAATCAGGGTATTGTATCGATTCGGGATTTTTTCCTGGAGAACGGTACCGCCTATTTTGTGATGTACTTTATCAATGGAGTCACCCTCAAGGATTACCTTGGGCATAAAGGCACTAAAATCTCTTTTCCCATTGCCCTCAAGATGTTAATGCCTGTATTCGATGCCCTAGGGGAGGTACATCGTTCAGGGCTTCTCCACCTTGATATAAGCCCTGACAATATCCTTATAACCGATGACGGCCGTATCAAAATCCTTGATTTCGGGTCTGCCCGCTATGCCACAGGGGAACACAGCCGGAGTCTTTCCGTAATATTAAATCCAGGCTATGCCCCGGAGAAGCAGTACCGGAGCAGGGGTAAAAAGGGGTGCTGGACAGATATCTATGCCCTTTGTGCAACCTTTTATCATACCATTAGGGCCAAGATAACAGGGGAACACAGCCGGAATCTTTCCGTAACATTAAATCCAGGCTATGCCCCGGAGGAGCAGTACCGGAGCAGGGGCAAAGAGGGGCCCTGGACAGATATCTATGCCCTTTGTGCAACCTTTTATCGTGCCATTACGGGCGTGACACCCCCGAAATCCCTTGATCGGTTTGCCGGGGAGAGCCTTGAACCCCCATCCAGGCTGGGGGTTGACATATCTCCAAAAGCGGAAATGGCTCTGCTTAAAGGGCTTTCCATGCGGATACCCCATCGTTACCACTCCATTGAGGCATTGAAGGCGGATATTCTTTCCCAAAGCCCGATGGAGCCGGAATTATCTTTACCACAGGGAATCTCTCCGGAACCCTATCCAGACCCGGATATGGAATCTCCTCCAGTTCCTGAACCCCAAATAAAACGGGTTCCCCATCCAAAATCAGGTTTACTCCGGGAACATGACTCTGTGAAACCGATTTCGGATCCGTCACCTGCAAAGAAGCAGAAAAGTACGCTTATCTTGATTTCAGGTATGGTGATTGCCTTTTTGATTGCTGGAGGTCTTTTGTTTCCATTCAGCATGACAGATAACTCATCGACCACAAAAGCCACCATAGTGCAGCAGGCGGATGTAACCTCAAGAGATATTAGTAAACCGGTGGAAGAGAAAAAAAAGGAGCATGAGAAAGCAAAACCTGAAATAGTTCATGGAAGTATTAAAATTGAAAGCATTCCTTCGGGATCGACAGTATATATTGACGATATTAAAGTGGGAATTACGCCCATTACCCTGGAAAATTTGACCCAAGGACATCTTTCTCTCCGTGTGGAGAAAAGTGAATATAAAAAATGGCTGGATAAGGTTTTTATACAAGCGGGGCAGAGTTCCAGCTTTACCGTTGAATTGGAAAAGCTGGCAAAGTACCTCCGCCACGGAGACCGCATAAAGAACAACCTCGGGATGGAGTTTGTTTACATAGCCCCCACCTCCTTCTATATGGGCAGTCCTTCCGATGAGCCGCACCGGGACAGTGATGAAATCCGCCATAGGGTTGAGCTTACCAAAGGGTATTACATACAGACCACCGAGGTAACCCAGGGTCAGTGGAAAGCTGTGATGGGGAGCAACCCGTCTTATTTCAAGAACTGCGGTTCCAATTGTCCTGTAGAGAGTGTTTCCTGGGATGATATACAGACATATACCCAAAAATTAAATCAGAGGGATGGGAAAAAATACCGCCTTCCCACCGAGGCGGAGTGGGAGTGTGCCGCCCGTGCAGGAACAGATACGCCTTTTGCTTTTGGCACCTGTCTTGGTACGGATCAGGCAAATTATGATGGGAATCATCCCATGTCCGGGTGCAGCAAGGGAGTAAATAGAGAGAAAAACGTTGCTGTGGTTGCTGTGAAGAGTTTTTCTCCCAACGCCTGGGGGCTGTATGATATGCACGGTAATGTGCGTGAGTGGTGTCAGGATTGGTATGGGGCTTATTCTAAGGGTAACGTGACAGATCCAGCGGGTCCGTCATCTCGCTCTCACCGTGTAGTTAGGGGCGGCGGTTGGCCCTACCATGCCATGTTTTGCCGGTCGGCATTCCGGGGCAACAGCCCTCCAGGCTCCAGGTACGGAGACCTAGGCTTTCGCCTTGTACAATTTGAGGAGTGATAATGATATTATCTTATACCCGTAAAAAAAATGGTCCATACTTTTACATGGCGGCTATATTAATTGTCGTAACCCTTTCCGGAGTTCTTGGGTCATGGTGGATGGTCTCATCAAAGGATCGGGAGATGAGAGCCGAGATGCTCCGGCAGGCAGGCCTTATGGCAGCTTCCATCAATACCGATCTTTTGAAGGCCCTTTCAGGCAGGGATGATGACCTGGATAAGCCCCAATACCTGAGACTCAAGGAGCAGCTCGGAGCCATGGCTTCCATGGATAAAAAATATAGGTTTCTATACCTCATGGCCGCAGAAACCCATGAGGATGGCCATAATCGAACCCATGAGGATGGCCATAATCGAACCCATGAGGATGGCCATAATCGAACCCATGAGGATGGCCATAATCGAACCCATGAGGATGGCCATAATCGGATATTTTTTATTGCCGACAATATGCCGGCAGGTCATGAAGACGAATCCCCGGCAGGAATGGAATACAAGGATGCATCGGATGAACTTAAAAATCTTTTTATCATGGGCAATGGACTGGTGGAGGGCCCCCTGGAAGATGAATGGGGGAAGTTTGTATCTGCACTGGTTCCTGTAAAGAATCCCTTAAACAATGAAACCATGGCACTGTTCGGAGTTGATGTGGATGCGGATAAATGGAGTGAACTTACACTCCTGGCAGCACTGCCGGCGGCACTGTTTTCCCTCTCCCTGATTACGGTTCTTGGGGTGGGAATACTCTTATCTGCCCGCTGTGCACAAACTGGAAAAAATATTGTTGACCCCGTTTTTGCTCATCAAACAGGACAAAACATTATCCCCTCCATGATTGCAGCTTCCGGTGTGTTACTCACCCTCTTTGTTGCCTGGACACTCCATGACCATGCCATATTTCACCGCAACCTGGCCTTTGCCCAGTTGGCATCGGGCTCGGCCCAAATGCTCTCCAAAGAGATTCGCGACCTGGAAGCCATTGAACTGGAAGGCCTTGCAAGTTTCATAGAAGTTTCCGATATTGTTACCTTTGAAAAATTCAATCGTTATGTCGCCCACCTTGCAAAAAAAACCTCAGTACAGGGATGGGCCTGGATTCCTGTTGTTGCAGATGATGATAAAATTGCCTTTGAAGCCAATGCTCCGTTTCTGAACCACATTCAGGATTTCAGGATATGGCAAAAAAACAGTTACGGCCTTCGTGAACCTGTAAAGAAAAGGGATTTTTACTATCCTGTTTTTCAGGTGGCCCCGTTAAAGGGCAATGATAGGGCAGCAGGTTACGATCTTGGTTCCGAGCCCCTTCGCAGGGCAGCCATTGAGAAGGCACAAGGGAGCGGTCTCATGTGTGCCACGGAACCCGTACCCTTAATGCCGGAAATAGATGGACAGAAAGGGATGCTTATATACCGCCCCGTATTCCGTCTGGACAGCAGCCGTGGAGATAAGATTTTGGAAGGATTTGCCATGGCTGTGTTGAAGCTGGAAACCCTTCTATGGGACATTGAGAAGAAGGTCATTGCAGAGAACGCTTTGTCCCTTGAGTTATCTCTTCTTTACAGGGATCGGGAATCCAGGACAGTGGTATCTACGACAAAAGTAGAAGGAACTTCCGTCCCCCCTTTTTATGCTCTGTATCCGCTCTCTGCCTTTGGGAAAAATTTCAGTATCAAGGCCGGACCTGGAACTGCATTCCTGGAGCTTCACCATGTCAGGGCCGGAATCATAACCCTTGGTGCAGGATTGCCACTGACGGTTTTACTGGCTCTTTTAAGCAGCATGATCATACGCCGTCGATTTTATCTGGAGCAGATGGTGGCAAAAAGGACCCGGGAGCTTCAGAAAAAAGATGAGCATTTCCAAAAAATGTTGACAGCCATTCCGGACATGGTCTCCATCCATGACATAAATATGAATATTATTTACAGCAACTGGAACGGCTTTGCAGATATACCCATGGAGAGACGCACTCTAAACACCAAATGTTACAGGACATACAGGTGTTATGACAACATATGCCCGGACTGCATGGCTGTTTCGGTGATCTCCTCCGGAGAACCCTTGCAGGCTGATGTGGAGATTGAAGAGGGTAAATGGATAGATCTTCGGGTAATTCCAATTCTGGATGCCCATAACCGCACTGAACTTTTTGTGGAGTGGGTCAGGGACATATCAAGTAAAAAAGCTGCGGAAAGAGAGCGTGAAGAGATGCAGCAGAAGTTGGTCCAGGCCCAAAAAATGGAGTCCGTGGGTCTTCTTGCCGGAGGCGTTGCCCATGACTTCAACAACATGCTCAATGTAATAATTGCCCATTGTGATCTTGCCCTGGCAGACATTGATAACTCCCATCACCTTTATGACAATCTCCAGGCCGTAAGAAAGGCTGCCGTAAGGTCTTCGGATCTTACAAGGAAGCTTCTCGGCTTTGCCAGGAAACAGACCATTGCCCCGCGAATAATAGATATCAATGAAACCGTGGGCTCCATGATTGATATGATAAAAAGAGTGATCGGTGAAGATATCAATCTATTATGGATTCCAGGAAGAGTATGCCGGAAGGTGAAACTTGATTCATTCCAGATTGACCAGATTCTCGTCAACCTCTGCATCAATGCCAGGGATGCCGTTGAGGAGGGCCGGGGCAAAATCACCATTGAAACGGGTATGACTGTTTTTGATGGGGATTACTGCATGGCTCACCCAGGTTTTAAGGAGGGGGAGTATGTGATACTGGCGGTGAGTGATAATGGCATGGGCATAGACAAAAAAAACCTTGGGAAGATATTTGACCCTTTTTTTACCACAAAAAGTGCCGGAAAAGGCACCGGGCTGGGGCTTTCCATGGTGTATGGAATTGTGAAGCAGAACAAGGGGTTCATCAATGTTTACAGCGAACCTGATATGGGAACGGTTTTCAAGATATATTTTCCCCCTGATCCTGAAGAGAGGGAGCCCCATGGAGAGAGGGAGCCCCATGGAGAGAGGGAGCCCCATGGAGAGAGGGAGACCCATGGAGAGAGGAAGACCCATGGAGAGAGGGAGACCCATGGAGAGAGGGAGACCCATGGCGAAACCAATGGTCATTTTCACGGGGAGGATGTATCGGATATTTCATATAATTCAACCACTGCCGTGACCGGATCCCCGGGGCATGCCGAAAAAAATATTCTGGTTGTGGAGGACGAACCTGATATCCTGGAAGTTGTAACAATAATGCTGGAAAATTCAGGATACAATGCTTTGCCTGCTTCTTCACCCATAGATGCCCTTGAAATTGCCAGGGCCCACGGAGGCGGGATTCACATGGTCATTACCGATGTAATAATGCCCGACATGAACGGAAGGGAGCTTGTGGAGACCCTTTCGGCGGAAAATCCCCAAATGGTATCCCTTTACATGTCCGGCTATACAGCCAATGTCATTGCCCGCCATGGGGTACTGGATGAAGAGGTGAATTTTATACAGAAGCCCTTTTCCATGGATGAATTTATAGATAAAGTTGGCAAGCTTCTTGGGAAGTGAGTAGTGGGTTTCAGCCGTTATAGTTTT
>JADGBO010000174.1 GCA_015231465.1 Desulfamplus sp.
ACTCCTTGGATATTGCACTGTATCTGGCATGGAAATCAGGATCAGCCTCTTCACAGGTATGTATCACAATGGGGCCTTTGAGCATACTGTTAATGCCTTTTTTGAGTTCATCCGGAGAAATTCCGGTGAATGCTGTAAAATTGGCTGCCTGCCCCAGGGCATGCACTCCGGCATCGGTTCTTCCTGAACCTGTTATTTTCACACTTTGATTGAGAATGATGGATAGTTTTTTTTCAAGTTCTCCCTGTATTGTTGTGCGGCCATCCTGAATCTGCCAGCCGCTGAAAGGGGTTCCGTCATACTCCATGGTAAGTTTGAAATTTTTTTTTCTCAACACACACTATCTTCCCATGTCCGTGTAAATTTTTTTCATGTAATCTTAAGGCTATTTCAGGTTACATTGGCCAGCACAGATTATCTTCCCCAGTAATCTAAAGGCGGTTGCAGGGCACATTGGCCAGTTGCTCTTCAAGGTAATCATCCATAAGCTCTTTATAACAATCTTCCGGATATTTGCTGCTGCATGACCTGCAGACAAGATACACACTCCTTCAGGTACGCCGAATCATGAGTGGACTGCCGCAGGATGGGCATTTCCCCTTTATTTTTTTCATGTTTCAATATTCCTTTTAACAATCTCTTTTTTTTTGATAAAGTGCGGGTTCTTTGAGCCAGGGTTTCAGCTACGCTCAATTGCCATTAATAAAACGGTGTTGTCAATTAAAAACAGTCCAAATGATATTTGAGGGAGTATTTTTTTGATGAAAGGCTTCTATTTCAAAGGTATGGCTGCTGGAATAAAAAAAGATGGAAAAAAGGATCTGGGGCTTATTTTTTCGGCCCGTCCTGCATCGGCAGCAGCCCTTTTTACAAAAAACAGCGTTGTTGCGGCTCCGGTTATCATAGGCCGGGATAAGATCAGATCAGGCCTTTGCCAGGCTGTGGTTGTAAATAGCGGCAATGCCAACTGTTTTACAGGCGACCGGGGCATAAATGACACAGAGCGGATAGCAGCCCTGGCCGCGAAGGAACTCAAGATTCCCGAGTCATTGATCATGGTATCTTCCACCGGTGTAATTGGAGCCCCCCTGCCCATGGAGAGATTCATTGAGGCCATGCCTGAACTGACCCGCCGTCTCACCCACGAAGAGGAGAGTGCCTCGGATCACATGGATGATTTTGCCCGGGCAATATTGACAACCGATCTCAGGGTGAAAGTTATTCAAAAGGAGTGTGCAATACGGGGAGAGAAATTCACCATTGCCGGAATCGCCAAAGGTTCCGGCATGATAAGGCCCAATATGGCCACAATGCTTGCATTTATATGTACTGATATTGACATACCTGCGACACTTTTGAAATCTTCGCTGAAAATTGCCTGTGACCGCTCCTTCAACAGAATTTCAGTTGACGGAGACACAAGCACCAACGATATGATACTTGCCATGGCCAACGGCATGTCCGGCACTGTGCTTGAGGAGAGTGACGATGCCATTGAGTTCCAGAATATCCTGGATGAAGTGATGCTGGGTCTTGCCAGGATGGTTGTAATGGATGGTGAAGGGGCCACCAAGCTTGTCAAGATAGAGGTTAAGGGGGCCCGCTCCCCGGAAGATGCATATATGGCGGCAGATGCCATTGCCCACTCCAATCTCGTCAAGACCGCGATTTACGGGGAGGATCCCAACTGGGGAAGGATCACGGCGGCGGCGGGCCGGTCAGGTGCCGAGGTGGTTCAGGATAAGATGGACCTCTATTTTGGTGACACTGCCCTGGTGAAACAGGGAGTATGGCAGGGCCAGGATGCTGAAAAACGGGCAGCGGAAATAATGAAAGCCCATGAGCTTGGGATTGTTCTTGATCTCAATTTGGGGCATTTCAGTGATTTTTATATCTTTTGTGATTTTTCAGAAAATTATGTGAAGATCAATGCCGATTACCGTTCATGAGGGGGCGGATCATGAGGTTGCAGAAGTTTCTCTCCCAGGCAGGGATATGCTCAAGAAGAAAGGGCGAAAAATATATAAGTGATGGGCTTGTAACCATAAACGGGATCAAGGTGACCCACCCTGGAATCCAGGTGGACACTGATGTTGACATGGTCTGTTTCCGGGGGGATCCGGTTGAGTTACTTTTGGATAGTGAAAAGATATACATTGCCTTGAATAAGCCTGCCGGGGTTGTCACTTCATGCTCCCACAAAGGTGAAAAGATAGTTCTCGACATGATTGACATTCCCCATCGCATATATCCCGTGGGCAGGTTGGACAAGGATTCCAGCGGACTCCTGCTCCTCACCAATGATGGAGAGCTTCACAACCGCCTCTCCCATCCATCCCACAACCATGAAAAAGAGTATGTCGTCACAACGGTCAATCCCATTTCCAGGGGGGCCCTGGGAAAAATGGCTGCCGGCATTGTACTTGACGGAAAAAAGACCAGAAAAGCAACTGTGACCCGGCTGGGACCATTTAAGTTTAATATTGTCCTCAAGCAGGGACTTAATCGTCAGATACGACGAATGGTGCAAAAAACAGGCAACAGTGTTGACACACTTAAAAGGGTAAGGATGGGAAATATCAGGCTTGACAGCCTTAAGGAAGGTGAGTGGAGATATCTTACCAGGGATGAGGTGACGGCACTTTATTGTCCGCTCATTTCTGAACACAAAGGCTCAATGCCGAGGGTTCATGGCTGACGGGTAAGAATATACTGACGGCTCAATGCCGAAGATTCATGGCTGACGGGTGAGAATATACTGACGGCTCAATGCCGAGGGTTCATGGCTGACGGCTCAATATTGACGGCTTTTAAGGAGTGAGAGTATGGATTTTTGGCAGGATCACTCACTGGAGTATCTTGAAATGGCCTTCAGGACACATTACAGGCAACGCCTTGAGAATCCTGACGGCTACGGAAAAAGAACCGGTGAATGCGGGGATACTGTGGAGTTTTTTCTCATTGTAAAAGATGGCGTGCTAACTGATATTCATTATGACATTGACGGTTGCAAAAACACCAACGCATGTGCCAACGCCGTTGTGGAAATGGCCAGGAACCTTACCGTTGATGATGCCTGGGAAAAGATCACCCCTGAGGCCGTCATCAATTATCTTAAAACACTGCCATCCCATGAAACCCACTGTGCAGAACTTGCCGTTGGGGCATTTTACCTTGCGGTCAGGGATGTTTTACCTTGCGGTTAGGGATGTTTATAAATAGCATTCAGCCACTTATCCGTCCTTCCGGGCCGTAGATCATCGGTTATCCATATCCTGATCTCCTCCATACCTCTTATTTTACCCGTGATTCCGGCCAAGGAGCTTTCCGTCAAGTAAGTAAAGTGTCTGCCCTGTTCCCATCGTTCACCCTCTCCATATTTGAATGACATATATATGATACCCTTACTTTTTAGTGTATGGAAAAGCTTTTCAATGGTACTACCCAAATCCTGCATGGGCACATGGAGCAGTGATGCACAGCACCACACACCATCAAATCTGTCAGAACCTCTGAATTTTTCAAAAGTTGAACATTGCACATTGATACCTGTTTTTTTCCTTGCCGTTTCTGCCATGGTCCGGGATTTATCAAATGCTTCGACCAGGTAGCCACGCGTTAGAAACTCAAGGGTGTCCCGGCCTGGACCGCATCCGGCATCAAGGAGAGTTGCACCCTTTTTGAGATGGGCAAAGAACTCTTTGTAAATTTCACCCATGTCAACATTTATGGTTGATTCTGTAAACTGCTCTGTATTTTTGTCGTAGTAATCCATTTAGTAATCCATTTATAATCATAAAAAAAATGGTCTTTGATATGGTTTTTTATAAATTATTGTGCCATAATCCCCCCAGATCATCAAAATGTGATGCATTTATAATCTCCCCAGATCATCAAAATGTGATGCATTTTCACGGTAAACGGACATGGCTGGATATTATGATACCCTGGCTGTCCCCCAATTATTACAACCAGGGTTGTTTTGACGATAAAGAGGTTGATATTTATGGAACTCGAACCCTTAATGGAACTTGAACCCGTAAAGATAGGCATGAGCATCTGCCTTCTTGGTGAGCCGGTACGATATGACGGTGGTGATAAAAGGGATAGGTTCATAACTGATATTCTGGAGCCATATTTTATTTTCGTTCCTGTATGCCCCGAGGTGGAGTGCGGCATGACCACTCCCAGGGAGCCCATGCACCTGGTGGGTGACCCTGAAAATCCAAGGCTTGTGGTGATAACGACCGGTGAAGATAAAACAGAGATTATCCATGCATGGATGGGTGATAAACTCAGTGACCTGGAGAAAGCGGGCCTGGGCGGTTATATATTCAAAAGCCGGTCTCCCAGTTGCGGTCTTTACAGAATAAAGGTGTATGACCGGAAGGGACATCTCAAAAGCAATAATGGAAGGGGAATATTTACCCGGGCATTTATGGATCGTTTCCCAGGGATTCCGGTGGAGGATGAGGAGCGGCTCCGGGATCCTGGGATACGGGAGAATTTTATCAAGAACATCTTTAAAAATAGGGTACCTTCCAAGGATCATACTTCACGGTAAAAAAACAAGGGAACGAGTCAGAAAAGTTTAAACAGACCAATGAACCATGCCAGGAAATCTATATTTGAAAAATTCCCTCGGCTTCAATTGCTGCTCCCAGGGGAAGGGCTGCAACCTGGAATGCACTTCTTGCCGGAAAAGGCTCCTTGAAATATTGGGCATAAACCTTGTTGACGGCCTGAAAATCTGCCATGTCGGCAAGAAATACCGTTATTTTTACAGCATTGTCCAGTGAGGTTCCTGCTCCCTGGGCAATGGCTCCGAGGTTTTTGAAAACAATATGGGCATGGTCTTCAATGGTGCCGTCCGGAATTTTTCCCATGGCAGGATCAATGGGAAGCTGACCCGAGGTGAAAAGAAGATTTCCGCTTACTACGCCCTGGGAATATGGGCCGATGGCAGCAGGGGCATTGTCCGTACTTACATATTTTTTATCCATTTTACCCTTCTCCGTTTGACTGTTTAATTAAATTTATAGTATGCCTTAACTGTTGCATGGCGGGCCAAATCAAATCCCGACTGCAACTCAAGATAACATTGATAAAGAGATAAAGCCAAACCAAATTCCAGAAAGGAGATCGCCAATGACATCGGACAACACCATGAACCGGTTCCAGGAAGCATTAAAATATGAAGAGAGTTTTGATTTTCTCTCGGCCAGACCCATTTATGAAGATATAATAAAGCACGTCCAGGAGGGACCGGTTCCGGAAAAGGCAAAGGATAGACTCGCGGATATGGAGCATCTGATATCTGAAAAGGAGACCTATGAAAGAATCCACGACAACGCCATAAAGGTGCTTTCGGACATAGGCATGAACATATCCGAGAACCAGGAACTGATGGATATCCTCATGGAGGCCGATGCCATTGATTTTGACAAGGAGAGTGCCTCTTTTATCCCGCTCAAGGCCCACTATATAGAAGCATGCCTTGAAAAATGTCCCAGAACCTGGCCCGGGGACCCTGGAATAAACACCTTTGGAACCGGAGCAACCCCGCCCTTTTTAAAACGCCTTTTTGACAACGAGCTGCGCCAGGCAAACCGCAAGGAGTTTGAAAGAATTGTCCGGTGCGTGGGAGAGAACCAGGATGTGGTGGGAATTTTCAGTCTTCCGGTGGAGACAGACAGAAGCATTACCCCGTTTGAACGGGCTAAGTTGATGGAAGAGAGTTTTCCAGGTCTTAAAATGACCGCCACTAAAGGATTTTCCGATGAAGAGATGAAATTTCTCTCTGGAAAACCGGACTGGGTTGACGGAACCAGCCTGATAACATCGCTTGCACCCATGGGAACCATGGTGGCTCCATTCTTGAGAAGTGCGAGAAGCGGGGCTAATCTTCTCCTCCTGGATCTGACCATTGCAGGCTCCTCGGGTCCGGCAAGCCCCGAAGCTCTCCTGACCCAGATCCATGCCCAGGTTCTTTTCATGATTACAGTGGCCCAGACCGTCAATCCCGGGGTTTTCTGCATGCACGGAGGAATTCCCGGTGTCACCGAAGCCGGGGGAGATCTCTCATACAGCTCCCCGCACCAGCCCCTTATAAACGCTGCCATGGCCCGTATCAACAGATGGATAACCGGCCTGCCCTCGGCCCAGTCCGGAGGAAGCACAAGCATTTCCGAACTCAATAACGAGTCTGTATTCCAGTCCGAACTGAGTCGAAACAGCCTTAGAAAATATGGAGTTCACATAATACGTCATGCCATGGGTGCCATGGGAAGCCTCAACTTTTTCAGCCTGGAAAAATTTGAAGAGGACTGCCAGCGTGAACGTAAAAACCTCACTCTTTTCAAAGAGGCTCCCGGGGACAAAGGGGTTATTCCCCTCTATTTCCCCAGGGATGAAAATGCCATGGCAGGCATAAGGGAGATAGCGGAAAAGGGCGGCCCCAAAAATGCCGAGCATACATTGAGGAATGTTGACGGGTTCATCCGATGGGAGGAGCGTGTAAACAGTGCTGCCCGGGAAAAACTCTATTTCCCTGACATCAACGATACAGTTATTGCACGGATAAGCAGCGGAGATATGATTCCGTAAAGCAAATATCTCAATGGACGTTTTATCTGCTTTTCTCTTATAGCTTTCCAGATAATTAAATTGGTTATCGTAATGTAGGGGCAGCCCCCTGTGGCTGCCCTCAAAAAATAAACTATTTTTCTGGAAGTCTATATTTCTGGAAGTCTATATTTCTGGAAGTCTATAGTATCATCACGGTTGCCTGAATCATGATAAACAGAATTTACAGAATAATCGGGATTTATATCCAGTAAATCATGATTATCCCGGGTATTCTGATTCAGGCAGTATTGACAAAGACCCACGGCATTACAGGTGTCGCCCTGGGCTTAATAACATCGGGAGCTGCAATACCATGGAACCGGTTCGATCCTTCAATATTTACGATATCATAAAAAGAAATGCCGATATATTTCCAGATTCCGTTGCCCTGGTACATGGTGAAAAATGTTTCACATTCCGGGAATATTTTAATGAAGTCAATGCCCTGGCCCATTACCTCACGGACCTGGGCCTGGGACCCGGGGATCGGGTTGCTATTCTTGCCATGAACCGGCCGGAATACCTCTTCCTTTATGGTGCGGCCGCCATGATGGGGGCGATACTGGTTCCCCTGAACTGGCGCCTCTCCGTGGAAGAGCTGCATCATATAATGGATGATTGCCAGGCCGGGCTGCTGCTCCACGATGCTTCCCAGGAAGAGAGTGTGGCTGCCCTGAAAATTCGTCCAGGCTTCAATGTACAACTTGTTGCCATGGAGGAGACCCATGGCAATAGTATGGAAACCGGCCGGAACAGGGGCAACCATCTCCATGTCCCACCCCGTCTCCCACCCCGGTATGACCAGGATATGCCGAAAGGTGAAGATATTAT
>JADGBO010000175.1 GCA_015231465.1 Desulfamplus sp.
GTCAATGACGATGCCACTGAATTTGACCAGTATCTTCCAAAACCGGGTATTCCGTCCATTGTCATGTATGAAAACATGGTTTATGCAACATGGATAGACTCCAGGGCAGGCGGCACCACCGGCTCAAACAGGGATATATATTTTGCCAAAGGCACCATGGATGCAACAGGCAAAATAACATTTTCACAAAACATCAAGATCAACGATACCCAGCAAACATCAGCGGCGACCTGGGTCGGGGCTCCTGCCATGGCGCTTTCCCAGGATGGTGCAATATTTATAGTATGGAGCGACAACAGGCTTGATGATGATGGTGGTGAAGGCATGTCCATATTTCTTGCAAGGAGCCTGGATGGCGGGGAAACCTTCCTTGCAAACCAGTGGATTGACGATCTGCCTGCCCAGGAATCCTATCGCCATCGCAGATCCCCAAGGATAGCCGCTGGAGACGGCTACGTTTACATTACATTTGGGAAGGGAGCCCATGCATCCTTAGAGATGGCTGTAAGTGATGACAATGGGGCAACATTCAGCACCCCCAGGGAGATTCTCCCTGTACCGGCTGACACATCGGTTATGGCAGCCCAGGGCAGTTCCCTCTATATTGCCCACATAGCCTCGGAATCCCAGGGAAGTGGTTTGCCTCCCAAATATGAGGTAATTCTCCATGCAAGCCATGACAACGGCCAGAACTTTGGCCCGGCCATTAAAATCAACGATGACAGGCCCGAGGATCCAGCCCTTGAGAAAAACAAGGATGACCTCTCCATGGCAGCATCCGGCGAAAATGTTTATCTCGCATGGCGTGATGACAGAAATGCATTGACAGGTGCGGGAGGACAGTATGTTTACGGAGCCGTAAGTCATGACCGGGGAGCCGGCTTTGGTGCCAATATTATTTTGGGCCCCGGTGATCCGGCCCGGATTTCAGGCACCAGCGACGACAACCGCTGGGCACCCTCGGTTTCTGCCCACGGAGACAATGTGGCTGTGAGCTTCCATGGAAAAGTCAATGGCTTCCAATCGGTGCTTGCAAGAATCAGCACAGACAGGGGCCTAACATGGAGCCATGAAATGCCGGCATCCCAAAATCTATCCAGGCCGGACATAGGGCCCTCCTCCACGGCTGTGGGCAGCAGCGGGGTCTCTGTCATGTGGGAGGCCGACGGCAGGTATGCAGGCCATCCAGGAACAGGGGATAACATCTATGCATCGGGCTTTATATTTGACGGGCAATCTCCATCATGCCCCCAGGGTATATCCGAGTTCAACTCTGCAACATCCACCCTCAAACTGCCGTCCATATGCATAGACGGAGTCTATTTTGAGGGAAATATAGAGCTGATACTTGATTTCAATACCATGAAATTCAGACTCAAATAGATTATGGGATTGTATCAAATCAATTTGTTGACAGCATTCAATAGTATATAATATGGGGGGTCTAAAAACCAATTTGATGCCCAAATCGTGATGATGTAGAGACGCAATGCATTGCGTCTCTACCGTTGATGGTCAAAAAATGGGCAATGGAAAAAGTCAGATTGATCATCTTTTCGGCCAGTGTCGCCATCTTGTAGGGGCAGACCTGTGTGTCTGCACTGGTGAAGGGCGAACACACAGGTTCGCCCCTAAGTTGCTGGCCGAAACAATGATCAAGGCCGAAAAAGTCAGATTTTTGTAGATATTGATTTGGTAATCATACTGTAGGGGCAGCCCCCTGTGGCTGCCCTTGGGAATGGATATGCTCAAAGATTTTTCTGGAAGTCTATATGAATTGTCCGGGATGGATGCCATAGCCCATCTTACAAAGTATGATACCACCCACGGTCGTTTCCAGGGAGATGTCAATGTCAGATTTTGACACCCCAGTTTTAACCTAGAAAAACCATGATACCACCCCTTTCACGATCTCTCCCAGGGCTATATCCTCCCGTTTTTTATGTATTGATATATCGGTGTAGGGGTTATATTCCAGCATGCCTTCCCTCTCCTTTTTTTCCTTTTCCAGCAGCCTTTTTCCTGGAAAGCCCTTGGCATTAATATCCTGGGACGATCCCGCACACTGCGGATCAACTACCGCACCTCCCACCAGATTCGAAAGCAGGCGGATTTGCTGCTTGATCCCGTGATTGCCGATGTTGACGGTAACCGGGAAAAGAGAAGCGGCACCATTTCTGTTTTCAACGGCCCCTCTCCAAAAATCTTAGAATACCCGAATCAGGAGGAAGAGGTTCACGCAGTAGCAGCATGGCTCACACAATGTCAGCAGCAGGGAATTGTGCCCTCTGAGACAGGTGTTTTTGTCCGTTCACAGAAAGAAGTGCCGCGGGCCGTCGCTGCTGTTGAAACAGCCGGACTGCCATATACAGTGCTGGATGACAGGATTCAACTAAAAAGCGGCCACCTTTCCATCAGTACAATGCACCTTGCCAAAGGTCTTGAATTCAAAGCTGTTGTCGTCATGGCCTGTGATGAGGATGTCATCCCCTCCTTGCACAGGATTGAGGCTGTGGGGGATGATGCCGATCTGGACGAAGTGTACAACACCGAACGGCATCTCCTTTATGTGGCATGCACCCGGGCGAGAGATCAGCTTCTGGTTACCGGAATCAGTCAAGTATCTGAGTTCATTGATGATTTGATTGGCCAATAATAAGACGATGTGACTGGTTTTCGTTCATGGTCCGTTGGCGTGTTTCACCGCCCGGCCCGGAATTGATATTACTGCTGCATAACCCTTAACATGAGCGGAATGGCCACCATTGTTCCTATGCTGCTTCCAAGGTTTGTAAAGACTACCACCAGCAGAATTCTTGTCACGCTGTTTCGCCAGAATCCCTTGAAGGAGAGTATATCAACGGGAATGGCTTCCATATCCCTGACCTTGGGTTTTCTTGAGATGGCCTCCACAAGACCCGACACCCATCCGGCGGCGATCATGGGATTGAGGGAGGTTAAAGGAGCTGCCAGGATGGATGATATTACGGTATATGGATGGGCCAGGGCGGCAACGGCCCCCAGGCCGGCACAAAGACCGTTGGCTGCAATCCAGAGCCATATCATATCTGTGCCGGCATCCTTGCCTTTCATGAAAAAACCGACGGCAAAGAGAATAACGATCAGACCTGGCACAAGCCATTTGAGGACCTTTCCAACATAACCCCCCGGGGGAATGGATTCCAGTTCTGCAAGGTTTATGACTTTATTATCGCCTGTTGTTCCGCCCATGGTCTTTTCATCCATGGTTGTTTCGTCCATGGTCTTTTCATCCATGGTTGTTCCGCCCATGGCCTTTTCATCCATGGTTGTTCCGCCCATGGTCTTTTCATCCATGGCCTTTTCATCCATGTTTTTTCCGCCCATGTTTTTTCCGTCAATGGACTTTTCGTCCTCGAACAGGGCAGCATTCCCTCCCATATACCGCCTTATGCCTGGCACATGCCCGGCCCCCACCACAGCGACAATATTCTCTCCAGGGGCATTCCTGATCTTTTCACAAAGGTATTGATCCCTCTCGTCAATGAGAACCTTCTCCATTATTGGATGTGCCTTTTTCACATCCGCGAGCAGGGTCTTAAGAATGTCCTCCTGCTTCATCTGTTCAATCTCATCTTCTGTGATATCATCGGAGCTTCCCATGGAGAAGAGAAGCTGAAACATCAATTTTATCTTCTCCCAGAATCCCATGCTGCGCCAAACCCTTGCAAGGGTAATCTGAATCTCACGATCCGCAGGCACTACAAGGGCACCCACATCCTTGGCAGCATCCATGGCATTGATCATCTCCTGGCCTGGTTTAATGTCAAATTTTTGTGCTATTTTCTTCTGGAATGAGGCGAGGAGAAGATTCATGAGAAGGAGCAGGGCCTTTTTCTCCTTGATGACCTTTACAATATCCATGTTCTGCCAACTGTCCTTCTCTCTTATGGCTTTCATGCGGGAGGCACACAACTCCACACATACGGTGTCCGGTCTTTTTTCGCTGATAACATCAGTTACAAGCCTGGCACTCTCCTTGGAGACATGGGCTGTTCCGAGAAGAGTTATGGTTTTACCGTCAAGTTTTATAATGTGGATATTTTTATCATCTAAACAAGACAATTCATTGGATTGAGATAATTTGCTTAGAGAAGAGGATTCATTCAAGCAAGATGAGTCGGTGGGTAAGCATGAATGTCTATCTGTATTGTTTTTTTCCATCTGTTATATTGACCTTGTTCCATAAAATGGTGATGTTTAAAATTCAAATAAAAACCTAATCCCGGCAATGGAGAGCATCCGGTGACTTCACTGACATTGCCTGACGTTGTAATGATTGCATTTACCGTGGAAATGGATACATTATTTCCATGATCCGGGGTGGCCGAACTCCTGCCATGAGGTTTTAATCATTCAACGCGGCTGTTTCACCTCGTCCGCTGGACAATTTGCTCAAAGGGCCATGCCTGCGGTGATAAAAAGAGTTGATTCCATAACCTCGGTCATGGCTCCCAGCATATCCCCTGTTATACATCCCATCTTCTTTCTATAAAACATCAGAATCAAAAAAAGGGAGAGTGCAAAGACCACGTTGAGGAGAAGTCCCCGAAATCCCAGGAAAAGGGAGAGTCCTGCCGGAATGAGGATCCAGAAAAAATCTTTCGGGGGAAGCTTTTTTTGAAAAAAACCGTGTCCTGTACCTCCCGCGGCCCTGCCATATTTCAGGCTGCGGATACCAAAGAGCATTCCTGCCCGGGCATAGGCAGGAACAATGAGAAGGATCAGGGCTGTTTCAATGCCGGAGCAGACCTCCTTAACAGAATATATCCCTGCAACCTTCAGGGCCAGGCAGGAGAACACGGTCACAAGGCCCATCATGCCTATGCGGCTGTCCTTCATTATATCCAGGGCCCTTTTACGGGATCTGTGGCTGAAGATGCCGTCCGCGGTATCCCCCAGGCCGTCTATGTGAAAAGCACCGGTGAGAAGGATCAGAATCAGAACGTCCATAAGAGCCACAACCGGAGGCTGCCAAAAGAGGGATGCAATAAGGTCGCTGCAGAGCATTAAAAAACCCAGCATCAGACCCACAACAGGAAAAAACCGGATCATTCCCGATGGTGAGAAGGAAACCTGCCTTCCCGCCGGTATCACGGTCATAAAAAGGATGGCCGATCTCAGGTCCACCCGAAAATTATCGCTGTCATTTTTATCCATAGCCATAATATATAGATTTCCAGAATAATATTTCAGCAAATCCATTCTTAAGGGCAGCCGCAAGGGACTGCCCCTACTTTCCAGAATAATATCCCAGAAAATCCATTCATAGGGGCAGCCGCAAGGGACTGCCCCTACGGTATGGTTGCCGATTTCATTATCCGGAAAGCTGTATCTCCTTTCAGCCAGTGTCTTGTAGAGACAAGGCATGGCTTGCATCTACAGTTCAAACACAATATATTGTGCTTAGATAATCAATAAAATATTAAACAATAAGGGAATGGAGAGTTAAACCTTCATGGCCGGATGATGGTTATATTTCTGCCCCCCTCCTTGGCCATGTAAAGTGCCTTGTCCGCCCTGGAGAGGATAGAATTTTCATCCCTGTCATCAAGGAGATTCCATTGGGTAACTCCAAGACTTGCCGTGAAGGGGATATCTCCCCCGGGCCAGGGACATGGTGTGTCTCCAAGGGTTTTTCTTATCTTTTCCGCCAGGTTAAAGGCATTGTCAAGGCGGCACTCCTTCAGAACCACCACAAACTCCTCTCCCCCCCACCGGCAGAGAATATCCGAGTCCCTCAACTCTTTTCTTATGACGGCAACGCAATGTTTCAACACGGCATCCCCGGCAATGTGGCCCAGGGTGTCGTTAATAACCTTGAAGTAGTCCAGATCTATCATAACCACGGAAAAGGGGATAAACCTGCGGTGTACATCCTTGAGAAGTTCCCGGAAGAGTATGGAGAAGGCCTGGCGGTTATAGATCATTGTGAGCTTGTCCAGGGTGGCCATCTGTTCCAGTCTGGTCTGGTAGGCCGTCAGAGTTATATGTGTCAGAAAGAGTACCGCCGCCGTAATCAATGTGCAGAGTCCAAGGTTTATCAAGAGGGTTGCCACAATTTTTTTCAATGCCCTTGCTTCGGGCTGCTCCACGATAAGATACCATTGAAATTCAGGAATGTAACGGGTGTTCAACAAAAAAGATGCCCCTGATTTCCGGTAATGGAGGAAGTTTTCACTGTTGGACAAGATTTCCGGAGCCAGAGCGTCCAGTCCCTGGACATGGGAAAGATTTTTTATATCACCGGGAAAACCGGAACCGCTTAGAATCACATTGCCGCCTTGATCCACAAAATAAATTGTACGATCATAGGCATTCTGGTACTCATTGATAAGTGATTTCACTGCGGATACGGTCATGCCCACCCCGGTGGCTCCGATGTAGCTGCCCCCATAATCATAAACCTTGTAGTTTATGAAGATTGTCATGGCATCCATATTTGCCATGTCAGGATCCACATTGATTTCATAATCCAAGGGTATCTCCCGGAGTCTAAAATACCATGCATCCCTTGGATCCCCCTGGGAAACGCTCTTCAATATTCCCTGGGCCTGGTAATATATTTTTGTGTTCTCGGAGACAAAAAAGGTGGTAACGGTTTGATAACGCTCCTTGATCTCCTTGAGATAACGGATTACCTGGCTCTCGTCATCTTCACCTGCTATGATCCAGTCCCTGAGAAAGGTGTCCGATGCCATGAGGGAGGATATAAAAATGGGTTGAAGCAGATCACGCTGTATTTCGGAATAGATGTTATCACTGGTCAGGGGCAGCTCATTGTGGAGAATCTCATCTCTAAGGGATATTTTAGATACAAAATAGCTTGCAAATGTCGTAACGATAAAACCTGTAGCAACAATGGTGCCCAGGGCAAGCATGAGATGTTTTCTTCTTTTTTGCATGGGATATTCAAAGAAGCTTTCATTTTTCACTTACATTTCTCCATTTGAGTCATAACTGACTAAACTAAAAATGACAAATGTCTTTGGTTTTGAAAAAAATTAAGGATCACATTAACACACAATCAAAGGTAATGAAAAGTCTTGAATTTATATCAGCCCAAAGATATATTTTAAAGGTTAAAGTTCACACTTAAATCCCATGTATGCAAAAAGAGATGATTGCCGGACAGCGTTTTTAAAATAAGGAGAATTCCATGACACCAAGGAGAGTTCCATGACACTGTGGAATAAAGCAAAAGGAGAGTTCATCGACATCATTGAGTGGACAGATGACTCTGCCAACACAATGGTTTACCGCTTCCCAAGATATGGCAACGAGATCAAATACAGAGCCAGACTCATTGTACGCCAGGCCCAGGCAGCCATTTTTGTCAAAAAAGGGATAATTGCCGATATTTTTCCTTCGGGA
>JADGBO010000176.1 GCA_015231465.1 Desulfamplus sp.
GATTCAGACAGGAAAACAGTATGGCATGCAGCTTCTTGATGATGCCATAATGCAGCTTTACAATAAACGGTGGATCAGTGCAGAGGAAGCATATTCAAAATCCAATAACAAAGCCCTTTTCAGACCTCTTCTGAAAACTCCCCCTGCAGATTTCACAGAGGCATGATGATAAGGCAACTTAATTTGGCAATCATTCCTTAAGCAAAATTAATCTGTAAAGAACTGGTTTCAAATAACGGCCATGCCCTGACGGGCACAACGAACAATGAAAGTCCCGGGAACCTTAAAATATGGGGATTTTCATATAACCACCATGGCGGCATCACCGCCACAATCGAAGTCATGAAAGTCCCGGGAGCCTTAAAATATGGGGACTTTCATATAAAACTTGCCCCTTACCTCACCCCATGACCCCTCTATCGGGCTTGCCGGGGGAATGGGTAACTTATTTCAGACTTATTCTTTAAAGCTATCTTCAAAGGAAAAATCATCTATGCAGAAACAGGAAATTGATCACATACTGACAAAAATGCTTGAATACCAGCATAACATTTCAGATCTTAACCTGACCCCGGGCAAGCCCTTGCAGGTTGAAAGTTCCGGAGAGCTGGTTCCTGTATCCATTGAACCTGAGATCAAGGAGTTGACCCCTTTTCAGACCGAGATATTTGCCCTTAATCTGATAAAACAGGACAGACGTCTTACCGAGATACTTTTAAGGGACGGTTCCTGCGATCTCTCCTATGCCCTGGGGGACAAGGCCCGCTTCAGGGTGAACATATTCTCGAGATCAGGCAAATACTCCATTGTACTGAGAAAACTCGAAACCCAGATCCCCACCATACAAGGTTTGAATCTGCCCGGGGCATTCAATAAAATGACCCAGGAGAAAAACGGTATCATCTTTGTTACAGGTGCCACAGGAAGTGGAAAAACAACTTCACTGGCAGCCTTTCTCGATGCCATGAACGAGACAAAATCGGTGCATGTCATAACCCTCGAAGATCCCATAGAGTTCCAGCATCCCCAGAAAAAAGCCACCTTCAATCAAAGGGAGCTTGGTCAGGATTTCGATACCTTCGCAAGCGGTCTCCGTGCAGCTTTGAGGCAGGCCCCCAAAATAGTCCTTGTGGGTGAGATGAGGGACAGGGAGACCGTTGAGATAGGTCTTGCCGCCGCAGAGACCGGCCATCTTGTATTATCCACCCTTCATACCGTGGATGCAGGCCAGACCATCAACAGAATATTGGGTATGTTTCCCAACAACGAGGAGAACCAGATACGCATCCGCCTTTCAGATACTGTGAGATGGATTGTATGCCAAAGACTCCTGCCCAAGATAGGCGGTGGAAGGGTTGCAGCATTCGAGATACTGGGAACCAATCTCAGGGTAAAGGATTCCATACTTAACGGAGAATCGGAAGGAAAAACATTTTATGAGATCATAAGGGATGGAGAAGCCTTTGGCATGACAACCTTTGACGGCTATATAATAAAGCTTTACGAACAGGGCCTCATAACAGAGGAGACCGCAATGGCCTATGCATCCCGCAAAGCAATCGTAGGAAGGGGCATGGACACAATAAAGAGCCGCAGGGGACAAAAAACCACAGACATAGATTCCCTTGAACTTGATCATAACTATGAAGGATGAGAAATAATCATGGAAATTTCATGTATCCATTGTAAAACCAGAGTAAATGTGCCTGACCAAAAAATTCCCAAGGGGAGAAAAGCATCTCTTGTCTGCCCCAAATGCAGACAGAAAATCCATATAATTCCCGGAGAAGACGGTTCATACACACCCATTGACGGAAAAGGAGAAAAGCAGGCAAAGGTTTCTTCAAAGTCTCCCTCAAAGGTGCCGTCCCAGACATACCAGCCGCCCACTCCGGCATACAGTGCATCGAACAAACCCTTTGAGGTACTTGATGAAAATTCCAAGACAGCCCTTCTGTGCATTTCCCATCCCCATGCCCTGGAGCTTGCGGGTAAAATAATGAACAGTATGCAGTATCACACAGAATCTGTGGATAATGTTGAAAAGGCCCTGACATACATGAAGTTTCACCTATTCAACATAATTATACTTGACGAGGATTTTGATACAAATCGAAGGGGCAGCAGCCATATAATTGACTTTCTTAATGAACTTGAGATGATGTCAAGAAGGAAAGTGATTGTTTTTCTGCTCTCAAGAACCCAAAGTACCATGGATAACATGGCATCCTTCAATTTCAGTGTGAACCAGATCATGAATCTTGGGAAACTTAATGGAATGGAGGGTCTTTTGAAGCGAACCATCAAGGAACATGATCAGTTTTATTCGGTTTTCAACGATTCACTCAAAAAAATAGGCAAAGCCACCTGATGCTGTTTTTTTTAAGTAATTGGGTTTAATTAACTTACCCAAGCTCCCATGGCAAGCCTGTAATAGGTGACTGGGGATGAGATAATTGGGCAAGTTATTAAAAATCAATTCCTAAACAGGTTCTTAGATTATCCCGTCATGGCCTGCTGTTTGTCCATGGTTCGGCTTATAATTTTCAATCCTTCCAAGGTCAGGGAACCCTCGACGGATTCAATGGTGGTGGAGAGACCCGCTATCAGGGGTGCCAGCCCTCCGGTTGCAATCACCCTGGGATCCGTTGACATCTCCTTTTTCATCCGGGCAACCATTCCATCCACCATGGCGGCATTTCCATGCATGAGTCCGGACTTTATGCTGTCTATGGTGTCTTTTCCTATGACTGTTTCGGGAGGCATGAAAAGCTCGACCCTGGGCAGTCTCGAAGCTCTCTGGAAAAGTGCTTCCGAAGAGATCATCACCCCTGGAACAATGGCTCCTCCGAGATACTCCCCTTTTTCAGATATGGCATCAAATGTGGTTGCCGTTCCAAAGTCGATGACAATAAGGCTCTGTCTGTACTTTTCGTAAGCAGCTATGCCGTTAACGATTCTATCAGCTCCAACTTCGGCGGGATTGTTGTAAAGAATAGGCATGAGATGCCTGACTGAGGCAGGATATACCCACAAAGGTTTCTGTCCGAGATAACGCTCACAAAATCGATCCAGTATGGGAACCGCCGGCGGCACCACAGAAGATATCACAACCTTCGTTATATCAGCTATGCTTATTCCCTTATCCTTAAAAAGGGCTTTGGCAAGTATATTGAATTCATCGGCGGTTGTATCTCGTATGGTTCTTATTCTCCAGTCCCTGACAAGGATATCATCCTTAAAAACACCGATTACAGTATTTGTATTGCCCACATCCACCACAAGAAGCATAATCTAAAAACTCCTCACAAATCCGAACTGAAATTTTTTATATGAAAGTCCCCGCCGTTTCAGGACTTTCATCACTTCGATTGTGGCGGTAATGCCGCCATGTTTGTTATATTGGAAATGATGAAAACCCTTAATTTAGTGCAGACAGCGTATTTCATGAACAATATCGGCCACGGCCCTTGCAGAAGCCACATCATGTACCCTTACTATATGGGTACCGTTCATTATACATGCTGCAACTGCCCCCATGGTTCCACTCTCGGTCTCCTTAGAGACGGTGGCTATATCCCTTCCCCTTTTCCTGGACAGGGTTTTACTGATAAATGATTTTCTCGATGGCCCCATCAGCACCGGAAAACCCAGGGCAGAAATTTTGTCAAGGCGGCTTATAAGCATAATATTATGTTCCACTGTTTTACCGAAACCAATGCCTGGGTCAAGAATTATATTTTGGGGTTCAATACCGGCCCTGACTGCACTTTCGGCACGCTGTTCCAAGTAGTCGGTCACCTCTTGCAGGAAATCATCATAGCAGGGATTTAGCTGCATGGTGGCAGGCGTGCCCTTCATGTGCATCATCACAACAGGCACTCCTCTTTTAACTGCTATGGCCATCATGTCGGGGTCCCTCTCCATGGCACTGATGTCATTTATAATTGCAGCTCCGGCATTAAGTGCAGCTTCGGCCACTTCGGCCTTTACAGTATCAATGGATATGGGCAGATCAACACATTTTGCAAGTTTTTCAATTACAGGAACAACTCGATCCATCTCCTCCCGGGAGGAGACCGGCCGGGCAAAGGGCCGGGAGGACTCGCCCCCGATATCAAGGATATCGGCACCCTGCTCCGCAAGAGCAATGCCATGGGATACTGCATCTTCTATGGCCAGGAACCTGCCGCCGTCGGAAAAGGAGTCTGGAGTGGTATTTATTATTCCCATGATACACGGAGGATTGTCTCCCCCGAGTTCAAGGGAGAATCCCTGCCAGGAAAGCTTAAATTCCCGGCCGGAAAAAGAGGATACAGGAACCTGCCCGGGAGGGATCGCGGGCAGGGAAGGGGAAAGCTTAAATTCCCGGCCGGAAAAAGAGGATACCCCTCCCCTGGACAGCATATTTGACATCAATTCTCTCCTTTTCCCTCTCCTTTAGCGGAACCGTCCCTGGTTTTTCCCGCATCGTCTTCCCCATTGGCCGGCTCATCTTCTCCCTTTACAGGCTTCTTTTGGCCCTTTACCGGCTTCTCTTTCTCTTTTCCGGCATCACGGCCTCTTTTTTGGGTGTCACCTTTTCGTTTTCCCGCCTCTTTTTCCGGGGTCTCTTTTTTCCGAAGGATATCAAAAAATCCCCTTAATTCATCCACCTCTTCCTCATCTTCATCCGATTCGGTATCCTCGGAATCCTCTTCGTCATCCTCCAGCATTGATTTCAGTGCCTCATCATCAAAAAAGGTGTCCCGGGGGGGTGGATCAAAATCCTCTTTCATGGATTTTATCAGCTCATCCAGCTCCCTGCCCATTACGGTCTCTTTTTCAAGGAGCAGGTCGGCCAGCCTGTGGAGTATCTCTATGTGATCCCCAAGAACTTTTCTGGCAAGTTCATAATTTCTTTTTATGATGGCAGAAACTTCGGCATCTATCTTCCTTGCCGTATCTTCGGAATACTCCCTTGCATGACCTATTTCTCTTCCTATGAATATCTGTTCTTCAATCAGGTTGTAATCCAGGGGGCCAAGCTCATCACTCATTCCCCATACTCTCACCATGCGGCTGGCCATGGCCGTGGCCTGCTTTATGTCATTGGATGCACCGGTACTGATTCTCTTGAACACAAGCTCCTCTGCTATCCTGCCCCCAAATGCCACAGCCAGCTCGTTCTCCAGTTGATCCTTGTACTTAAAGCCGCTCTCTTCGGGGAGGAACCAGGTAACACCTGCAGCCCTGCCCCTGGGAATGATGGTTATCTTGTTCACGGCATCCGTGCCTGGCAGAAGTCTTGCCACAAGGGCATGGCCTGCCTCATGATATGCGGTTGTTCTCTTTTCATCATCCCGGATCACCTTGGATTTCCTCTCAAGACCCATATATACCTTATCCTTGGCATCTTCAAAGTCCATCATGGTGAGTTTTTCCTGGTTTCTCTTTGCCGCAAGGAGGGCTGCTTCGTTTACAAGATTTTCCAGATCCGCTCCGGAAAATCCAGGGGTGCCCTTGGCAAGGGTTATGACATCCACGTCGTCATGGAGGGGGGTCTTTTTCATGTGAACCTTCAATATCCCTATGCGGCCTTTGATATCGGGCATATCCACCACCACCTGACGGTCAAATCGGCCGGGTCTCAAAAGAGCCGGATCAAGGACATCCGCCCTGTTGGTGGCAGCCATGAGGATGACCCCCTCATTGGATTCAAATCCGTCCATCTCCACAAGAAGCTGATTGAGGGTCTGTTCCCTCTCGTCATGGCCTCCGCCCATGCCGGCACCTCTTTGGCGGCCCACGGCATCAATCTCGTCAATAAATATAATACAGGGAGCATTCCTCTTTCCCTGGGCAAAAAGATCCCTGACCCGGGATGCTCCCACCCCCACAAACATCTCCACAAAATCTGAACCGCTTATTGTAAAAAAAGGTACTCCGGCCTCCCCTGCAACGGCCCTGGATAGAAGTGTCTTTCCGGTTCCCGGTGACCCCACGAGCAGGACACCCTTGGGAATCCGCCCGCCGAGGCGTGTAAATTTTTTGGGTTCCCTGAGGAACTCCACAACTTCAGAGAGTTCCTCCTTTGCCTCATCTATACCGGCAACATTTGCAAATGTGACTTTTTCTCCCTTTTCTGACATGAGACGGGCACGGCTCTTTCCAAAGGACATGGCCTTTCCCCCTCCTCCGGCCTGCATCTGGCGCATGAAAAATATCCATACTCCAATGAGAACGATCATGGGAAGCCACGATATTATAATGGACATGAACCAGGATGATTCCGCAGGAGGTTTGACATTGATGGAGACTCCATGATCTCTGAGTATATTGATCATATCTGCATCACGGGGAGCAAAGGTTCTGTATTTCATACCTCTGTTATCTGTAAAATATAGATCCTGGCCCTGGATGACAACGCTTTGGACACGCTCTGACTCAACCATGGTCAGGAATTCGGAATAACCGAGACTGCTTTCTGCAACCGGCTGCTGATTAAAAATATTATACAGCATCACCATCATCAGAACTATCACCAGCCAAAGGGAGAGATTTCTGTAAAACTGATTCAAAGCTTTTCCTCTCTAAACTTGTTTAATTGTTTGACGGCAGGGGATGTCCCCGGGCCATCATATTATTTTCAGGGTAAAAAAACACAAACAATAATATTTTTCAATCATAATCATGATTTTTCAAAAGAGAAACAAAAAAAAACAGATTGATCCAAGAAAATACTTTCTCTATGAATGGGTTTTAACTCAAGAGTTGTAATTTCTCATACTCCACACCATATATTGTGGTTATATAGACTTCCAGAAAAATATTTTAACAAATCCAATCCCAAGGGCAGCCACAGGGGGCTGCCCCTACAGTACTGTTGCCAATTTCATTATCTGGAAAACTATAGAAGTTATGACGGACGAGTACTGGGGTGTCAAAATCTGACATTTTCGATTGCCCATTTTTTGCCATCAACGGTAGAGACGCAATGCATTGCGTCTCTACATCATCACGATTTGGGCATCAAATTGATTTTTAGACACCCCAGACGAGTACATTACTCTTCCAGTGTAATTGTTCCTTGATCTGTATCAATTCTGTAATTCAAAGTGCCCTGGGCATCCTCTGGAACTTTAATCGTGCCTGTAAAAACGCCATTCTCTTCGGTTCGGCTTGTCTCGGAACAGTTATCTGTTGTATGAATTCCTTGACCGGTGTATTCGGCACAGTAACATGTAACCCAGGTGTATTTATAATCAAGGGTGATCCGATAACTTTTGCCCTGGGATGCAGCAAAAGAGTAAGTATCCGCCACAAAACTGCCATCCATATCCGTCACGGTGAAATTGAGTTCCCCATCCCCATTCTGGCCACCCATTGTGTGATAGCATGCAAATGAACTTTGACAACAGTAA
>JADGBO010000177.1 GCA_015231465.1 Desulfamplus sp.
CAAAATATCTTTCCGGGCTGTCTCAAGATGGGTGATTACATTGTCCATTTTTTTTCTTCTCCATATCAGTTTGGGCATCCTTACATTTATCGGCCTTGATCATTATTTAGGCCAGCAACGTAGGGGCGAACCTGTGTGTTCGCCCTTCACCAGGGCAGACACACAGGTCTGACCCTACAAGATGGCGATACTGGCCGAAAAGATGATCAAGCCCCATTTATCAGTTTACATGTTTCTGATTTTTGCCTTTGTCTGAATCACGGATTAAACGGATTAAATGATTTCACGGATGGAAAAAATCCGTGTCATCCGTGTCATCCGTGTAATCCGAGGTAATCCGTGATTCAGACAAATAAAAAAAAGTGTAAAGTACTTTTGGGATGATATGAAGGATGCCGAATTTTTTTCACCTTATTTTGAGCAAAAAAGCTTAATATTTCAAGTCGTCACATTAATTGAGAAAAACAGGATTGTCAACAAGGAGGATTGTCAACTGGGAATATACCCGCCCCTGCAATACTGGTCCAAATGATGATCATGATCCAATGTTTTAAAAAATGAGGATAAAAACAGATATGTTTCCATGCCCCGGGATACCTTCCCGCTCCATTATGTTGACACCATAACAAAAATAGAATACCTATTTCAAAATAACTGCAATCTTCATGTGATATTGCTCAAAAGGAACACCTTTAACTTATCATTGATCTTTTCATGATAGAGGAGAAAATTTGACAATGAACGAGCATGACCTGATTCTTGGTATTGATGTCGGCTCGGTATCCGTATCTGCCGCCGTTATCACAATGGAAAAAAATATTGTCTGCCACGGCTCGACATTTCACCATGGGAATCTGGAACAGGGCCTTGAAAAAGCCCTTGCAGACATGGACTTGGAACAGGTTGGATATATTGCCGTCACAGCTTCCACACCATCCAATGTCATAAGGAGTGCCGAGTATGACGATCAGGTGGCAATTATTCGGGCAGCCCGTCATTTTCACACAAAAATAGGCTCTATTCTCCATGTGGGAGGTGAAAGGTTCAGCCTCAGCATGTTTGACCATGACCAGAACTACTGCGGGGCCAAAAACAATACATCATGTGCCGCGGGAACCGGCAGTTTCCTGGATCAGCAAGCTGTTAGACTGGGACTTCTCTCTCCGGCGGAACTGAGTGAAGCGGCCTTTGAAAACAGCCTGGAGATTCCTGATATTGCCACAAGGTGTGCTGTATTTGCAAAGACGGATCTTATCCATGCCCAACAGGAGGGTTTTTCCGTACCCCAGATATGTGACGGCCTGTGCAAGGGGCTTGCAAAAAACATCTGCAACACCCTTTTTACCAACGAGTCCATAAGGACACCGGTGATTTTCAGCGGCGGGGTCTCAAGGAACGATTCCGTGAAAAGTCACATTGAAAAACTCATAGAAACTCCCCTGGTAAGGGATGGCCACTCCCATCTCTATGGAGCCATTGGTGCCGGTCTATGTCTTATTGATACGGTGGAATCTCATATTGGAGAAAAAGTACCTTTTCCCCATGTCACTGTCTCATCAATGGCTGAGCTTATCGTAAAAAAAGAGAAGATGAACAAGTTTTTCTTTCCGGAGCTTGATATCATTCTATCGGACTACCCTGATTTTACAAGTTTCAAGCAGTATATATATGACGCTGTGGAGGTGGATATCTATGTGGATCCGGTTAGATTGTGCCCGGCCCAGGTGAACCCGGCCCCAAGGGATACCGCCCAGATGGATACCACCCCAAGGGATACCGCCCAGATGGATACCACCCCAAGGAATACTGCCCAGATGGATGCCGCCCAGATGGATACCACCCCAAGGAATACTGCCCAGATGGATGCCACCCAGATGGATACCGCCCAGATGGATACCACCCCAATGGATACCCCCCCCATGGACAATCCATGGTTTTATCTCGGACTGGATGTGGGTTCCACCAGTACCAAGGGTGTGCTGATAGGCGGAAACGGGACAGTAACGGCGGGTTTTTATACAAGAACCGCATCCAGACCCGTCCAGGCCGTGCAGGCAATTTTCAAGGCCATTGACAACTTTATCCTGGAAAGCGGCATTGGGATCAAAATAAAAGGGTGCGGCACCACAGGATCGGGACGAAAGCTGTCGGCAGCCATCATAGGTGCGGATATTGTCCTTGATGAGATTACTGCCCACTCCCGGGCGGCCTACGAACTTGATGATCAGGTGGACACCATCATCGAAATAGGGGGGCAGGATGCAAAATTCACCACCATGAAAAACGGGGTTGTAACATCTTCCTTCATGAATACCGTGTGTGCGGCCGGCACCGGAAGTTTTATCGAGGAGCAGGCCTCTAAACTGGGTTGCCCCTTAATGGAGTACTCTTCCAGGACAGAATCGGTGAAATCCCCCATCTCCAGCGACAGATGTACTGTTTTCATGGAGCGGGACATGAACCATTTTCTCTCGGAGGGGTACAGTGTGGATGAGGTTCTTGCATCGGCACTTCACTCGGTGAGGGACAATTACATGACCAAGGTGGCCACCGAAGCCAAGATCGGGTCCACCATACTTTTCCAGGGTGCCACGGCCAAGAACAGGGCCCTGGTGGCGGCCTTTGAACAACGGCTGAAAAAACCCATACATGTTTCCCGATACTGCCACCTGACCGGAGCCCTGGGGGTTGCCCTGACCATCAGGGATATCCACACCAAAAACGCACTTCTTCCCGAAGAGCAGCTCGGGGGACGGGTTCATATGCCCACAAGTTTCAGGGGATTTGATCTCTGGAAGGAGAACATTCCCGTCCGTTTGGAAACCTGCTCCCTCTGCACAAACCACTGTAAACTCACAATTGCCGAGATGCCAGGTGAAACAGTGGCCTTTGGATTTCTATGCGGCAGGGATTACAACACAGACCACTATGTTCCCAGGGAGAGAAGATTTCATCTGCTGAGGGCCAGAAAAAAAGCTGTCACACTTCCCCACCCTTCCCATGTGAAGCAACCTTTTACCATGGGCATACCCGCGGCGCTTCACCTGGTGGAAGATATTGATTTCTGGAAGGTCTTTTTTAACTATCTCGGGGTGAAAACCGTGGGCAGCGAAAAGATGAAATCCCCGGTAAGGCGGGGCAGAGCCCTTTCCACAGCCGAGTTCTGTACTCCGCTGACATCGCTACATGGCCATGTGGATTATCTCATGGAAAAAGCTGATTACATCTTTCTTCCCTACTATTTCGAGAATAAAACCGGGGAGAAAAGAGAGAGGCGCCAGTACTGCTACTACACCCAGTATGTGCCTGCTGTTATTGCATCTGTAAGGGGCATTGAAAAGGAGCGGCTTATCTCCCCGGTGGTAAAGGATATATGCACGGTTTTCTATACAAAAATTGAACTCTATCGTGCATTCAAAAAGATTCCAGGTGCCGATATAAGCTTTTTCGAGATAAACAGTGCATACGACAAGGCCCTGGAGTGGAAAAAAGGTTCCATCCTCCAGCTTGGATCAATCTATATAAATGAGAGGAAAAATCTAAATGAGAGGAAAAATCTCCTGGAGGGAAAGGGAGAGACTATTGCCCCGGTGCAGGATGCCGAAATTGACGTGCTTCTCCTTGGAAGACCCTATACTGTTTTGTCCGAATCCCTGAACAGCAGAATACCGGATATATTTTCATCCCTTGGCATCAATGCCTTTTTCCAGGATATGATTGACCTTGACAGCCATGACTTTACCGAAATAGCCCCCCTTTTGCGGGAAATTCACTGGGAACATGCCGCAACCATACTCAAAGCAGCACTTGCAGCCGCAAGGACTCCCAATCTCTTTCCTGTATATATAACCTCCTTCAAATGTGCCCCGGACTCCTTCGGGGTTGACTATTTTAAAAGGATCATGGAGGCCCATGGGAAACCCTATCTTATTCTTGAGCTTGATGAGCATGACTCCAGTGTGGGCTATGAAACCCGTATCGAAGCCGCGATACGGGCCTTCAGGAATTTCACCCATCATGGAAAAATATCCGAATGTGTCGATATTTCCGGCATAAATCCAAGTTTTACACAATCCCTTGCAGATAAAACCATTGTGGTGCCCAACTGGGATCACATCACCTGCCACTTCCTTGCAGCCACTCTCCGGGGAGAGGGATATGATGCCATACTAATGGAGGAGACCCAGGAAACCATCAAACAGAGTCTAAAAACAAATACAGGCCAGTGCATTCCCCTGAATGCCATTGCCGTGGGCTATGCCCGGACAATCCTCTCCCATGGCCTTGATCCCCAAAGGTGCGTCCTGTGGATGAGCAAATCTGAAATTGCCTGCAATATAAAACTCTATCCCCACCATATAAAGACCATCCTTGAATCATCCTTGAAAGATGATGCAATGTTTAAATGTGACCGAGACCTGGAAGATGATATTTCCCGGGATGGGACCAATAACTCCAGGACCGGTGAAATCTTTCGGGATGGGACTAATATCTCCAGGATATCCGGGGCCGGTGAAATCTCCCGGGATGGGACTAATATCTCCAGGATCTCCGGGGCCGGTGAAATCTTCCTGGATGGGACTAATATCTCCAGGGCCGGTGTTTACAAGGGGGAACTCTCATTCAGCGACATCTCCATGGGAGCTGCCGTCAATGCCTATTTTTCCTATATGTTCGGGGGACTTCTACGCTACCTGGGATGCAAAATAAGGCCCTATGAAAGGATAAAAGGGGAGACGGACAGGGCAATGGAACAGGCGGTTCAAGTACTTACCATGGCCTTCGAGGGAAAAAGCGACCGGGAGGAGACCCTTAAAATCGCTCTGGGATTCTTTGAGAAGATCAAGACGGTTCCAGGACCCAGGAACCGGCCCAGGGTGGCAATTTTCGGAGATATGTATGTGCGGGACAACGATGTCATGAACCAGGGGCTTATCCACTTCATAGAAGAACACGGAGGAGAGGTTGTCACCACACCCTACTACCGGTTTGCAAAAATGATTGCCGGCTCCTATTTCAAGAAGTGGTTCAAAGAGGGTAAATATATGAGTCTTCTCTCATGCAAAGCCATACTCACAACCATGACCCAGATGGAAAAAAGGTACTATAGACACTTTGAACCACTTTTGAATGAAAAGGATCGCACATATAACGATTCCTATGAGGCAGTGCTTGCCCGTTACGATCTCCTTCCCGGGCATACAGGGGAGTCCATGGACAACATCCTGAAAATACACTACACAATCAAGGAGCATCCCGATCTTGCCCTGTTTGTCCAGACCAGCCCGTCATTCTGCTGTCCCGGCCTGGTTACCGAGGCCATGGCCCACAATATCGAAAAGATCACCGGTGTTCCCGTGGTCAGCGTCACATATGACGGTCTTGGGGGTAACAGAAACAGGGTCATAATACCCTTTTTGGAATACGGCAGGGAAACAGGAGGGAGGATGAAGCACAAAACATTAGAAGCCCGGGCATCAGTTATGATGTCGGATTTTGAAAAATTTGCAATGGAGTAGGGCAGGTATAAACATTAGAATCCCGAGTATCAGTTATGATGCCAGATTTTGAAAAATTTGCAATGGAGTAGGGCAGGTATAAACATTAAATCCCGAGTATCAGTTATGATGCCAGATTTTGAAAAATTTGTCATTTAATATGGCTGGCATATATGGCTTAAGCTCGGGATTGTCCTTTAAAAAAAGGTACTGAAACCTCATTCTTCCTGTATCAAGAAGAGAGTGGCTCTCCAGTGCCCGGACATAATTAAGGTAGTAGCCGTCATAGTTCTGCCGTACCCTTTTATTCTTGGATCTTATTTCTTCAAAATTGGCCGCCGTATATACAAGAAGGGACTCAAAGGCTTCAAGGTGATTGTCGAGGCTTTTTACATACCTCACTATAATCGGTTCACTGTAAAATTCTTCAAGTTTTATAACCCACAGGGCATTCTCGGAAATAAGATTATTTCCATAATCATTGACAGCAGCATCAAGATTGTTGATGGTGGTTCTGTAATCCTTCATCAGGGACTGCATGGCACGTATGAAAACAAGTGCCTTCTCTATGCTTTGGGTGCTTGCTCCCACACCTTTGACCTTTTCCAGTTGCACAGTAAAATGGTTAAATTTTTTCACAATATACTCTATCCTGTGGGTGATTCGGACAATTTCCTGGACAGTGGGGGAGTAATTTTGAAACTGCACGCTGTCTCTCATCTTCATAAAAAAAAACGACTCTCCGACAATGACAAGTACCGCCAGGGACAAAAAGGCCGCTATGGGAACGATGCTCCGCTGCTGCCTTGTTTTAACCAGGTAGAGGGGGATGGTGATGGGAGCCATAAAGGCCATGGCCGGCCACCATTGGGGCATCTGGCGTTTTTCAGCATCAAAATATACAAGGGTTGCGGCAATAATCGAAAACGGGAAATAGATAAAAAACAATATGCACCTGACCTTTTTTGAGGGCAGCCACAGGGAGCTGCCCTTACAGTTATGATAACCAATTTAATTATCTGGAAAGCTATAGAGACGCAATGCATTGCGTCTCTACCGTTGGGTTATTTTTGCCATTAGAAAAGTGTAAACCTGCAAATGAAGGATGCCCACTTTCAGAAAAATAGTTTTGGAATCCCAACCTTTGGATTCCTAAATATCGTGCAGCTCCTGGAGCTTTTTGTCAAGCGGTTCTGTCTTGCCGGGTTCTCCTTCTTTTTCAAATTTACGGCCCAGCTCATCAATCTGATTTTTTAATTTTGGAAGGATGTTGTTTTTAATGTTCTCCTTCACATCCTTGCCGGACTCCTTCATCTGCCTTCCCAGCTCATCCATTTTATTTTCAATGGCCTTAAAAGAGTCGCTTTCAGGGACATTTTTCAAGTCATTGACAAATTTCTCAAATCCACTGTCCAATTTCTCAAATCCGCTCTCCAATTTCTTTAATACTGGAGTGATCTTTTCCATGGGAGAGAAGGGAGTTGGTGCAAGGGCTTTTACGGCAACCCCTTTCTCAAGGGGGTTTCCCCCTTTCTCTTCCAGGGTCATCACAATGACTCTATCCTCGCTTTTTGATGAAGGGGGGATGATTTCAAATCGGGAGTGTTCCGTCATGGCAGCCTGGAAATTTTTATCCACGACAATGGATACAAGATATTCACCATCCCTGGTATAGACAATCTCCCGGACCTCTCCTATGGTATGTTGATCGAACATTAGCCCGGCTCCGGGTTTTAAACCTTGGATATCGGTGAAAAGAAGCTTATATTCACCATTCATACAGCCGGATAGAGAGAAAATAAAAACCGTGAATATCATGACAATGACCATTGACGGCCTTGGTTTTCCAGGAAATGGGTAATAGTCTGATTTGATATGGATCATGAAACTCCTCCTTAATA